>QYPG01000009.1 GCA_007279945.1 Streptomycetaceae bacterium | reverse complement strand
TTTGGTGCAAGTGGTCGCAACGGTGGGTGGGCATCGGCCCTGTACCCCATAAGTCATGAACGCCTTGTCCGTGAAAACGGCTCGGAGGCCGCCCTTCTTGTTCGCAAGCTCTGGCATGAGTCAATTACTCAGATAGAAGAATTCTCTACCTCGGAAAAGGTCGATATCGATTTCTATCGCGGCGGAACTTTAACCGTTGCAAGAAATAAAGCTCAGCTAAATCGTTTACAAAAAGATTTCACATCGTATGAATCAGAGGGTTATGAGCTCCTGAATAAAAACGAGAGCATGTCGCGTATTAAAATATCACGAGCACTCGGCGGAATGTATACACCTGATTGCGCGCGTATCCATCCATTGAAACTTGCGTTAGCACTTGCAGATGCCGTTGAAAAACGCGGTGTGAAGATTTTCGAAAATACTCCAGTTAAAAGTTATTCAACAAATGAATTAATAACTGCGAATGGAAAAGTTAAAGCGAAAACCATCATCGTTGCAACCGAGGCTTACTCACCACAATTTAAAGAGCTTAAGCGTTCGGTAGTTCCTTTGTACTCGCTTTTAGTTGCCACTGAGCCATTGCCTGAAGTTTTTTGGAATGAAGTGGGATGGAAAGAGAATGAGACTCTCTCACCAGCAAGTCACCTCATTGTTTACGCGCAACGTACTGCTGATAACAGAATTGCAATCGGTGGTCGCGGTGCGCCTTACCATTACAACTCTTCTATAAAAGATAAGTATGACAACCATGCAAAAGTTCATGAGTCGCTACGACATTTAGCTCGAAGTTGGTTTCCCGCTCTGCGTGAATTCTCATTTACTCACGCCTGGGGAGGTCCACTAGGGATTGCCCGTGACTGGCATCCGAGCGTTTCCTATGACAGAAAAAACGGTCTCGCACGGGCCGGTGGCTATGTCGGCGATGGTGTAACAAGTGCATATATTGCGGGCCAAACACTTACCTCTCTTATTCTGGATCGAGATGATGAACATCTGCAATTGCCGTGGGTAAACCATCAATCACCGCAGTGGGAGCCTGAACCAATTCGATGGGCCTCCTTACATGCGGGTTTATCTGCGGCTTCATGGGCCGATCGTGAAGAGTCGATCACGGGAGCGCCAAGTGTGATTGCTAAAGCAATTGCGCCGCTACTCGGTTCGTAACTACGGCATTACAAAGCCGCCATCAACTGGCACCGTTACTCCTGAAACATAGGATGAGGCATCACTGACAAGCCAAATTAACGTTGACGCCAACTCTTCTACTCTTCCAATTCGCTGGGCTGCGGTCAATGCACGCACCATCTCTATTGATGCATCATTCATTTGATCGGTCATTTCAGATGGAAAGAATCCTGGTGCAAGAGCATTGACGCGAATACCTATTCGTGCCGTCCATTGTGCAGCTAAATCTCGCGTTAACCCTATGACTCCAGCCTTGCTTGATGCATAAGCGGCTTGTGGAAGTCCACCGGGGCGCATTCCTAAAATACTCGCAATATTTACAATCACTCCACCATTTTTTGCTTCTCGCGCAAAAGCTTGTGCCATCCAATATGCACCCATCAAATTAACATCAATAACATTTCTAAATTGATCTGGAGTTTCTGATGTTGCCGGCACTGCGGTTCCGACTCCTGCGTTATTTACTAAAATATCAACTCGCCCAAAGCGCTCAATGGCAAGAGCTATAAGTGCTGTGCAGTCGTCCGGTTTAGTAACGTCGGTTTGCAAAAATGCACAACTTCTTCCCTCTGCTTCAACCAAAGCCAAAGTGTCGGACAAGCGATCAACTCGGCGCGCACCTAACACTACGTCGGCACCTGCCTGGGCCAAGGCCTGTGAAAATGCAACACCAAGTCCTGATGAAGCTCCTGTGACAACTGCCACTTTGCCATCGAGTCGAAATGTGTCCAAAATATTCATGCGGCTCTCCCCTTTTTAGCGCGATATGCGTACCGTACTACCATGGAGTTCAGTAATAGTTTAAGAGCCGAGAAATATTTAAACGAGCTCCGCCATTTTATGGAGCAGCAAGTTTTGCCAGCAGAGCCAATTTATCACCAGCAACGAACCGCTTTGATTGCCGCAGGAAAACCTCACGTACTTCCTGCGATAGTAGAAAGCCTGAAAGAAAGCGCTCGATCAAAGGGATTATGGAATTTATTTCTACCTGATTCGCATGATCCGGCCCACGGTCTCAGTGTCACCGACTATGCGGTCTTAGCCGAGCTCACGGGCTGGTCTCCAGAAATTGCACCTGAAGTTCTTAACTGTTCGGCCCCTGATACCGGCAACATGGAGGTTCTACATTTATTTGGAAGCGATGCGCAGAAAAAGCAATGGTTAGAGCCCTTATTAGCTGGTGAGATACGTTCTGGTTTTTCAATGACCGAACCTGATGTTGCATCTAGTGATGCCAGAAATATTTCAACATCTATCGTTCGAGTGGGTAATGACTATGTAATAAATGGTCGTAAATGGTGGACAACTGGGGCCATGGATCCGCGCTGTCAGATATTAATTCTTATGGGTGTGACTGATCCGGATGCCGATAGTAACCATCGACAGTCAATGGTTTTAGTTCCAATTAATACTCCCGGGGTTACGATTGTAAGAAATCTTTCAGTCTTTGGTTATGTCGACCAACATGGACATGCAGAAATCCTCTTTGAAAATGTGAAGGTACCCCTCACAAACTTGATCGGAGCTCAAGGCTCTGGCTTTGAAATTGCTCAAGCCCGTCTTGGACCTGGACGTATTCATCACTGCATGCGAGCTATCGGTATGGCCGAGCGTGCACTTTCTCTCATGATCGAACGTGCTGGTGAGCGAACAACGTTTGGAACACTTTTGTCACACCAAGGCGTAGTTCAAGAATGGATTGCTAACGCTCGAATAAATATCGAGCAAGCTCGACTACTAGTCTTAAAAACGGCATGGCTCATCGATACGGTAGGGGCCAAAGCTGCACGCAAAGAGATCGCTGCAATTAAAGTTGTTGTACCTCGTATGGCACAAGAGATTATTGATCACGCTATTCAGGTACATGGTGGTGCAGGAGTTAGCCAGGACACTCCACTTGCATCTATGTTTGCAGGCATACGCACGTTGCGCATTGTTGATGGACCAGATGAAGTGCATCTGCGGGATATCGCACGCCTTGAGCTTAAGAATCGGCATATAAGCAAATAATGGCGGTTGAACTCGGCGATGTAAGAACAGAAGATGCCTTCGATATAGCAGCAGTGCATCAATGGCTACAGAAAAATATCGATGCACCATCGGATCAACCCCTTGTGCGCCAATTTAACGCAGGTGCATCAAACCTCACGTACTTGCTTACATTTAATGAGCGTGAGCTGATACTAAGGCGCCCCCCTGTTGGGACAAAGGCAGCTTCAGCCCATGATATGAAACGTGAATTCTTCATACAAAAAACTCTTAAACCTGATTTTCCTATTGCCCCAGAAGTCGTTGCACTTTGTGAAGATCAGAACGTTATTGGTTCAGATTTTTATGTAATGGAGAAAATAGATGGCGTTATTTTTCGACGAAATTTGCCCGATGGGTTAACTCTCAAATCAGAACAAATAGAGCTCATAGGAAATTTAGTTATCGATGGTTTGGTATCGCTCCACCATGTTGATCCCAAGTCACTCGTACAACTAAGCAAAGGTCCTGGATATGTTGCTAGACAAGTTGAAGGCTGGTCGCGTCGCTATCGAAATGCATTAACTCCCGATGTTTCCGATGGCGAAGTGCTGATGCAATGGTTAGATAAAAACCAACCGCCAGATGTTGCATCGTGCGTTATTCATGGCGACTGGCGTTTAGACAATTTAGTTTTCAAAGTGGATATGACCCCAAAGTTAGTAGGTGCTCTGGATTGGGAGCTAGCCACTATTGGTGATCCGCTCATGGATTTAGGTTCGTCAATGGCGTACTGGATAGATAGAGATGACAGCGGCGCTTTCGCTGATTTGCGCCGCCAACCAAGTCATCTTCCTGGAATGCCAACTCGTAAAGAGTTTGTTGATAGATATTTAGAGAAATCAGAGTGGGGATGCGATGACTTTACTTTCTACGAAGTTTTTGGCCTCTTTCGATTAACCGTTATTTTGCAGCAGATTTGGGCCAGATTCGTGGCCGGTCAAACTACAAACCCTGCATTTGCCGGTTTTGGAGATGCAGTGAATTTACTTATCAACCGAGCGATGAGGATCATTTAATGCGAGCAGGAAGAATCACTATCAGCAAGCGGCAATTTGAGGTCGTTGATCACCCAGTTCCAGAAGCTGGATATGGCCACGTGCGAGTAGCAGTAAAGGCTGCTGGAGTTTGTTTATCTGATGTCCACTTACTCGATTCCACTCTTTCACCTGGCTACTTAGAAGGTGACGTTGTAACCATGGGACATGAAGTTGCCGGTGTTGTTGATCAAATTGGTGAAGGTGTGACAGGTTGGAAAGTCGGTGATCGAGTAATTGTATGTGCCGGAATTAGAGATGAAAAAGGAAGAGTACGAACTCAAGGTTTTGATTTCGATGGCGGTTTTGCAGATTTCATGATTGCCAATGCGGATACTTTAGTTGCAATTCACGATCAACTAAGTTTTGAAGAAGCCTGCATTATCCCTGATGCTGTTTCAACGCCATGGGCAGCAATTACTCATACTGCACAAATGCGTGCTGGACTCTCGAGTGCGGTTTTTGGAATCGGCGGACTGGGAATTCATGCAATTCAACTTCTAAAGATTATTGGTTGCAGCCCGATCATCGCAGTTGACCCATTGCCACTTGCACGTGAGCGCGCATTACACGTTGGAGCCGATCTAGCACTTGATCCACACGATCCCGAGTTTGCTAAAAAAGTTCGCTCAATAACAAATGGCCGAGGCGTTGATTCTGCTTTTGATTTTGCGGGAGTAAACGCTGTTCGAGTCCAAGCGCTCCCTTTGCTTGCAGAAGCTGGCAAGTTAGTAATCATTGGAATTGCTAGCGAGCCGATTACTATTCCAAGTGATATGGCCTTTGTGTATAAGCGAAACCAAATCCTTGGACACTATGGTTCAGAAGTGCATCACACACAAGAATTAGTTGAATTAGTAAGAGCTGGAAAACTGGATCTTTCCGGCTCAATTTCCTCGATTATGGCCTTAGAGCAAGCCAAGGAGGCTTTAGCTCAGTTGGCCAGCAAAAGTGATAATCCAATTCGAATAGTTCTGCGTCCATAAGTTCTATCTGGTGGCGGGTGAAGGATTTGAACCTTCGAAGGCAGAGCCGGAGGATTTACAGTCCTCTTCTCTCCCACCTATAAGCATCATCCTAACCCGATTCATGCGGGGATTTAGGAAAATTCATCGTCCAAATTCTTGGATGGTATGAGAATGGTATGAGTTCCTATTTGGTCATGTATTCCAGGTAGGGCTACTAACAAGAGTGGTTACTCCTGAAATCGGTCAAAATGTAAATAGAAGGGTATTTCACCTTTCTTTTAACTAAGGAGTAATACATGAATCACAAAACACGTAAATCAAATGGACAGGGCCATACCTACAAGGTTGGTAATTCTTGGAAGACGGTCATCACCTCTCAAGGTCGCACAGTTACCGCAACTGCGAAGACTCAACAAGAGTCTAAGCGTCGTGCCAAAGAAAAGATTCATCAGTTACCTGCTGCCAATAATGGAAAGGTTCTGGGTGCCAGCAAGGTAACTCTTGGCGAGTATCTACTTCCTTGGCTTGATTTCCAGCACAAGAATGCAATCGCATCCACAACCTACCGTCGCTACCGTGGACTTGCAGTTCGCAATATTGTCCCCGCACTTGGGAGCATGCAACTCAATAAGATTACAAAGCGTGAGATTGCAACTCTTATGTCTTCAATGGCGGCAAACATGATTGGTGCACGTTCACAAAATCAGGCACTGGCATTGATTTCGAAGTGCATGAAGTCTGCTGTTGATTCTGGACTCATCCTTGCTAATCCAGCACATGGGTTAGCCAAATCGCCAGAACAGAAAGCACAAATCACTCCACTTAATGAGAACCAAGTGCTTGCACTTCTTGATAAGCACAAGGGAACATTCATGGGCGCTCGCCTACACATTGCATTCTGTGGATTGCGCCAGGGAGAAGCATTGGGTCTTCAATGGAATGACTTTGATTTTGAGGAAGGAACTATGCAAGTTCATCAGCAGTCCCAGGAGGTAGATGGCGTACGTAAGTTTGTTAAGTTGAAGACTGAATCATCAGTGCGTACGGTAATTCTCAGCGATACTGCAATTGAAGCACTAAAACACCATAAGGCAGAGATTGCTCGTATGCGTCTAAGTGCAGGTACAAAGTGGTCTGACAATGACTTGGTATTTCCAAACCGTGAAGGCTCTTTTCAGCAACCTAAATTAGATTATCAACGTTGGCAGCAAGCATTGGACTCATGTGGAATTCCACGTCGTAGTTTGCACAATGCACGGCACACTGCAGGAACTTTGCTCTACGCAAATGATGTTGGCATTGAAACGGTTCGTCGGGTACTAGGTCACTCATCAGTCGGACTTACTTCCCGCACATACGTTCACAACGCTGAGAAACCGCTACGCCGTGCCGCCGAGAGTATGAATAACATCTATAAGAAAGGTGGCAGTGCGGCATAGAAG
>QYPG01000019.1 GCA_007279945.1 Streptomycetaceae bacterium | reverse complement strand
TGTTATTCAATGGTGCGCAACTTAGTTGGCGCTGTCGTATGTGTGGCAGAAGGACGCAATAGCTTGGACTGGATTGTGGCGATGTTGGCCAACAAAGAGCGCGTGCCAGATTCACTAGTCTTTGAAGCGCGCGGGCTAACACTTCGCCATGTTGATTACCCAGGTAGTCACTAATGGGACATATTGATGTAAGCGCCGTTGATTATTCGCTCTCTGATGGTCGAGTACTCCTTAACGATGTCAGCTTTCGTGTTGGTGATGGTGCAAAAGTCGCTTTGATCGGGGCTAATGGTTCAGGTAAAACAACGCTCTTTCGTATGATTAGTGGAGATTTACAACCAGATTCGGGACAGGTTTCAATTACTGGTGGCCTTGGAGTCATGCGTCAGTTCATCGGCTCGGTACGAGATAACACCACTGTTCATCAAATGCTGTTATCGGTTGCACCAAAGCGCATTCGTGATGCTGCCGCACTTGTGGAAAGCGCCGAGGCGCATATGAATGATAAGGATTCAGAGAAATCTCAGATGGCATATGCCCAAGCGATTATTGGCTGGGGAGATGCCGGCGGTTATGAATACGAAGTTATATGGGATGTCTGTTGTACGGCAGCTCTTGGTAAATCATTTGATGATGTAGCAAAGCGCGAAGTCAATACATTATCTGGGGGAGAGCAAAAGAAATTAGTTTTAACTGCATTATTGGAAGGTCCAGATGAAGTACTACTACTTGATGAGCCCGATAACTACTTAGATGTTCCATCAAAGCGTTGGTTAGAAGAAGTGATCACCGCTACTAAAAAGACCGTCCTGTTTATTAGCCACGATCGCGAATTATTAGAAAATACTGCCAATAAGATTGTCACTCTTGAGCAAGGCTCGACTGGAAATACAACGTGGGTTCATGGGGGGAAGTTTTCAACGTGGCATGAGGCGCGCAAGGCACGCAACGCTCGCTTTGCTGAGATTTTGTTGCGCTGGGAACAAGAACACCAACGACTTAAAGAGTTAGTTCGCACGTTACAAGTACAGGCTGCGATTAGCCCGGATATGGCAAATAAGTATCACGCTATGCAGACTCGGTTAAAGAAGTTCCAAGAAGTCGGCGCTCCCGAAGCTCCACCGATTGAACAAGATGTACAAGTTGGTTTGCGTGGTGGTCGTACTGGTCTGCGCGCCTTAACCTTTGAAAACTTAGCACTTGAAAATCTCACAGAACCATTTAACTTTGAAGTTTTCTTTGGCGATCGCATTGCAGTTCTCGGCAAGAATGGCAGCGGTAAGTCGCACTTTCTTCGATTAATTTCGGGGGATGAGAGTGTTAAACACTCTGGTGTATTTAAAGTAGGTGCCCGAGTTGAGATTGGCTACTTTGCTCAGACGCATGCACACCCTGAGTTTGAAAACCAAAGCTTGCTGGAAATCTTGTGGCAGACCTATTCGCTGCAGTTAGGTCCAGCAAAGAGCGTGTTGCGCAGATATGAGATAGATCAACAAGCAGAGCAAAAGTTCTCTTCATTATCTGGTGGACAACAGGCGCGTTTTCAAGTTCTCTTGCTCGAACTCTCTGGCTCAACGTTGCTCTTGCTGGATGAACCAACCGATAACTTAGATTTAGCGAGTGCTCAAAGTCTTGAAGCCGCCCTCGATAGATATGAGGGAACGGTCATTACCGTGACTCATGATCGTTGGTTCACCAGAGGTTTTAGTCGATTCCTAGTTTTTGGCAGCGACGGACGTGTATTCGAGAGCCCGGAGCCTGTTTTTGAGCATTAATTACTCGATTTTGACCCATGCCCCAAGCACGGGTACCCTTACTCCTCTGCGCTCCAAAGGGCGCTTTAAGAAAAACTCGAAATAGAAGGTAGGCAAGAGCGTGCGTACATATAGTCCAAAAGCCGGTGATGCAGTCCGTCAGTGGCACGTGATCGATGCGCAAGATGTGGTCTTGGGCCGTCTTGCAACGCATGCTGCCGCTCTACTTCGTGGAAAGCACAAGACAACATTTGCACCACACATGGACATGGGCGATTTCGTCATTGTTATTAACGCAGAGAAGATCGCGTTGTCAGGTAACAAGACAAAGCAAAAGTGGGCGCACCATCACTCAGGTTTTCCAGGCGGTTTAACGTCAACTGTTTACGGCGAACTTCTTGAGAAGTTCCCAACGCGTGCTGTAGAAAAAGCGATCAAGGGAATGATTCCTAAGAATCGTTTAGGTCGCGACATTGCTTCTAAGCTCAAGGTTTATGCGGGTCCAAACCACCCACATGCAGCACAAGCACCAACACCATATGTATTCGATCAAGTTTCACAAATCGTGAAGTAAGGGATAAAAATGTCAGAGAACACAACTTTTGAAGATCTCGACGAGAACGAAGTTCCTACTTCATACTCATCAGCAACTCCAGCTGCAGCAACTAATCGCCCAGCTATCAAGGCTCCAGGTGCCGGTACAGGTCGTCGTAAAGAGGCAGTTGCACGCGTTCGCTTAGTACCAGGTACTGGCAAATGGGTTGTTAACGGTAAGACTCTAGAGAATTACTTTCCAAACAAGGTTCACCAACAATCAGTCTCAGAGCCATTTCGCACAGTAGGTGCTGAAAACCAATACGATGTTTTTGCTCGCATCAATGGTGGCGGAGTATCTGGTCAAGCCGGTGCACTTCGTTTAGGTGTTGCACGTTCACTAAATCAAATTGATGAAGAAGCTAACCGTCCAGCACTTAAAAAGGCTGGATTCTTATCACGTGATGCACGTGTTATCGAGCGCAAGAAGTACGGCCTAAAGAAGGCACGTAAGCGTTCTCAATACAGCAAGCGCTAATTCACTTTTAAACGAGGGAGTTCCAATGGCACTCTTTGGTACCGATGGAATTCGCGGCTTAGCCAATAGCGAACTCACAGCAGAAATCGCATTAGGTGTCTCTGTTGCCGCTGCCCACATCTTGGTTGAGAGCTCATCAAATAATGATCATCAGCCAACGGCAATCGTTGGTCAGGATTCACGCGCATCAGGTGAGTTTCTAGAAGCTGCCGTTGTCGCAGGTTTAACTAGTGCTGGAATCAATGTCTATCGTGTTGGAGTTTTACCTACTCCTGCGATTGCACATTTAGTTGCAGAGTCCAAGTGCGATCTTGGCGTCATGATTAGCGCTTCACATAATCCAATGCCAGATAATGGAATCAAATTATTTGCTCGTGGTGGCGGAAAGTTAGATGATGCAATCGAGGCCCGTATTGAAGCTCGGATGGGTGAGGATTGGAAACGTCCAACTGGTCGAGGTGTAGGCCGTGCTATCAATGATGAGACTGCCACTGAACGGTATTTAAAGCATGTACTTGCATCGGTTGAAACTCCACTTAAAGGTTTAAAAATTGTTGTTGACTGTGCCAACGGTGCTTCATCTTTTGTTGCACCAGAGGCTTATCGCCGTGCGGGTGCAGAGGTAATTGCAATCTTTAATCAACCCGATGGCTGGAATATCAATGATAATTGTGGCTCAACACATCTGCACCAACTGCGGTCTGCAGTACTTAAAGAAGGCGCTGACGTTGGAATCGCACATGATGGCGATGCCGACAGATGCTTAGCAATTGATGCCGCCGGTAATGAAATCGATGGTGATCATATTTTAACAATTTTGGCGCGTGGATTTAAAGCTCGCGGAAAACTAAACAAGAACACAGTCGTTGGAACGGTGATGAGCAACCTTGGTTTTATGCATGCGATGAAAGAATCTGGAATCGATGTAGTAACAACTGCAGTTGGCGATCGAAATGTATTAGAAAACATGATTGCTAATGATTATTCAATTGGTGGAGAACAATCTGGCCATGTCATTTTGCGTGACTTAGCCAATACAGGCGATGGTGTGTTAACTGCTCTGCAGCTTTTGCAAGAGATAGTTCGTACCGGGAAAACTCTGCAAGAACTAGCGGCCACAATGGTGCGCTTTCCACAGGTACTCATTAATGTTAAAGATGTTAATAAGGCTAAGTTAAATGAATCTGCAGCGATTGCCGCTGCCGTTAAATCTGCCGAAGAGCGTTTAGGGGACAGCGGCCGTGTTTTATTGCGCGCATCTGGCACCGAGGCACTCGTTAGAGTGATGGTGGAAGCCGCCAGTGATAACCTTGCCGAAGAAGTTGCCCGATCACTTGCAGATGTAGTTAAAGCCGAACTGGGGTAAGCATTTATGTGCGGAATTGTGGGATACACCGGGCCGCAATCTGCAGTCACACCTCTCATAGAAGGTCTTCGCCGTCTTGAATATCGTGGCTATGACTCGGCAGGTATTGCCCTCGGAACTCCCGGCACGTTATTTATTGAAAAGAAGGCGGGCAAGCTCGCTAATTTAGAGAACGCTTTAGATTCTTCGCTTCCCATCGTTCACTCTGGAATCGGTCACACTCGCTGGGCTACTCACGGTGGACCTACTGATCGCAACGCTCATCCGCACGTAGATAACGATGGCAAGTTAGCTGTTATCCACAATGGAATTATTGAAAACTACACCGAGTTGCGAGCAAATCTTGAATCGCGCGGGCACAAATTTTCTTCACAAACCGATACTGAATCTGTCGCGCACTTATTGAGTGATCTTCGTAAGGAACATAAGGGAGATCTCTCTGCGGCAATGCGTGAGGGTGTTAAAGCCTTACGTGGCTCGTTTACTTTAGTTGCAATACATGCCGATGCTCCCGATATTGTTGTTGGAGTTCGGCGCAATTCTCCGTTAGTCGTTGGCCTTGGAGTGAACGAAAACTTTATGGCATCAGATGTTGCTGCCTTTATTGACTACACCAAGCGTGCTGTTGAGTTAGGCCAAGATGAAGTAGTCACAATGACTCCTACCTCAGTTCATATTACGGATTTAGAAGGAAAAGAAATCAAACCAAAAGAGTATGAGATTTCATGGGATGCATCTGCTGCACAAAAGGGCGGCTTTACTCACTTCATGCTCAAAGAGATTTACGAGCAGCCAAAGGCAGTTGCAGATACGTTGATTGGCCGCTTAAGCGATAACAAGCAGATTCTGCTTGATGAGTTACATATGAGCCCGCAAGAGATTCGCGAGATCAAGAAGATTGTTGTAATTGCATGCGGGACCGCTTATCACGCGGGCATGGTCGCTAAACATGCAATCGAAAAGTGGGCCAAGATTCCAGTTGAAGTAGAGATTGCAAGTGAATACCGTTACCGCGATCCGATTATTGATGTAGGGACCCTAGTCATTGCAATCTCGCAATCGGGTGAGACCATGGATACGTTGATGGCAGTGCGGCATGCAAAGGCTGCAGGTGCCCGAGTTTTAGCAATCTGCAATACAAATAGCTCAACCATCCCACGTGAATCCGATGCGGTTTTGTACACACATGCTGGTCCAGAAATCGCCGTGGCATCCACCAAGGCACTTCTTACTCAAATGATTGCGGTTTACTTAATTGGTCTGCACTTGGCTCAAGTCAATGGATCGTTATCAGATTCTGAAGTTGAAGGCTTATATGGTGAACTATTAGAACTTCCAGGAAAGATTGAACAGATTCTAGAGACAGTTGAACCTTTACGTGCGCTCACACGGAGTTTTGCCAGTAACAACATCGTTCTATTTTTAGGTAGGAATATTGGATACCCCGTTGCGCTTGAAGGTGCGCTGAAATTAAAAGAGCTGGCTTATATTCATGCCGAAGGTTTTGCTGGTGGCGAGCTCAAGCACGGACCAATCGCCCTTATTGATCAAGGAACTCCCGTTATAGCGATCTTGCCGGCAGGTCATGAGCACGCCCTTGATGAAAAGATGCTTAGCAATATTCAAGAGGTAAAGGCACGTGGGGCTCGAGTAATTGTGATCGCCGAAGAAGGTGCAGTAGTTGAAGGCGCTGAACACATCATTCGGATACCAGTAGTACCAGCGCTTTTTCAACCAGTGCTTGCAACGGTTCCGCTTCAGGTCTTTGCATATGAAATGGCGGTCGCACGTGGCAATGATGTAGATCAACCTAGAAACTTAGCTAAATCAGTTACGGTGGAATAAATGCGTCGAGCTCAAATGTTTCGTGCACTTCGGTGGTCCTCAGTGCTCTTTGTTGGTTATCTCATAGTTACCCAGCAAGTAATGAGTTATGGTCCATTAGTTAATTTTGATAATAATATAAATCAGACGCATAGACCTCGCTTTGATGGCTTTTCAGGCTTTGTACTTCGCAGGCTTGATGACCTAGGGCTTCGTTGGGTTACTGCAACAGTTTTACTGCTCGCAGCTGCATTCATCGCTTATAAATTCAAGACTTGGCGTCCATTAAATTTGGCGCTCCTTTCACTACTCGCCCTCAATGCCGTGGTTGGAGTATTCAAACTCTTTTTAGGTCGTACCAAGCCTCGCGATGGCTTCGATTTACTACATGCTGGTGGCATGTCTTATCCAAGTGGTCATGCATCTAACGCGGTTTTATCGTGGGGTATTTTGGCATATTTGATTTACAGATATGCACGCGTTGATAGATTTCAAGGACGATTAGCAAGTGCAGGGGTAGTACTAATCTCTTTAACGATTTGCTTAGTCTCTTTGATTCGTCATACGCACTGGTTTACCGATTTGTTAGGTGGGCTATTTATTGGCTCATCACTCTTGGTCGCCGTCATTGCGGTCGATCGCTACGTTCCTTCGAAGAGCCAACGGCACTAGGCTTAAACTATGATTGATGGAATCGGAATCGATGTGGTTGATATCGAGCGCTTTAAATCTTCCATCGAACGTACTCCTGGCCTGTTGACCAAACTCTTTACTGAGGCTGAACAAACAAAGCCAATCAACTCCTTAGCCGCACGCTTTGCCGCTAAAGAGGCGCTCTATAAGGCGCTCAACGCAGGTAGAGGTTTGCACTGGCATGATGCCGAAGTTATTAACTTAGAAAGCGGTAAGCCGGCATTTCTTTTTCGTGGAGAAATCGCTGATTTAGTAGATGGTGCAACTGTGCATCTCTCGCTTTCTCATGATGCAGGTATCGCCTCCGCCATGGTGATTGTGGAGCGCAGCTAATGGAACATCGCGCTGAAGCCCGAGTCGACGTATCGGCAATCGCAGCAAATATTGCCTTATTGAAATCTCAATCTGCTGTGGAACTTTTAGCAGTAGTTAAAGCAGATGCATATGGTCATGGCTTAATCGAAGTAGGTCTAGCCGCCGAACGTGCAGGCGCAGATTGGTTAGGTGTTGCATTACTAGAAGAAGCAATCTTACTTCGTACACGCGGGGTTCGGATTCCAATTCTGGCTTGGCTAGTTTCACCCGGATCAGATTTCAAATCTTCCGTTACCCACGATATTGATGTAGCTATCTCCTCGGTAATGGCTTTCAATGAGATTGCATCACTAAAAGTAAAGCCACGAGTTCATATAGAAGTTGACACCGGCATGACACGAGGTGGTTTTCTAGATGAGTGGCAAGAGTTTTTAACTTTAGACTTATCTCAGATTGAAATTGCTGGAGTTTTTTCACACTTTGCTCGAGCTGATGAACCAAGCGAGAAACAAAATATCGATCAGTTGAATCGATTCAAAGAGATGGTTGCAGACTTAGCTGCAGTTGGTATTAATCCACCGATTAAACACTTATCAAACTCAGCGGCAACGTTAATGAATCACGGTGCAGCTTTTGATTTAGTACGTACCGGTATTGCACTATATGGATTAAGTCCCGATGCGAACACGCTCGGCTCAAGCAAAGATTTAGGTTTAAAGCCTGCCATGCAGTTGCGCGCAAAGCTTCACTTAGTGAAATCAGTACCAGCTAATTCACCAGTTGGTTATGGAGCAACAGCGTTTACACAATCAGCTACCAAACTTGGTGTCGTGGCCATGGGCTATGCCGATGGAATTCCCCGCAATACCCAAGGCGCAGGGGTCGCATTTGAGGGTGAAAAAGCCCCGATTATCGGACGAGTCTCGATGGATCAATTTGTG
Source organism: Streptomycetaceae bacterium (assembly GCA_007279945.1). Taxonomy (GTDB): domain Bacteria; phylum Actinomycetota; class Actinomycetes; order Nanopelagicales; family Nanopelagicaceae; genus Planktophila. The sequence goes on along the minus strand of QYPG01000019.1, from coordinate 333 downwards.
GTTGATTTAGGTGCAGATTCAACGGCGCAGTCAGGGGACTGGGTCATAGTTTTTGGTGATGGCTCTCATGGTGAATACACGGCCGATGATTGGGCGCGCGCATCTGGCTCAATTAACTACGAAATCACCACACGGATTGGGCCGCGGGTGCCTAGAATCTACGCACCTCATGTCTACTAATACTGCAGCGCTGCGCGTCGATGGAGTAACAGTCTCCTTTGGCGGTCTTCGGGCTCTCAATGATGTCTACTGTGAAATTGGGCAAAATGAAGTTGTAGGTTTGATCGGCCCTAATGGTGCGGGTAAGACAACTTTATTTAACGCACTCTGCGG
>QYPG01000043.1 GCA_007279945.1 Streptomycetaceae bacterium | reverse complement strand
CCCCTTATTAAAGTGGCGGCAAGAAAGGCCAACGGTAGAGGCTAAATCAAATGTTGATGGAACATTTTCGGCGACTATAAAGCTAGTACGCACCCCTGGAATATTAGCCGCAATCTATATTTCACTTGCGATTTCGGCAACAGCTGATGTGCTTGTGGTCTTCCTGCCGCTGTATGGAAGCGAGAATAGATTTTCACCCTATGCTGTCGGAATTATTTTGGCATTGCGTGCAGGAACGACGATGCTCTCTCGCTTTTTCTTAGGACGACTCAGTGAGCGATTTACAACGCATCAATTATTGCTATGGAGCACTTTGATTTCAGTTCTTGCCTGCATTTTGATGGCATTTGCAAAGACGCCTTTGACATTAGGGGCAATAGTTTTCGTCGCAGGATTTTCATTAGGAATCGGCCAACCGTTGACTATGTCATTGGTTTCTCAGAAGACTCAAGCCGACGAGCGAGCCTTGGCCGTATCTGCCAGGTTGATGGGCAATCGCTTGGGCCAGTTCGTAGTCCCGGCAGCTGCAGGAATTGTTGCCGCCGCCTCAGGTGCGGGGGCCGTTTTTATAGGACTTTCAATCCTTCTGGGGAGCTCAATATTCTCCGTTAAGAAAAACTAGATTCGAATTGAATATTTAAAGTCCCAACGATTGCCTTGACGAATTGAAATCGATCTTTCAATTTCTTCACCACGAACGTTATAACCAGTCCTCTGAATTCTAATTGCTGCACTTCCAACAGGGATCTTCATTATCTTTGCAATCGCATCATCAACAATAATAGGAGTTAGGTGTTCATCTGCGCTAAATACTTCCTGCCCATACTCAGATTCGAGAATATGATAAAGAGATTTAGTTAAATCATGATCAAGTAAGTTCGGCGCAATAGTTTGATTTATATATGCGATCTCTAGGGAGAGTGGTTCTGAATTACCCAGCCGCAGGCGCTCGATTCGATAGGCCGGTTCGCTAACCACGACAAAATCATCAATAGCTTTTTCATCATCTTCGATGAGTTGGGCGCTAATGAGTTTTGTAGATGGTTTCAAGCCCTTTAGTTTCATCTCTTGTGTGAATGAGAGTAATTTCATCTGCTTAACAACGCGGGGAGGGGCGACGAATGAACCAGCGCCATGAACTGTATAAATTAATCCATCATCTTGCAGAAGTGCCAATGCCTGCCGAATAGTCACTCGAGAGGTTCCAAAGCGTTCAGATAGGGCGCGCTCCCCTGGAATCAGATCGTGGGTGGTTAGCTCGGAGATTTCAGTGCGCAATAAGTCGGCCAGGCGGAACTGCTTCCTGACCTCTTCTTTTGCCATCTGCCCACCTGTCTGATTAGGGGGCGTGCTCTGCCCGTGAGGCACAACCTAACCCAAAGCGCGCTCAAGTGTGAGGGCCAAGGGGGGAATTGGCTGCCAAACCCTGCCCACATACTAGTAATTTTCGCAAAATTGGTCTATACCTGTCTTACTAGATCTTTGGAACCCTCTCAAGATCGTGGAACCTATATGGAGGCTTGTATGCGCACACTTCGCGCCAAATCAATCGCTGCCATAAGTGTTGCAGCCCTCGTTGGTGCTGTTGCATTTACAGGTAGCACCGCTGCGCAAGCAGCTGCCCCTAAATCAATCACAGTTTGGCTGATGCCAGATGCGAAAGATTTTGGAACAGCTCTTGAAGATGCAAATGCAGCATTTACTGCTGCATATCCAAATACAAAAGTTATTGTTGAATTCCAAACATGGGGAGATCACCTCAAGAAACTCGATGCTTCTCTAGTTGCTAAAAAAGGACCTGATGTAGTTGAGTTTGGAAACACAGAAGTTATGAAGTATTCAGCTGCGGGTGCGCTCGCATCACTTAGCTCATATAAGCCAACATTTGGAAACAGTGCAACTTGGCTTAAGGCACTTGAAGATGCAGGAAGCTACAACGGTAAGTTGTATGCAGTTCCTTACTACGCAGGTGCACGCGCAATTATGTACCGCCCTTCACTATTTAAAGCACAGGGAATCTCTGTTCCTAAGTCTTATGCTGAATTCCTATCAGCAGGCAAAAAGTTAATGGATGCCTATGGAACTGACAAAGACTTCTCTGCTGTTTATCTACCAGGCAAGTACTGGTATGCGGCCATGTCATTTGTTTATGATGAGGGTGGCGCAATCGCGACTAAGTCTGGCGGCAAGTGGGTAGGTTCACTCGATTCCGATGCAGCAATTCGTGGTTTGAATCGCTTCAAAGAAGTTAGCGATCTTCTCTCAAAGGCAGACAAATCAGGAACTGAAGCTGCACAGTGGGATGTTTTCAATGGCGGCAAAGTTGCTATGTCATACTCAAATGGCTGGGAATCATGCTGCATTCCAAAGGTAGGTGCTGACTGGGGCTTCTTCCCAATGCCTTCTGTTAAGGCCGGAAAAGCATCTCCAGCCTTCCTTGGTGGATCAAACTTGGCAGTTCCAAGTTATACAGCGAATGTAAAATTGGCTGCTACTTGGATTCGCTACTACACAAATGCAACACAGATGAAGACCATCGCTCAAAGTGGTGCGATTCCAAATAATACAAAGATGCTCAGCTTGATTTCTGGTGCTGCTGCTCCAGTTGCAGCTGCAGCAAAGAACTCATGGTTCGTTCCAGGTGCTATTAAGTGGGTTGATGTTGAGAATGCAAATACTCTCCAAACAATGCTCGCTGATATAGCTACAGGCAAGAAGACAGTTGCAAAGGCAGCAGCCGATGCATCTGCCGAAATTACGAAACTTCTCAACTAGTCCTAGGACTAATCAAGAAGTGTGAGGAGAGGCGACTTACTCGAGGGAAAGTCGCCTCTCCTTACAATAAATTTTCTAAGGAGGCCTCAATTGAGTACCGGTCTTGCGCGGATTACTAGTCCTCGCAGATTTAAGCCATGGCCTTACTTGCTAATTGCACCAAGTCTTATTGCACTAGGCATAATCCTTGGATTTCCTGTCTATAAGTTGATTTCATTATCATTTGAAAGATATGGACTTGCCGAAATTATCGCCGGCAAAGGAACTTTCATTGGGCTAGAAAACTACCGCGAAACTTTAAAAGATCCTGAGTTTTGGCGAATTCTAAGGCGATCACTACTTTTCACATTTGGAATGGTTTCAGTTTCAATTGTCGTTGGTGGCTGGCTGGCCCATTTGATGGTCAAGATGCACCCGGGATTACGCCGAGTTCTCAACGGCGTACTAATTCTCGTTTGGGCCATGCCACAGTTAGTTTCAATCTCTGTTTGGCGTTGGCTTTTTTCGTTTGATTTCAGCATTGTCACTGCCCTGATTAACTCGCTGGGCTTTGAGATGGATAATCACAACTACTTTGTTAATACTTTTTCAGGCTTTATGATTATTGGCGGCTGTGTTGCATGGGGCGCACTGCCTTTTATAACAATCAGTATTTATGCTGCGCTAACTCAAGTTCCAAAGGATCTAATTGAGGCGGCAGAGATCGATGGTGCAAATTCCCGTCAGGTATTTAGAAATATCATTCTTCCAATGCTTTTGCCGGTCTACATTATTTTAATTTCCCTCTCGACAATTTGGGATTTCCAAGTCTTTTCACATATCTGGATCTTCTTAGATAGTCGTCCTTCTGCTGAATATTACACAATGGCTATTTATGCCTTCCAGAAATCCTTTGGTTTAAGTGAATATGGCATGGGTTCTGCAATCTCGTTAATCATGATTTTTGCCCTTATAGGAGTGACTGGCTATTACTTGCGGCAAATGATGCGGATGGGGGATGAATGAAACGCCCGAATAGTTCCATATTTTCAAATATCTCAGGGTTGTTTGCAATTGTCTTGATGGGCTTTCCTGTTTATTGGATGGTCAGCACTTCCTTTAAACCTAAAGGTGACATTCTCTCAACTAATCCAACATTGTTTCCCCGCTCATTCTCACTGTCAAATTATACAGAGGCGATAACTAAAGAAGGTTTTACTCAAGCGCTTTGGAATTCAGTGATTGTTGTTTTCTTCACGGTACTTATTAGCTTATTTGTAGCCCTTTTTGCATCCATAGCTGTTGCTCGCATGAAGTTCAAAGGTAAGCGGATTTATGTTGCGAGTATCTTGCTCGTACAGATGCTTCCATTATCAGCACTCTTAATTCCACTCTATCTACTACTTTCCAGGTTAAATTTGACAGATAAATTGGCGGGCGTGATTTTGACCTATATCGCCTTTATCCTGCCCTTTGTCGTGTGGACTCTGCGTGGGTTTCTAATTAATATCCCCGTAGAGCTTGAAGAGGCCGCATTAGTAGATGGATGCACAAAGCCTCAGGCATATCGACTGGTCCTATTTCCATTGATGGCGCCTGGCTTAGTCGCAACTGCGATATTTGCATTTATTCAAGCTTGGAATGAATTTCTGTTAGCCTACATTTTGCTCTCAAGCCAAGACAAAGCAACAATGCCAATTTGGTTAGCGGGATTTACAAATAGATTTGGAACTGACTGGGGTCCACTCATGGCTGCCTCGACCTTAACTGCGATTCCTGTAGTTATCTTCTTCTCGCTCATTCAGGACAAAATTGCTACTGGCGTCACAGCCGGGGCGGTAAAGGGGTAGCAATGAAACCATCAACGGCCCTTGATCGCACGATACTTTCAACATTTTCACCAGGTTTTGGCGGTGCAATTGTTCCTGAATGGATTAAGCCTTGGTTGGAGAATGGCTTGGGTTCGGTCACCCTCTTTGCGTCAAACACCCCTAATTTTGAAGCAGCTGCAAATCTAATTGAAGATCTTCGCAGTTATAACCCTGATGTTCTTATTACTATTGATGAAGAGGGTGGGGATGTAACGCGTCTATTTGTTCGCGAGGGAAGCCGATACCCAACACCAGCGCTATTAGGCCAATGCGATGATGAAGATCTCACATATCGCTCGTATAACTCCATGGGTACTATCTTGCGCGAAATCGGGATTGACATAACTTATGCACCAGTCGCGGATGTTGTCGCCTTCGAGAATAACCCAATAGTTGGCGTTCGTTCATTTGGAATGTCAACCGATGTTGTCACGCGCCATGTTGCAGCCGCCGTTAAGGGATTGCAAAGTGCTGGAGTTGGAGCGTGCGTTAAACACTTCCCTGGTCACGGCGCAGTTCTTGAAGATTCCCATCATGATTTGCCGCATATAAAGTTGGCTTTAGTAGATTATGAATCTCAACATATATCTCCATTTAAGCATGCAATTCAATCTGGAGTTGCTGCCATCATGATTGGCCATCTAGTTGCTGAATCGCTGGATAGGGAATTTCCTGCATCATTATCAAGTAAGGTAATACGAGATTACTTACGTGGAGTTTTGGGTTTTGATGGTTTGATAGTCACTGATGCCCTTGATATGGGCGCAATCGGAGGCCCCACAAAAATACATGAGTCCGCACTTAAGGCTTTAGGGGCTGGTTCTGATCTATTGTGTTTTTCTGGCATGGGTGATCAATCTCAGTTTGTTTCTTCAAGTTTTGACTGGATCAAATCAGCAGTCGATTCAGGAGCGTTACCAACTAAGTCACTAGAAGAATCCGAACAGCGAATCATTTCTTGGCGCTCAGCCAATAAAACTAAGGGCGTTGCAACTGCTGCCGTAGATTTTAAAGATTTAATCCATGGGTTTGAAGTATCCGGATCGGTTGAATTAGAACCAGGCGCCATTAACTTGGTGGAGATTGGAACCAAACCAACTATCGCCGCCGGTGATGTTTCATGGGGTATGCATAGAGAGTTACGTGCTGTAGGAATTGCCTGCGACATTCATGCAAGCGATGCTGAAACCCTTGCAACGAAGAAGTTAGTGGTGGCTTTTAGAGATGCTTATCGTGATGCACCGCTGCTTGCGACACTGAAGCGATTGAATGAGCGCTTTCCAGAGGCAATATTCATTGACATGGGCTGGCCGAGCCGTGAATTCGTACCTAAGAACTTAATTCGAGCATTTGGCTCCTCGGCCGTGATTGCTCAGGCTGTGGCTGCCCGAATTCGAGCTAAGTAGGCTGTTTCTGTAGCCTTTCATACTGGGGATTGTGGCCTGAGTTACACCGTTGTCATTTAATAGGGCCGATTTCCCTTATTCAAGCCCGACCTCTAAACTACAACTTCGCTTGTTTCACGCTTAAACAGAATTGTGGGTACAGATTGGCTAGCAAAGATGGCGCCATTGAAATGGAAGGCACCGTTTCTGAAGCTCTACCTAACGCGATGTTTCGTGTGGAACTAACTAAT
>QYPG01000025.1 GCA_007279945.1 Streptomycetaceae bacterium | reverse complement strand
TGTTCGCAGAGCTTTAACCCAAAGGCCTCTGGCTCCATCGCGGGATACTTTTGCGCAAAAGCAAAGACGGTATTTTTCTGAGTATCGGTCGGCAGGACTTTGGTATTGGATCCAGTTAAGTGCGTCTCGGCGAAATCGCCGCTTAACTGCACCGAGACGTTGAGGTCAAGAATATGATGCCTGCCCTGCTCACGAGTGATTCTAACTACTCGATTCTCTGCTTTTCCGTAACGGTTCTCGCCGAGCTCGATTTTCATAGTTAGCTCCCTCTGTAACTGGTGAAACTAAATGGGCTGAGCAGAAGTGGAATATGGTAATTACGGTTGATGTCAGTGACGACGAAATCGACGTTGATATTGCTAAAAAAGGTTTCGCGATTATCGGTGGCAAAATATGGGCCGACTTCAAAAGTGAGCGTGTGGTTGCCAGCAGTTATTGGTTGGCCACCCAATAAATCAGCGACGCGACCATCGCCATTAGTAACCCCGCTTGCAATGACTTTCCCATCCGCTCGGTGAGTTACTTTCACTCCCGCAGCAGGTTGGCCCGTCGTTGTATCCAAGATATGCGTCGATAGCGTGCTCATGCTTCCTCCAGCAATTTATGTATTCGAATTCGATTGATTAATCTCAACTGTTCGCGCGCCTCTTCGATCTCTACTTCAGGGGAGTTATTGATTCTGCGCTTGCACTCGGCCAGCATTTGCGCGCCGGACTTACCGGTGGCACAAATGAGAAATACATAGTCAAACTTTTGTTCATATGCCAAGTTAGCAGCGGCAAGATCTGCTAGAACTTTGGCATCATCGGCAGAAACGCCTGACTGTTCAGCGCTTGCCCAAGCCGAATGTGCTTTTCGTTCACCGATACGTGGGTGGCCAGAAAAGGCAACTAACAAAGCTTTCGCATTCAAATTACGCGTGGCTTGATCCGATGCGCTAAGGAGATTGTCTTCACTAAAATATGGTCGAGTCTTCACGAGGGTGTCGCAATATTGCGACGCGATGGTGCAGCGCGCAAATAACTCGTGCGCCTTTGCACCATCCATCGCATTTATCTCTCCTAGCGAAGGCATCTTCATAGCCTAGGTTGGCTTTAGGACTCGGTCAACGATGCGCCCCTGATACCTCCCGTTTCCTTCCATATGGTGGAGTTTGGGCGGTAGAGGCGATAAATGCTGGTTAAAGTGCTGGCCCCAGGCGATTTCAAACTTCCCGGTATGGATATGTCTAACATTTTGCAATGGAATTTAAAACGATTATTGAGCCCTTCAAGATTCACTCTGTAGCAACTATCGCAATGACTACACAAGAACAGCGAGAGAAACTCATTGCCGAAGCGGGCAATAATCTCTTCTCATTGCACTCAGATGATGTCCTCATAGACCTGCTGACAGATTCTGGCACGGGCGCTATGAGTCGTAATCAATGGGCCGCGATTCAACGTGGTGATGAGTCATACGCTGGATCTCCTTCGTGGTTTAAGTTCAAAGACGCTGTACAAAATCTTTTTCCGTACACACATGTGATTCCAACACATCAAGGCAGAGCTGCCGAAAAGATTCTATTCACAGCCCTTGGTGGTCCCGGCAAAGTCATTCCAAGCAACACGCACTTTGATACAACTCGGGCCAACATTGAATACTCAAAGGCCGAAGCCGTTGATTTAGTTATCGCCGAAGGCCGAGATCCATCTAGTCTTCATCCATTTAAAGGCAACATGGATTTAATTGCACTCGAAGAGTTCATCATCAAAACGGGAGTTGAAAACATTCCAGTTGTCATGATGACGATTACCAATAACTCTGGAGGAGGACAGCCCGTCTCACTTGAGAACTTAAAAGCGGTTAGTGAAATGTGCAAAAAATACAATCTGCCCTTCTTTTTAGATGCTTGTCGGTTCGCCGAAAATGCTTGGTTCATTCGCGAACGTGAAGCTGGACAATCAGAGCGAAATGTCGTTGATATCGTCCGCGACATTGCATCGTTGGCCGATGGAATGACAATGAGTGCTAAGAAAGATCCGCTTGGAAATATCGGGGGATGGCTTGCACTTAACGATGATGCGTTAGCAGAAAAATGTCGCAACTTACTTATATTGACCGAAGGATTTCCGACATATGGTGGCTTAGCCGGCCGTGACTTAGAGGCGCTGGCCGTTGGATTAACTGAGATCGTTTCCCATGATTATTTGAAATATCGAATTACATCTACGGCATATCTAGGCAATGCACTATCTGAACTTGGAATTCCAGTGATGCTTCCTATCGGAGGACATGCTGTGTACCTCGATGCGAAAGCTTTCTTGCCACACGTTCCCGCTCTGCAATACCCAGGGCAATCCCTTGCAGTTGAACTCTACAAAGTTGGCGGGATTCGAGGATGCGAAATCGGCACAGTTATGTTCGGTCGTAAACCCGATGGAAGCGAAGTTGCCGCTCCAATGGAGCTAGTGCGCCTTGCCATTCCTCGCCGTACCTACACACAAAGTCACATTGATTACGTCATTGAGGTCTGCGCCGAGGTGCATAAATTCGCCTCCAAACTCCATGGTTATAAAATCGTAAAAGAGCCTGCATCGCTGCGCCATTTTACTTCAGAGTTCGCGCCGCTCTAATACTGGGAGAGCCTCAACGATAGTAATCGCAGATTTACATCATTAAAAATTCAAAGGCTTGAGCCGCGCTCCAACCATTTGGGTAGAGTTCAAGCAGCGCCTCTTCACCAGAGAGATCTGAACCGAGAGTGACCAAAGGCGCTTCTTCATAACCACTGGGCCGAACTTGGGGCATTCCGATATTGGCCATAAGGGCATTACATAGGCATTTTTTCTCCTTGGTAGCACCTTCTGTTCCACCTTTAAAGAAAAAAGTTTTATCAGGCTCGCCAGAGCAGCGATAGGCAATTCGATGGTTGGGCTTTTCAACAACGCTTCGAAGATAACCAAGATCGCAAAGTTTAACGCGCGAACTGAACTCTTCAGTATCTGAGATCGTCTCCTCTAATTCGGCATATTTAAATGGAAACGATGTGGGGGAGCCATATGGGTCGGTAACTATATTCAAAGTTTTGCTGGTAATTTTCTCAAGAATCTGTACTCGCAAAGCTTCAGTAATTCCAGATTCAAAACTCAAAGCAAATATCGATCCCACTTGTACGCCAATGGCCCCAGCTGCAATTGCTTCTTGCAGTTTTGCCGGTGTTGAATATCCCCCAGCGAGCCAAAAAGGCAGACCGGTAGCCTTAACTTTGACGATGTCGGCATCGTCCTTACTGGAAAACTGTGACTGTCCGTCGGCGCCAACTGGGGTATTTCCTCGAGGAGGAGCATTGTGTCCGCCGGCTGAGGTACCTTCGACGATAAAGCCATCAGGTCGAACTTCCTCATCCCGATTTAAGTAAGCGGCTAACGCATGCGAAGAGATAATTGCCAGAAATTGCGGCTTGCCAATAACCGTTTCTGCGCCGCCACTAATAATAGATGGATCAAAGGAAAGAAAATACTTCATAGTTGCGTTTTCAACATCGATCGATATTTTTGTCGCTTCATGACGCGAGAGTTCACGAATAATGCGAGGGATTTCGCTAGGAATTCCCGCCCCCATCAAGATGTAATCAACTCCGGCGAGTAGAGCTCCATAAATAGATGCAGGAGTTGCTAACTGTACTTTTTCCAGAAAATTGATGCCAATGAGTCCATCGTGGGCCTCTTTAGCCAGCCACACTTCGATAAAATTCGCAGCAACTAAGAACTTTGAGGCGAATTCGCCTGGGTGCAAACTAAATTTTGGCAGGAGAAGATATGGAACTCCAACTTTCTTACCGCCCTCTATAAAAAACCTATCCAAAGCTAAAGCGGCAAACCCTTGGTCAGGGAAGGCTTTCAAAGCCCGTCTAATTGAACTATCACTATCGCCATCCTGTAATCGTCGCGCGATTACAGAATCTAAGGCAGTTCCAGAGACAACTCCAAGTCCACCGGCTCGTGAAACGGCTTGAGCCATGCTCCATGATGAGACAGCGATACCCATGCCCCCTTGAATTACTTGCGGCAGAGCTCGAGGAGTGGAGGGCACGACGTAATTCTAAATGCGAAGAAAAACCAACTGCCCAGTATGGCGAGAGATGCCACTCATGCGGGTAAAATTTGCGTATGGCAATAGAGCGGGCAGGCAATCACAGAATTAAGGTATTGGCCGTCTTCATCGGAATCGCTCTTGCATTTCTCTCGTATGAGATTTTCAATAAGGCTACATACTCTTATGAACCACTTATTATGCGCGGCTGGCTTGATGAAAAAATCCCAATCATCTCTGTCTTTGTCGTCCCATATTTAAGTTTTCATATTTTGGCCGCGGTTATAGTTCCGCTCCTCTCATTGAAAATTGGTGGCTACAAGGCCTTTCTAACTAATGGAATTTCGATAATCGCTGGCCAATGCGCACTTGATGTTGCCTATGGTTTTTTCCAAACTCAAGTTCCTAGATCACCGGTAAGTGGAAACTCGCCCTTCGATTGGATACTGGTCCATATTGTCTACGGCAACGATCAACCTTTAAATGGATTTCCGTCTAACCATGTGACCTGGTCGGTAATTTCCATAATTGCATTGTGGCGCCTTCGACATTTAGCACCGAGAATCTCGTGGAGTTTAATGTTCTGGTTCACCTTGATTTTACCCGCGACAGTGTTTTTACATCAACATTTTCTCATCGACATTTATGGCGGCATTTTCGTGGCTTTTAGTGCTTATTGGGGCACAATGTTTATAATCGAGAAACCAAAGTTAGGAGTCGTCAATGCTTAATCAAGAAAAACTTCTGCTTCATATGGCTTGGGCTAATCAATTCGTTTTAGCCAAGTTAGAAGAGCTGAGCCAGACCGACTGGCAACTCAAACTGACTGAAGATGATTGGTCGATTCAAGAGTTAGCTAACCACATAGTTTTAGCTGCCGGGGGATATGCCCAGCGCGTCTCTGGAGAATGGGTATATAGCAACCTCGAACAAGGGATGATGATCCCTCTTGCCGATCTGCAAAACTATTGTGGCCAAGCCGATGAAATATTGCGCGTACAGTCGCACAAGCCAGATTCCATTGATACATACATGCGGCAAGGACTAGAGATCGAGCGATCAAGATCTACGATTATTTCGCAATCAATTCATCATGCAACCGAACACCGGGCTCAGATTTCAGATACGTTAAAAGTCCACGGAATTCGCATTCTTGATTTAGATGAGATTGATTTGTGGGCATATTCAGATATTGCCGGTGAGATTAATTCACCCAGTGGATAGCCACTGCCTATGTCGATAGATCACATTAGAGAGCCCGTCATACTTACTCCATGCTTGGAGTTGCCTCATGTAACGGGTGATGAGGCTATTTCACTTTTTTAACCTGTTGCAGCCGAAACGCCCTTAACGCCCTTTGCACCCGCAGAGGTTGTAGTTTAAATATTGCAGGCATGTTCATGTGCGTTGAAACTAAATACGACTGGAAAAGAAGGGTCACTTCCAATTCGTTTGGCGAAAAGCTCATCACGGTTCATGTGGTAAACGTTGGGCAAAACCCCGTTAATTAAGCTTTCCCGACGGTAAGGCCCAAAGGCAATAGGCTCAATCCGTGAGATTAGCCGTGAGTCTGAAGTTGGCGAAGTTAATGGGTTATCTCTCCCGGAAATTGCTCCACAAATCGGGCGAGACGATTCCAGGAAAAGTGCTTTTAACGATCTATCCGCGGGCACTGATCGTCTTGTCCCAGGCTCGAGAGATAGCTCTGGTCTCTGGTACAAATGGAAAGACCTCAACGACTAAGGCATTATCCGAAGTTGTTTCGCAGCTGGGTACTACGGTTTCAAATAAAACGGGATCGAATTTGGATCGCGCAAGCGCAACTACCTTAATGTCGCCCTCGCAGTATGCAGTGCTCGAGGTCGATGAGCTGTACCTGCCTAGGTTAATCGCCGAAACTAAACCGCGGGTCGTTCTTCTTTTGAATCTTTCGAGAGATCAACTCCATCGTATGCATGAAGTTAAAAGGGTGGCAAAGCGTTGGAAGGCAGCTGTTGATGCGGCGCCAGATACGGTTTTTGTTGGCGATGTAGATGATCCCTTTATCGGTTATGCACTATCTGATGCGGCCAATAGCGTGCGCGTCTCTTTCGGCGGTCGCCGCCATGGTGATGGAGCGGTGTGTCCAGCGTGTGGAAAATATCTACAGTGGAACCGCGACAATTATTCGTGTTCATGCGGGTTAAGTAATAAAAACTTTGACCTAGAACGACGTGCCGGTTTGGCAGCTTTTCGTAACGCTGAATTAGCAAATATTGCAGGAGCAGTGCTTGGCGCGCCTTCGATTTCATTTGCACCTGCAGTTTTAGAGAGAGTAATAGAGCGCAAGGTATCTGGAATCGATTGTTCGATTCGATTAGTTAAGAACCCAGCCTCATGGAGCGAAGCCCTTACGAGCGTTAAAGGTGAGAGCGTTGTTCTTATCCTCAACGCCCGCCAAGTCGATGGGCTAGATACTTCCTGGCTATGGGATGTCTCCTTTGAAGCGCTGAGAGGTAAAAATGTGGCTATTTGTGGGGAGCGCGCTATAGATATTTCATATCGACTACATGTGGCAGGAATCGAGAATTGGCTGGAGGCAGATTTGCCCGGTGCGCTAACGCATTTCAATGGCGCAAGTTCAGTAGAAGTTCTAGCAGCATATACAGCGTTTTTTAAGTTGGTCTCATCATGAGTGCAATTCGTATCGTGCGAATCCATAATGAATTACTGGGAACCTATGGCGACCAAGGCAACGCCGAAGTATTAGCGTTTCGAGCAAAGTTTCACGGGATTTCCACGTCAATAATCGATGTTACTTACGAACAAGCGCTTCCTCGAAATGGAAATATATTTTTGTTAGGTGGGGCAGAGGATGCGGCTCAACTGCTCTCCTTAGAGGCGCTCAAGCGCGAAAAAACTTTAGAGGGCGCGATTGGTGATGGGGCGGTCCTGTTAGCCGTGTGCGCAGGTTTTCAAATTATTGGAAATACTTTTTGGGCTGATGGACAAAAAGTAGATGGACTATCTCTACTGGATGTTGAAAGCTCTCCCGGTAAGAAACGTTGCGTTGGGGAAGTCAAAGCGAAAACGTCGATTTTGAATCTAGATTTGAGTGGTTTTGAAAATCACTCAGGTGTTACAACCCTGAACTCTGGTGTACAAGCCTTCGCAAAAGTCAGCTCTGGTTATGGAAATGGTGATGGTCGATTTGACGGAGCGGTGGTGGGTAATGTTTTTGGCACTTACATGCACGGGCCAATTTTAGCTAGGAACCCACAACTGGCCGATTTAATACTCACACGCGCAACGGGTAGCGCCTTTAACCAGATAAGTGATCCACTTGCTAGTAAGTATGCAGAGATTGCTCGTAAATATTGAGTAGAACGTTGTACTGTTTTTAAGGATGAACCGTGAACCACAAAAGGGCGGCAACACACACGGTCACTAATGAAATTATGAATCCATAAACAAAGCGCATGCGCATGGTCGAAGTGAATTCGCCCATTAATCTCTTATCTTTTGCGATGCCGTACATAAAGAAAAGAAGAGGAAGAAGCAGGATGGCATTGAGAATCTGAGTAAGAACTAAAACGCGAATTAGTGGAATACCTGGCAAGAGGATTAAGCCTGCGGCTAAGAAAGTCATGATGCCAAAAGTTGAGTAAAAAAGTGGCGCCTCTCGTGGCCCGTCATCTAGAGCTGCGGGTTGGCCGGTTAAATCGCCAACTGAATAGGCAGTAGATAAGGGCAAAATGGAGGCGGCAAGTAGAGCTGCGCCAACTAAACCAATCGCAAAGAGAGCTTTGGCCATAGTTCCGGCGAGTGGTTCAAGGGCCCGGGCGGCTTGGGCAGCATCGGTAATATTTACTACTCCCTCTTTATTTAAAGTCGCAGCGCATGTGACGATCACAAAGAAACCGATAATGCCCGTAAGTAAAGATCCAGTCCAAACATCGATGCGCAATAGTTTTAAGTCATCACGGGTTAAGCGCTTATCTACGGCATATGACTGAATAAAAGCCAGACCCCATGGAGCAAGGGTTGTACCCAACGTTGCCGTCGCAATGTAAATTGCATCATGGGTGAATGGCATTGAAGGAACGATGACACCATGTAAGGCTTTACCCCAATCGGGATGTGCGACGAAACCGGCGACAACATAGGAAATGAAGACGGCCGATAAAACAAAAAATACTTTCTCGACACCTGCAAATGAACCGCGCAGTACCAAGAATGAAACAATTAACGCAGCAGCAGGAACGGTGATAAAACGAGAATAACCGAAGAGCTGTCCAGCTGCGGCGATTCCAGCAAATTCGGCAGCTAGCGTTCCGAAATTAGCAATGATGAGGGCTGAGGCGCTCAAAGTTCCAGAACGTGCGCCATATTTTTGACGCACTAAACCGATTAAACCTTGACGCGTTACTACACCGATACGTGCACCTAGATCTTGAAAAATAATCAAAGCAATAGTGGAAACGACAAGAACCCATAACATTTGATAGCCATATTTGGCTCCGAGTTGCGAGTAAGTGGTGATGCCGGCTGGATCATCATCGGATAAGCCGGCAATGACTCCCGGACCCATGACCGATAAAAGTGCAGCGATGCGTATTTTGCGCGTCGTTGTCACGAAAGAGCACCAGTGCCTTTTGATAATCCATGGCCACCTTCTGGTTTTAGTGCATCTACCAAGTCATCGGCCAAAATACGTCCTACGGGCTTGCCCTTTTCATCGATCACAACGATTGAAGCACCACGGTTATTTGAAAACTCTTCGATGACCTCATTTAAGTGCGAATCTATCTGGACCGATGTTGGATAAGGAGGTCCGATCAAATCGGAGAGCGGTGTATTAGCTTTAGCGGCAACGAGCTCGATGATTTGAATGTGATCGATTAATTTTCCTTTACTATCAACGATTAATACCCCATCGGAAATGTCGCGATCGCGATTTTCGACCAACCAATCCAGGGCTTGGGTAACAGTGTCATTTTCACGGGCAATAACCATATGCGTTGTCATGATTCCTCCTGCGATAGTTTCATCGAAGGCAATCAATTGGCGAAGTTGATTAGCAACCTTGGTATCCATGGCCTTTAAAATATCTTCGCGGTGCTCATCATCTAAATCTCGCAATACCTCGGCCGATTCATCCGGCTCCATACGGCTTAAAAGTTCGGCCGCACGCGCCTCTGGCAGACCGCGCAAAAGCCCTTGCAACTCTTCATCTTCCATCTCTTCGAGAACATCGGCGGCAAGTTCTGGATCTAACATTTCAATCAGAGCCGTTTGCTCACGGCCCGCTAAATCCTCAATTAAATCGGCCAAGTCTGCGGGGCGCAGTTGCGACAGTGCCGTTTTTGATCCGGAGGTTTTAACGACCCCAGAAGTATCGGCAAGGGAAGCGAAAGTCGACCAATCTAGAACATGTTGCGGTGTTGCGCGCCGACCGATTGCACCAGGAAAAATTCGGCGCAAGAAAGTAACAAATGAAATATCGACACCAACGACACGAATCTCTTTATCGAGGGGTGCTAAGTAGAGATCTGAGCAACGCACAACGCGCAAGCCATTAACATCTACGATTTGATGATCAAGAACATCGCCATCTAAAAGTGATGCCCCTTCGGCGCGTTTGTAATCGGTTAAATCAATCGTGGTCGAAGAGAGTTGAATTTCATTGTGGCTCAGTTTAGCAATCCGCGCACCATCGATGAAAGATTTGCGTAAACCAACTTTTACAATTAAACCTGAGACTGGAGGATACGCATCCTCTCCATGGCGAATAACGACATCGACTAAACGACCAATCTCTCGACCTTCCTCATTTCTGACGGCACAACCAATGAGTCCAGCTAATGAAACAAGAGAGTCGCGAATGCTCTTTCGAGCCAACACCAAATCGCGTCTACCTACGGCGCGTTCAACGGTTTTGACCACACGGGCAATCGGCTTATTAATAGGCTTCTGCATGTGGCAATCTTACGTGCAAGCCCATAGCCCAGGTGCGTGGATAGGTCAGTTAACTCCTATAGCTCTGAGGTGGCGACCAGTGATTTGCGCACATTTTTAGCTAAGGCAGAGCCAACTACAGCGAGAATTAAGTCAAAGGCAATCGTTCCTAACGTAAAGGCTTCGACGCGACCTCGTGAGAGGCCCCAAATATCGATGAAGTTATAGTCGATCCCAAGTAGGCCTTCGACAGCTCCTGGAAATAGAACACCAAAGGAGCCAAGAATGATGTAAATAAAGGCAACCGAACCCATGAATTGAAAGCCACGCCTTTTCCCTGGAGTAACAAAGGGCCTATGGATATCAGGGTATGCACGGTTTAATTTCATAACGGCGGGAATAATAATCAGGTAAGAAACTAACAGAGTGGAAACAGCGCAGGAGAGCACTACGGCAAAGATTGCACCAGTATCACCTTTGACCAGATTCATTCCAGCGATAAGAAATGAGGAGGCCATAATCCCAGAGAGAATGTTTACGCGCATCGGAGTTCCGAAACGCTCGTTGAATTCGCCGAACCATCCATTCATAAAGGCACCGTCAGCCGCAGCCATAGCTTGAATACGATCCGTAGCCATCATCCATGAGGCACCAAGGCCCACAAGACCAATGATGAAAAATAGAGCGGCCACACTTAATAGAAATTTACTTGCCCCACCATAAACGCTAAAGACAGTGGCAACCGCTCCCATAAATCCACTGATGCCGCCGACATCTTTCTTTGGAACAACAAGCAAGATCGAGAAAACCGGCAAAACATATGCCAAGGCCGAAACAATACTTCCAATTCGAATAGATGGAGCCGTGTCTTTAGCGGCGTCGTACATTTCACCAGAGGCAGCGTTTGGTGCTTCGAAGCCAACGTAGGAAAAAAGGATAATTGGTGCCACGGCCATAAAACCAGAGATTGTTGGGCTCATTGTTGAAAAATCAAAAGGTTGAAACCCATGCTTAATTCCGTAAATCGCTGTGGTAACTACCATTAAAACAAGTAAAACAATCTTCGCACCTGCTGCAAGATTAATTACTTTCTTTCCCTTTTTTAGACTTATTACTGCCAAGAAAATAGCAACCCAAATGAAGCCCAGTTTAAATATCCATTCGCCAATCGAACCTTGCTTAACATGAATTAAATAGGCGCTATAGGCATTAAATGCTATAAAGCACAGAGATCCACCGAGCCACAGGGGATTGGTAATCCAATATAAAACCGATGCAATCCCGGCAGGTAAGCGACCATATGCGAACTTAACCCACTGATAAGGCCCACCTTCTTCGGGAAATGCCGATCCAGTCTCGGCCATAATGAATGCGTAAGGAATCATGAAAGTTATGACTAAAAAGACAGCCCAAAATAATGATTGCGATCCGCCAGCGGCGATGCTTCCAATTGTGTCGAGTGATATATAGGCAGCGATAATGAAGAGAATGATGTCAATGCGACCTAAGGACTTAACTAACCGTTTTTCTTGAAGCGCGGCAAGTGAAGTTAAATGGATGTTTTTGTTCATTTTCATAGTGAGAGATCAACTCAATTTATGAAAGCTGTGCGTGTCGCTCTTCGGATGTTGGCCGCTTAAAGTAATCGGCCCCCTGCCACCAATAGATCGACATCGGAATTACGCCGATTGCAACAGTTCCGACTCCTACCCACAGCGCAAGATGGGACAGAGTTGGGATAACTTTAATGAGCACGGCGATGAGGAAGAGGCCGGATAGTGCTGGCCATACGCCGACCATGAAAAAAGTTTGGATATTCAGCATTAAGTGGCGGCGATAAAGCACGATGACGGAGATTGAGGCTAGTGAATAGTAGAAACAAATTTGAATACCGATTGCTGCCACTCCTGCTTGGGCAATGTCATTTACAGACTTTATGAACTGCGATCCGATGAAGAAAAGCAGTACGAAAACCGTAGTAAAGATCGTTGCATTCCAGGGGGTTTGGAACTTCTTGTGGACATTTCCAAAGGAAGAAGGCATTGAATAATCGCGCCCCATTGAAAAGAGGGTGCGCGTTACTTGAATCATTTGAGTTTCAATGGTGGCGACCGTCGATAGCAACACTGAGACCACAATAAATTTACCAAACCAGCCAGGAACGATTACCGCGGCAAAGTCACTTAAGATACTTCCACTCGATGAGAGTGTGGCATCGCTAAGGACCATATTGATCGCGATGAGAGTTAAAAGAAAAGTAAAGAAGACAAACAAAATGCCAAAAATTCCACCTTTGCCTGCATTGGAGTCACCCTCTTTGGTCTCTTCATTAAGGTTTGCAGTCACATCCCAACCCCAGTAAAAGAAGGCACCTGAAACCGCGCCGATTAAAACTGCGCTAAGGCCAGTTGCCACTACATACTTAGGATCAAAACTGTTAGCGGTTCCAACGACATTAGCTGGAATCGAGTAAGACTTGATTTGGCTCAGTGAAAACCAGTTCCAGCTAAATTTATGTGCGTGAGGGTGGTGCAATAGCGCTAAAACATCGAAGACCCACAAAAGGCCAAGCTCGGCAACGGTCATTATTACTTGCGCTTTGGCCGTGAATTTAATTCCATAGGCGATAATGGCAACCATGATGATGAAGATCGCTGCACCAATTAAAGTGGTCCAATGGACATTGCTTACTATTTTCTCATTATTTGTAAAGAGCGAGAGCAGGCTCGTCGAGGCAGGAACGGTCGAGACTAGACCGAAAATGATTGAGGCGGTAACTAATGACCACCCAGCTAAATATCCTAAAATAGGATGGAGAGCGTTTCGTACCCAGATATAAGTTGCACCAGCATTTTGTCGAACTTTGCCCATATAGTGAAAGGCAACGACAACGCCAAACATGGCAATTCCAGAGTAGAAGAGTTCACCGGGACCAAAGAGTCCGACAGTTACGGCAAGGGTTACGGTTGTTGCAGCAATCGAATATGCCGGAGCAGATCCTGCGATGCCCATGATGGTAGATTCAAAAAGCCCCAAAACATTAGATGCTAATTTTTGATCCTGGTTACTTTGCTTTCCCTGATTACTCTGCCTACTTGCCATTACTAACCTCCGAGTTGCAGCGAGCATCTGTGGATGCGTGGCCGTTTAATGGCAATAAGGTAGCAGTGAGAACGAAGGATTTGAAGAAGCAAACTATGTAATTTGAATCTAAGTGGACCGTACTGGGATCGAACCAGTGACCCCCACAATGTCAATGTGGTGCTCTACCGCTGAGCCAACGATCCTTGCTGGGAAATCATACCTTACGAACTTTATTTGAATTAGCGTCCGAAGTCATCCTGAATACGCTCGATATCGTCTTCTCCGAAGTAAGTTCCACTCTGAATCTCTATGAAAACCACGTCGTCGTTTCCAATATTTTCGATCCGATGTAAATCCCCGATGGCTATATTTATAACCTCTCCAGACTGCATCTTTATTTCATTTCCGTTATGAGTAACCAGGGCAGTACCCGAGACGATAAACCAGTGTTCTGCGCGTTTTTCGTGGCGCTGATATGAGAGTCGCTTTCCGGGAAGGACCCAGATGCATTTAACTTTATGC
>QYPG01000036.1 GCA_007279945.1 Streptomycetaceae bacterium | reverse complement strand
GCAGGAGCCTTCTTGGCAGGAGCCTTTTTCGCAGGAGCCTTTTTGGCTACGCGCTTCTTTACCGGCTTCTTGGGCATGACGCGAACCTTATGCCGATTGGGCAACAGATACCAACTGCGCCACGAGCAATCTTCATCTGCTCATGGCGTAGACTCTGCCACCTGACATAAAGAGAGCGATGACGGGGCCATCACCCCACGAGTTCGTTGGAAGAAGTGAGCGATGAGCTCATGTAGAACCAACAGTCAGGGATATAAGTGGCGCTAACCATGCGCAAGGCGGGTGGTACCGCGAGATCTGCCCACCAGCAGAGCTCGTCCCTCCAGAGTTTTATTAACCTGGAGGTTTTTTAATGTCGTTTAAGGCCATCTCCCCCGCAGTCGACCTGCCGGCACTGGAGCATTCGATCTTAGATTTTTGGCGCGACAATCAGATCTTCCATAAAAGTGTTGACGCACGTGTTGGTGCTACACCTTGGAGTTTTTATGAAGGTCCGCCAACGGCCAATGGAATGCCAGGAACTCACCATATTGAAGCACGTGTTTTTAAAGATGTTTTCCCGCGTTTTCAAACAATGAAGGGCATGCATGTAACAAGAAAAGCTGGCTGGGATTGTCATGGCCTTCCTGTTGAAATAGCCGTTGAGAAAGAGTTGGGCTTTGCTGGAAAAGGTGACATTGAGAAATTTGGTGTTGCCGCATTCAACGATAAATGTCGCGAATCTGTTCAGCGACATGTGAGTGCATTTACAGAGATGACTGATCGAATGGGTTTCTGGGTAGATTTCGATGAGGCGTACTGGACCATGTCACCTGAGTATGTAGAAAGTGTGTGGTGGTCACTTAAAGAGATTTGGAAGAAAGGCCTTCTCGTTCAAGATCACCGAGTAGCTCCTTATTGCCCACGGTGTGGAACAGGTTTATCTGATCACGAATTAGCACAGGGCTATGAAACTGTTGTAGATCCATCGGTCTACGTACGCTTTCCAGTGACATCTGGAGAGCTAGCGCAATTACAGGCATCCCTGCTTGTCTGGACAACTACGCCTTGGACGCTTGTATCAAATACAGCAATCGCGGTACACCCACAAGTTGAATATGTTGTTGTTCGTGTCAGCATTGATGATAAGAGTGAAGTTCTCATTGTTGCTAAAGCTTTGATTGAAAGCATCAAGGGTGAAAAGGAAATTCTTAAAACCATGCTCGGTAAAGATATGGAGCGCATTACATATAAACGACCATTTGATTACGTTGAAATTCCTGATGCACATTACGTCGTCCTTGCAACATATGTAACGACCGAAGATGGAACTGGTTTAGTCCACCAATCCCCTGCTTTTGGCGCCGATGACCTTGCGGTCTGTCGTGGATATGGTCTGCCCGTTGTAAATCCAATTGCACCTGATGGAACATTTCTGAGTACAACCCCTGTTGTTGGTGGAATGTTCTTTAAGGATGCCGATAAAACTTTAGTCAAAGAGCTCAAAGCAAGTGGTGCACTTTACAAACATCAACCGTATGAGCACTCATATCCACATTGCTGGCGCTGTCATACCGCGCTTATGTATTACGCACAGCCATCGTGGTATGTCCGCACCACTTCGATTAAGGATGCATTGCTGCGCGAGAATGCTGCTACTGACTGGCATCCAGAGACAATTAAAGAAGGCCGCTACGGTGACTGGCTTAATAACAACATCGACTGGGCGCTTTCCCGAAATCGATATTGGGGTACTCCTCTACCAATTTGGCGCTGCGAGAATAAGCATGAAATCTGCGTTGACTCCTTGAAGGAGCTCGGAGCACTGGCTGGTCAAGAACTTTCAAATGTGGATCCCCACCGTCCATTCGTCGATGACATTACATTTTCCTGCGCAGAGTGTTCACTCGTTATGACCCGGGTGCCAGAAGTAATTGATTGCTGGTATGACTCCGGTGCGATGCCCTTTGCTCAATGGGGATATCCGCATAAAGAGGGCTCGGTCGAAACGTTTAAAGCCTCCTATCCTGCAGATTTTATCTGTGAGGCAATCGATCAGACCCGTGGATGGTTTTATACATTAATGACTATTGGAACTTTAGTCTTTGATAAATCCTCTTACAAAACGGTTTTATGTCTCGGTCATATCCTTGATAAAGATGGTCGCAAAATGAGTAAGCACGTTGGAAATGTTTTAGAACCAATGGCGCTCATGGACCAACATGGCGCCGATGCTGTCCGCTGGTACATGTTGGCTGCTGGCTCGCCATGGGCGGCCCGTCGAGTTGGCCACGAAGCAATCAATGAAGTGATCAGAAAAACTCTATTGACTTATTGGAATACCGTTTCATTTCACGCACTTTATGCCAATGCTTCAAACTTTGATCTCACGAAGTCTCCAGAGCTTAAAGATCGAGCTTTAATGGATCGATGGATCATCTCAGAGCTCAATGTACTGATCGGCACCGTGGATTGCGCATTTGAAGATTTTGATTCCCAGGTTGCCGGTAAGGCATTAGCTGAATTTATCGATGACTTATCGAATTGGTATGTACGTCGATCCCGCCGACGTTTTTGGGATGGGGACTTGGCTGCCATGGCTACCCTGCACGAGTGCCTGGTAACACTCACTCAACTTTTAGCACCGATGGTTCCCTTTATTACCGAACAGGTCTGGCAAGAACTTGTTCGGCCAACAGATTCAAAGGCGCAAGCTTCAGTCCACTTGACTGATTTTCCAACTGTGAATGCAAGTGCTATCGATCTAGATCTATCTCAACAAGTAGCCCTTACTCGGCGCATTGTTGAACTAGGTAGAGCATCTCGTGCCGAGTCTGGAATAAAGATTCGCCAACCACTTCAACGTGCACTTATCGCCGCAACAGGTTGGGCGAAATTACCTGAAGCAATGCGCGAACAAATTGCCGATGAGCTCAACGTGATTGAACTTGAAGATATCGCTAGCGCCGATGGCGACTTGGTGGATATTTCAGTAAAAGCAAACTTTAAGAGTTTAGGCGCAAAATTTGGTGGAGTCGTTCAAGAGATTGCGAAAGCAATCGCGGCGACCGATGCAACAGTTCTCGTTAAGCAGCTAAGAGCCAGTGGCACATCCATCGTAGGGGCATGGGAAATTGCACTCGATGACCTAGTAGTAACTGAAGTCCCTAAAAGTGGATGGATGGTCACTTCGCACGATGGTGAAAGCGTTGCCTTAGACCTAGCCCTCTCTCACACTTTGATTCTGGCCGGTAATGCCCGAGAAGTAATTCGCTTTATTCAAGAGCGCCGTAAGAGTGATGGCTTTGAAATCTCAGATCGCATTAATATCACTTGGAATGCAAAGCAGGAAATAAGCGATGCTATCGCGAGCGATTTAGCACATATTCAAGATGAGACTCTTGCGCTAACAATGATTCGGGATACGTCACTCACGTTAGATCAAGGTGAGCTCGGATTGGCAATAAAACTAGTTAAATCCCTCTAAGAACGCCCATCAGAAGTTGTACGGCGAAAAAGAGCACGATGAAACTTAAATCTAGACTTACAGCGCCAAGTCGAAGTGGTGGAATGTAGCGACCTACGAAACGCATAGGTTGATCAGTAATTGCATAGATCGCTTCGACTAAATATAACGCGACTCCACTTGGTCGCCAATTGCGGGCAAACATTCGGATGTAATCAAGAATGAGGCGCCCGAGAAGGGCAAATAAGAATAATTGTAGAACGCCCGCTAGAAGCGAACCGATTGCCATAAGAGATCAGCTCTGATTGAAGAAGCTTGCTTGAGCAGCAGCAGACTTATCTTCTGAACTAACTTGAAGGTTAGCCGGAGAGATGAGAAATACTTTTTTAGTAACACGCTCAATAGTTCCGTGGAGACCAAAAGCAAGTCCACTCGCAAAATCAACAAGGCGCTTGTGCTCAGATTCATCCATGTCAGTTAGATTAATTATCACTGGATTTCCCTGGCGAAAATGCTCACCAATTGTTCTCGCCTCATTATAGAAACGTGGATGCAAAGTGATGATGCGATCTAGAACTGGAAGATCAAGTTGTGGAGCCATTTCAACGGCAGAATTGTGAAGCGATGAAACCGAGCGAGCTGCGCGAGGCTTAATCCGCACTTCACTGGAAGTTTGTACCGCTGGAACTGATGAATTTAATGGAGTATCAAACTCAGGATCGTCCATTAAACCTAAATAGTTTGCGACGCGCTTAAGGGCATTAGTCATATGTAAAATATACCTACTCGGCTACCTAGAACCCAGGATTGAACTACCAATTCGGACATGTGTCGCACCATGCATTATCGCCTCTTCAAAGTCCCCACTCATGCCCGCTGATAGCGAGGTTGCATCCTTAAATTCGCCAATGAAATCACGATGAATTTTAGCCAACTGACTAAAAGATTCTGACACACTCCCGGCTAAGGGAGCTACCGCCATAAGACCCTTGAGTTGATGCCTTGGGGAAGCCTGAACCAAACCCGCTAAATGATAGAGCTTTTCAATGTCAGCACCGCCGCGATTCTTAGCCCCATCTAAACTGACTTGAAGAAATATTTGTAGTGGATGCTCTGCAGATTTCTCCATTATCTCGAAGTGTCGCGCCTCATCAAGTGAGTGAATAACATGGCTCCACTTACATAATGACTTAATTTTATTGCTTTGAATCTGGCCTTGGAAATGCCATTGCGCATCAATGGCAGCGGCTTTCTGAGCTCCATCGGCATCTCTATTTTCACCAAAGTCGCGCACGCCTAACTGCTTTAAAATCTCCACGTCGCTAATGGGAAAAACCTTTGTTACAACTACCAGAGTAATTTCGCTAGATTCCCTGCCAGATTGTGCTGCACTAACCGCGATGCGCTCTTTAACTTGCTCCAACTTTTCAGCGATTTCGTCAAGTCTTGTCATAACCAGACAACTCCGGCATTTCTCCCAGTTATGTTATGCCGGCGATATGAAAAATAGAGAGGGTCCTCTAGCGTGCACGTCGATGACGCCTCATATGACACTCCCAAATCTACTAAAATCGTGATCAAAGCCCTCGATAGATCCAGGGCAGGTGTGTGTTCGCGTGTGAGCGCGAAAGCATCTGGATATTTCGCACATACTTCATCCTGAATCTCTTGTGAAACTTCATAGCAGCGTCCACAAATCGATGCACCTAGTGTTGCGTGAATATCCGCGGCACCTAATCGTTTCATCTCTGCAACTACCTTAACTGCAATACCGTTATATAAACCTTTTCGACCAACATGGACTGCCGCAACTACTGACTTGGAAATAAGAAGCAAGGGTATGCAGTCCGCAATCATTACCGCCAGTGCTATGCCTTGCGTTGTGGTAATTAATGCATCACACGTTGGATCGATGTCGGAAACACTTTCAACAACTTTAAAAGCATCACCATGCACTTGATTCATAAACTGAGTCGGTCCTATTTTTGCGGCGAGTAAGGCACGGTTAGCGCGAACAGATACTTCATCATCTCCGACATGAAGAGCTAAATTAAACGAGTCAAAGGGCGTCAGGCTAAGACCCTGACGCCGATCAGTGAAGAGCTCTGGCAAAGCCTTACTTCATAAAGTCAGGGACGTCGATCTCTTCATCCTCGGCAACAAGCTCTTCAAAGGTAACGCGACGCTTAGGTGTTGGCTCATCATTGAGTTCTAGTGCTACCGAGATTGGGTCATTGGGAGCGATTGGATCTGCGACTCCGCCAAGGGTTGATGCATTAATAACCGGTGTTGAAACCCGCTTAGGTTCGCCACCTTCAAAGCCAGCGGCCACCACGGTAATCCTTACTTCATCACCTAATGCGTCATCGATTGTTGTACCAAAGATGAACTTCGCATTTGGATGAACGGCCGACTGCACTAATTCGCACGCCTCATTAACTTCAAAGAGGCCTAAATCTGAACCACCGGAGATTGATAGAAGCACACCCATTGCACCGTCAATAGATGCCTCCAACAAAGGTGAAGAGATTGCTAACTCAGCAGCACGCAAGGCACGATTTTCGCCTCGGGCTGAACCGATGCCCATAAGTGCTGAACCTGCACCCGACATTACTGCCTTAACATCTGCAAAGTCTAGATTTATTAAACCTGGTTGAGTAATTATCTCCGTTATCCCTTGTACTCCAGAAAGCAATACTTGATCAGCACTCTTGAATGCATCTGCCAAAGTAATTGTTCGATCTGAAATTGCAAGAAGTCGATCATTTGGAATAACAATGAGAGTATCTACTTCAGCACGTAATGCTTCAATTCCTATATCTGCTTGATTGGAACGAAGTTTTGCTTCAAATGAAAAGGGGCGCGTAACAACTCCAATAGTTAACGCGCCAATATCGCGCGCAATTTTTGCCACAATCGGAGCGGCACCCGTTCCGGTTCCGCCACCTTCACCTGCAGTTACAAAAACCATATCTGCACCACGCAGAATCTCTTCAATATCATCTGCATGATCAAGTGCAGCTTCGCGTCCTTTTTCTGGATCCATTCCAGCGCCAAGACCACGAGTAGTTTTTCTTCCGATATCTAACTTAACATCGGCATCACTCATCAATAAATGTTGTGCATCAGTATTAATTGCAATGAACTCGACGCCTTTAAGTCCGACATCGATCATGCGATTGATTGCATTTACTCCACCGCCACCAATACCTACGACTTTGATGACTGCCAAATAATTCTGCGGTGAAGCCACGTTTCTCCTCCTTGGGAACTATAAACCTCAACTTGAGCCTTATAATTCAATCTTTATTGATAAGGCGAAACTAAAGTGCCAGCCCATCTTAATCAAATACCGACTCGAACTATTTACTGTGTCGCAGATGTAAATCTATTTAACTATTGGTGCATGAGGGGCAGAGACATCGACTTTTTTCAGATGTGCATTTTCAGGTTGGAGCAATAAAGCTTGAT
Organism: Streptomycetaceae bacterium; assembly: GCA_007279945.1. Taxonomy (GTDB): domain Bacteria; phylum Actinomycetota; class Actinomycetes; order Nanopelagicales; family Nanopelagicaceae; genus Planktophila. Next base: position 19,354 of record QYPG01000036.1, on the reverse strand, counting down.
AAACCTTAGCTTTGAGTAGATTTTCTTCACTTCTTCCCCACCGAAGTTCGAGGGAGCCTTTATCAGATGTGATCTCCATGATGAAAGTGTCCCCGCTGTGGAACTTGAGTAATCTCACTTTGGAAGAAATCTCAACTGGAAGCTCTCTAAAAAAGGCGGCGGCAATAATCGCTGAATCAACTGATGGAGCTTGAATCTTGGGCAGAGAAGAGATTTCCTGGCCTGTAATAATAAAACTCTGACCTTGGGCATCTATTGCTAGGTTATTAAAAACTGCAATGGGTGTCCGCTCAGTTATTGTGATACTCACTTTGCCATTAATCCAATTACGAGAAACAACTGCACTCTTAACCCAATCATATTTTTGATAGCCACTAGCGACAATTCTTGGCTCAACACGAGCCAACTTCTCACCCTTCTTAATTGTAATCGGTAGGGAGTTCTTGGTTCCATTTATTTCGATGGCACTAACTGTAAATAGTGAAGACCAACCTAGAACATAAGCAGAAGTAACAAGTGCTAACAATGAAATCGCAGTTATAAGTCGCCTTTTTTTCATTTAATTGAATCGCCGGCTCAAACCATCGAAAATAATAGGTGCTAAGGAGCTAACGTCACCTGCTCCAAGAGTAATGACCACATCTCCTGGTTGAGCGGAGTTAATTATGAGATCTGTGACTTCGATGAAGTTAGGTATGTACTCACCTTTTTCCATTGCATCGGTTATGAGCTGTGAGGTAATACCTGGAATAGGTTTTTCACTCGCGGCATAAACCTCCAAGACAATAACTCGATCTGCAACATCGAGCGCCTTCGCAAAGCCTGCAGCGAAGGCCTGAGTGCGTGAGTATCTGTGTGGCTGGAAGATAACTAAGAGTCTTCCGTCACCAGCAAATCGTCGCGCTGCCGTGAGAGTCACTTCAATTTCGGTTGGATGGTGTCCATAGTCATCTACAACTCTTATTCCATGAACAGTGCCTACTAACTCAAAGCGTCGCCCAGTGCCACGAAATGTAGCAAGCCCGGTTAACAGATCGGCCGGAGCAAAACCTAATTCGATACCTGTGGCCAACACGGCCGCGGCATTGAGCAGATTATGCTGACCCGGAACCACAAGTTCAATAAAACCAATTGCTTTTCCATGCCAGAGAGCACGCGCCTTTGATCCAGTTGCACCGAGCTCAATATGGTCTAATCTTAAATCAGCGTTCTCAGCTACCCCGTAAGAGATAGTTTTCAATTCGCCCGTCTGAGTAACGAGTGTGCGCGCGCCAGAATCATCGGCGCAATATGTGAGAAAGCCCTGCGGATTAATGGTTGCCGCAAAGGCTTGAAAGGCTCGCTCTACATCTGCTGGTGTAGCAAAAAAATCTACATGATCGTGCTCGACGTTAGTCACTATCGCTGCGAATGGGTGGTACTCAACAAATGATCCATCGGATTCATCGGCTTCGGCTACAAAAATATTACCCGTCCCGCGATGTGCATTTGATCCAGAGGCGGTGATGGTGCCACCAATTGCAAAAGATGGATCCTCCCCACAGGCTTGCAAAGCCACAGCCAGCATTGAGGAGGTTGTTGTCTTGCCATGAGTTCCAGCAACTGCAATCGATTTAGACTCTGACATCAATACCGCTAAAGCGGCAGCACGCGTGAGAACTTTTAGGCCTAACTCCTGCGCACGAACCATTTCAGGATTACTTGGCGCAATTGCTGTGGAATAAACAACAAGATCTGCACCCTCTACATTCTCGGCACCGTGCTTGGTTGAAATGCTTGCGCCAAGTGCTTGAAGTGCTTTAACTACTGATGAGTCTTTAGCATCGGAGCCACTTACTATTATTGCGTGAGAGAGCGCGATCCGTGCTAAACCGCTCATTCCAGCACCACCGATACCTATAAAGTGAATGCGTTTTCCAGTTAAGGAGTTCAATTTGATACGTGTCACTTGGCAGCCATCGCAAACTCTCCCAAAGCCACAATTTTTTCTCCAGCCTCTAAATCTTTTACATCACCAGTAATTGACGCTTGGCTTGATCGAAGAAGTAGTTCATCGATCGTGGTGACTAAGAAATCTGCGTTGAACTCAGATTGGGCGACAACTTGGGCACGACCACTTTCTACTAAGGTACGTGCATTGTGTAACTGCTCGCCATTTCCAACGGGTAGAGGCACAAAAAGAGCATAACGTCCAAGAGCGCCGAACTCGCTGCAGGTTACGGCTCCACTTCGCGCAATAATCACATCACTCGCTAAATACGCCTGTGCCATGTCATCGACGTAGGCAACTGGGCGATATGCGCCTTGCGCTGGAGGAAGAGTATTGAGGCGACCCACGGAATGAAGGATTGAGATATTTTTCGAGCGCAATGCTGGCAATGACTCTACAATTATGGAGTTAATTTTCACAGAGCCTTGGGAACCACCCATAACAAAAATTAATGGCGCATGTAAATCAAAGCCTAGAGCTTGTTTTGCGCGCATTCGAGCCGCACTCCAATCCTTGCTAGATTCAACAAGAGAGCGAGCCACATCCGAGCGCAGCGGGATGCCAGTGATAAGTGCATCAGCGAACTCTCTACTTGCTACCGGATTAGCAACGGCGCAATAAGGAGTCAATAACGCCCCTAATCTGTTGGCCCATCCAGGTTTTGCATTTGCTTCATGAACTATTATCGCAACGCCAGCGAATCTGGCAGCCAGATAAGCAGGTGCACTGACATAACCTCCAAAGCCTATTAATAGATCGGCCGACTTGAGGATTGAATATGAGGCCTTCACCGAATTCACTAGATCAAGCGGAATCTTTAGCCAGGACAGTGATGGAGTTCTAGAGATTGCAACCTTTGGAATAAGAGTAAGCGTAAATCCATTAGCTGGAACTAAAGTATTTTCAAGACCGTTTTTTGTACCAAGAAATAGGATTTCATCATGTGGATGGGAGCTTTTCCAGGCACGTGCTACGGCAAGTGCGGGTTCTATGTGACCAGCAGTGCCACCACCAGCAAAAACTATCGTAGCCATGAAACTCCAGTTTCTTGCAGTTCTTTATAAATCACTGGATCACGGCGTGCAGCACCAATGACGAAAGCTATTCCCATGTATGTTGCAATTAATGCTGAGCCACCGTATGAAACAAGTGGCAGAGTTACTCCAACTACCGGGAGAATGCTAATTGCCGAACCAATATTAAGAATTGATTGAATAGCAATCCAACAACCTATACCTGAGCTCACATAGCGAACCATGGGATCTGCCGTTCGCAAAGCGATTTTAAAGATTGCAAAGATCAAAGTAGAGAGTAATAGCAGGGTCAAAAGAGTTCCAAACAAACCTAACTCTTCACCTATGACTGAAAATATAAAGTCCGTATGTGCCTCGGGTAGGTTTCCCCATTTTTGACGACTTGCGCCAAGTCCTACGCCAAATAAGCCCCCGCTGGCTAACCCAAGCAAACTATGCGCAGGTTGCCAACCGATGTTCTTATATTGATCTGCAGCAAATGGATTCAAAAAAACGGAAAATCTTGCCATTCGATATGGAGCTGAAATAATGAGTGCACCGATTCCGGCAAAACCAATTGCAAGGATCCCTGGAAAGACACTCAGACGTACCCCTGATACCCAAAGGAGTCCGGCTAAAACAAAACCAAATACCGAAGCTGTTCCTAAATCCTTACCAGCCAACACCAAAACTATGCAGACAAAGTATGCGGGCGCAATTAGCTTTAACACATTTCCTTGAACATCACCGGAACGCTCACGTTTTGCCAATACAAATCCAGCCCAAAGGATCATTAAAAACTTAACAATTTCGCTGGGTTGTACGTCTACGAATCCTAAGCTAATCCAGTTATGGTTTCCATTTACACTCTTACCTATAACTTGCACAACTGCTAATAATCCAAAAGAAACAACTACACCGAGCCGTGCAAAAACTCTCCACCGCGATAAAGAAAATCTAGATAGCACCCACGCCATAGGTATTGATATAAGTAGGAAGATAAACTGCCGTAATACAATTGCGTACGTGGTGCCCTTGGTTTCAAGTGAGTGAATCGAGGATGCCGAGAAAACCATAATTAGACCAAGCAAACTCAATCCCAATGAGCTGAAAATCAGCATGTAATACAGATTGATAGGTTTACTAAAAATCGTCTGTCTAGATTCAGTTTTCATTCGCCACCAATTTCTTCACTGCTTCGGCAAATCGATTCCCACGATCGGCGTACGAAACGAATTGATCCATAGATGCGCATGCGGGTGCCATTAAAACGGTATCTCCTTGGGCTGCATAAGTCTGGGCAGTTCTAACAATATTTTCCATCAGGGAGTTTGAGACTCCACCTTTAAGATAATCAGAGTCAGGGTCAACCATGATGCGTTGCGTCTGCGGAGAAAACTCACGAAAAGCCACCTCAATGAGCTCACGATCGGCGCCAATGAGTATCGCAACTTTGATACGACCGGCACATCGTTGAATCATCCCCGACATATCTGCGCCCTTAGCTAAGCCACCGCCGATCCAAATGACACTTAAGTGGGACATCAGCGAAGCCGAAGCTGCATGAGGGTTTGTGGCCTTCGAGTCATTAATCCAGCTGACACCGTCGGCCTCATAGATAGTCTCGATTCGGTGGCGTCCTGGATGAAAGTTGGCTAACGCACTTTGTATCTTCTCATGCGAGACGCCCACACTTCTTGCTAAGCCAGCTGCCCCTAAGGCATTAGAGACGCTATGCGGCAAGGTCGGTTGAATATCAGAGATCGCTGCAATCATCGCCGCTTCTTGTGGGTTATCTATAAAAGCTCTATCAACAAGTAAGTCCTCAACTACCCCTAGCTCCCCGGGTGCGGGAGTTCCCAGTGAGAAAAAAACCTTTCGTCCTGGCCAAGTTTGTGCACGCTTGCGTACTTCTTGATCCTCGGCATTTAATATTGCGACCTGCGCCCGTTCTAGAATTGAAAATTTATCTGTGCAGTAATTCTCAAAACTTCCATGCCAATCTAAATGATCATCGGCAATATTTAGAATCGCCGCACTAACAAACTCTGCTTCCCTCATCCAATGTAGTTGAAAAGATGAAAGTTCCAATATTAAATAGTCAAAGGCATCACTGCGATCAACGGCTTCAATCACCGTATCACCGACATTTCCACACGCAATCGCCTTTAGCCCCGCGCTCTGCAACATGGCTGCCGCCATTTCAACTGTCGTTGTCTTTCCATTTGTCCCAGTGAGCGCTAACCATTTCTGAGTTGGAGAAATTTGTCGTGAGATTTTCCAGGCAATATCGATCTCATTGTGAATTTCGATTCCAGCCTCTATAGCCTTAACGATGATGGGGTGTTTTTCATTCCATCCAGGTGAAACCACTACTCTGTCAAAGTTATTTAAATGAAGATTTTCTGGTGTGAGCAGGGTGAACTCTGATCGAGCATCGGGGTTTTCATCGACAACACTTACGCTAGCCCCACGCTTTAGAACCGCCCTGGCAATCGAATTGCCAGTCACTCCGGCCCCTAAGACTAAGTAGTTGTGTCCTGCAAAAGATATGTCCATCGAACTTACTTAACTACCCACTGCGCATAAAAAAGCCCTAAGCCGCCGGCCACACTCAGGCCAGCAATAATCCAAAAACGAATCACTACAGTAATCTCGGCCCAACCTTTGAGCTCAAAGTGGTGATGCAGCGGCGCCATTCTAAATACACGCTTTCCACCGCTGATTTTGAAATAGAGAGTTTGAATAACTACCGACATAGTAATGAGTACGAATAAGCCACCTAGTGGAATAAGTAAAAGTTGTACACGAAGTGTTGCTGCTAGACCAGCAATTGCCGCTCCTAATGCCAGTGAGCCTGTATCTCCCATAATGATCTTTGCTGGCGCGGTATTCCACCACAGAAAACCGGTACACCCTCCGGCAAATGCCGCGGCGAGTACTGCCAGATCTAAAGGATCACGAACTTGGTAACAGCCACTTGCGGCATTGACCGCACAACTTTGTCCAAACTCCCAGACTCCAATGAGTACGAAGGATAGGAATGTCATGATCGTGGCACCAGTAGCTAAGCCATCTAAACCATCGGTGAGGTTTACTCCATTACTTGCTGACATGACCATAATAATGATCCAGATGATTGCAATAAATGATCCTAAGTAAATGCTTGTTTCGCGAACCCCAGATAGATAGTGTGAAATAGGTGTCAATGAATCATTATCTGCAAATTTTAAACCTAAAGTTCCAAAGATACCTGCGAGGACTGCCTGACTTAAAAGCTTATATCTTCCCTTAAGACCTCTCGAATTTTGACGAGATACCTTTAACCAATCGTCGATGAAACCTATCGCTCCTAAACTCACAACTAAGCCAATGACTAGGACTGCAGATGCTGTGAATGAGTTACCCGAAATAACATGTGCTGCGGCATAGCCGACAATGGCGGCAAGAATAAAGATAATTCCACCCATGGTTGGAGTGCCACGCTTAGTATGGTGACTACTAGGGCCATCGTCTCGAATTATTTGCCCGTAGCCTTTACCGGCTAAAATCTTTATTAGGCCTTTCGTGCCAAAGAGTGAAAAGGCAAGTGCGATTGCTCCCGCAATAAGAATCTGTCTCATTCATTCACTCCATTCTTTTCATTCCAATAAAGTTCTAGCGCCTCAGCAAGTTTTTCAAAACCTTCTGAACGCGATGCTTTTACCATTGCTACATCGCCTTCAGCTAAATATCCGAAGAATTTCTCAGCGGCCTCAATAGTTGAAACATGATGCACTGCAAGTTCGCCTGCTCCGTCTCCATATTCAGGGGCATTGACTACAACCAAGTGATCAATACCAATCTCTTGGGCAAGGGTGCCAATAGCTGCGCTCAGAGCTGGACCTGACTCGCCGAGTTCATGCATTTTTCCGATAAAGGCCCATGACTGCCCACCTCGCTCTTGGGCAAAAAAGGCCAATGAGCGCAGGGCCGCTGCCATCGAAACAGGATTAGCGTTATAAGAATCATTGATGATCAAAAGATCTTCAAGCTCGTGCAGCTCCATGCGCCATTTACTTGAACTTTCCGCAGTCGATAATGAACTAGCTATTAATTCAAGCGGGAGGTCTAAGGCTGTACCAACGGCTGCTACGGCTAATGCATTACAAATTTGATGGGCCCCCACTAAACGCATTCCTACCGCGTCGCGCCCAGCCGTAGTTACTACATCAAAGTGTGGGCGTCCTTCGCGAATCTCAATATCCGAAGCGCGCACATCCAGGTTTGGTTGCTCGCCAAACAATAACGTGCGTCCAGAATGTAATTTAGCCATGAGGGGTGTGAATTCATCGTAAGTACCCAGAATTGCAACTCCTGCTGTATCCAATGATGTGATGAGCTCGGCTTTCGTTTGTGCAATGGCTGATGCCGAACCAAACTCGCCAATATGTGCGCTACCAACGGTGAGCACAACACCAATATTTGGTTGTGCAATTTCACACAACCTAGCAATATCTCCTTTGTGTCTTGCACCCATTTCTAAGATACAAAATTGAGTTCGATCGTCACACTCTAATAAGGTTATTGGTAGCCCCAAATCATTATTAAATGAACCCGCCGGTGAAACTGTTGGCCCAACGGCGCTGAGCATATGTGCCATTAAATCCTTGGTACTCGTCTTGCCTTGCGAACCAGTGATGCCGATTACGATTAAGTTAGTTAATCTCTTACGCACAAATGTTGCAAGAATCGAGAGTGCCGCTATTGGATCTTTAACAACTATGCAAGGCCCATCGATAATGTGGGTAGTTAAGGAAAACATCGACCCCAAGCGATATGCCTCAGCGACAAATTCATGGCCATCCTGCTTTTCGCCTTGTAGGGCGAGAAAAAAACTACCGGGCGTTGCAAGGCGCGAATCAAAAACCGGGGCCTTTGAAATGAGTAAATCTCTATCGCAATGTAGCTCTCCACCTACTATTAGGGCGATTTCCCCTGCAGTTAAAGTGATCATCGCTTATCCTCGATCGCTTTTGCCAGCTCCTTGCGATCATCGAAATCCTTTATTACGCCGGCAATCTCCTGACCTTTTTCATGTCCCTTGCCTAAAACTATAACTACATCGCCATCTTGCGCCGCATTAACCGCTGCTTTAATCGCCGCAGATCGATCTGGAATGACTTCATGAGGATGTCTGATATCAAGGTCTAAAACCATTTGCATGAGAATGTCATCAGGGTTTTCACTACGTGGATTATCACTCGTAAATATAGCTACATCTGCGCCTTCATAGAGCGCCTTACCCATTAATGCGCGCTTAGTTCTATCGCGGTCACCTCCACAACCAAGAACTGCAATTACATTCCCTTCAGCAATTTCATGGGCAGTTTCTAGAACACGTATGACCGCATCTGGAGAGTGAGCATAGTCAACTAAGGCTATGAAGTTTTGACCAAGTCTTACTGCTTCTAATCTCCCAGCAGCACCTGTGAGTTGAGGAATTATTGCTGCAATGTCTATTGGATCGATTCCGCTTTCAACTGCAATCGCCACCGACATGAGCAAGTTGTCATAATTAAATGATCCATGTAAGTGAGTTTTTGCTTCAATCAGAATTCCTCCACTTCCACGTATGGCAAGGGAGGCGCCAACGTAGTCAGAAGCAATAGTCGTAAAATGCCAATCAGCTTTTTGATTAAAGCGGGAAAGTGTCACCACTGAAAGCTCAGTCGATTTAGAGAGTCTTTCACCATATGCATCATCGATATTAATGACGGCTAAATCTGCATATTCAAAAGAAAATAGCTTAGATTTTGCTAAGAAGTACTCCTCCATGGTTTTGTGGAAATCTAAATGATCTTGCGAAAGATTTGTAAATCCTACAACTGCAAAATGGCTGCCCCTAATACGATCTAACGTAATTGCATGGCTTGATACTTCCATAACTAAATTGCGCATATGTCTCTCGCGCATAACTGCAGATAGTGCCGCTAATTCACTGCTTTCAGGGGTCGTCCTTTTGCTTGCCAATACTTCAGAACCTATGCGAGTCTCTACGGTGCCTAGTAGCCCGGTTTCTCGGCCAGCAAAACTCATAATTTGATGTAGCAATGTTGTTACTGTTGTTTTTCCATTAGTTCCAGTTACGCCTACGCTGTAAAGATCTCGCATGGGCTCGCTGTAAAACCAAGCGCTAATAATTCCTGCTGCCCGACGTGGATTTGGAGTAATCAATACAGGCAAATCACTAATCATTGATGCTCCGGCAGCATCCGTTAGCACCGCAACTGCTCCCTTGCTTTTGGCATTACTGGCAAATTTTGCGCCATGAAATTTTTCACCAGGTAGAGCAATGAATAGATCGCCTTCACAAATTGCATCACTCGATTGAGAAATCCCCATAACTAAGATTGATGACAATGCTTGCTCGTCGGCTTGAGAATATGCATCAAGAACTTTGCAGATTGCCGCTAAGCTTTTTTTGGGGCTAGTGAGTGGTCTTAGCATCCGCAGCCTTCTTAGCTAGTAACTCTTTTTCATTAAGCGCTACCGGAGTTACTGTTGTACCGGTCGGTGGAATGTGTCGGCTTTGAAGTACAAAAGACATCACCTTCTTAAAGACAGGACCACCCAGTGCTCCACCCCAGTGGATGCCCTTAGGATCTTGAATCGTGATGCTAATAACGTATGCGGGCTTATCAGCAGGCGCAAAACCAATAAAAGATGCGGTGTAACCACGATAGCAACCGCAGGTATCATCGATACGCATCGCGGTGCCAGTCTTTCCAGCTACTCGATAGCCGGCAATTGCCGCAGTTGGTGCAGTACCAGATGCCGATACAACGCTCTCCATCATGATGCGCATTTTTTGTGCAGTATCAACGCTAATTACTCGCTGACTAGAACGACCTGCAGCTGGTGTGAAATTTCCACTCGCATCACGTGTTCCTGCGATTACCGTTGGTGAAACTCGCACTCCATCATTAGCAATCGTTGCAAAAATACTTGTCGCCTGCATGGCGGTTAATGAATAACCTTGGCCAAATGCAACTGTAGGGGCGGTAGTTCCAGACCAATCAGCGACTTTTGGAAGGATTCCATTTGACTCCCCCGGTAAACCAGAGCCCGTTTTTGTACCAACTCCAAACTTTGAAAGGTAATTATATAAAGTTTCATGCGATAAGAGTTCGCCAATTTGAATAGATCCAGTATTTGATGATTCGGCAAGAATGCCAGATGCAGTTAAACGCTTTGTAGCGTGACGTTCATGATCATGGAAGAGCTTTGTAGAGCGCTTTAATGCGTATGGAACTGTGAAAACTGTTTCGGGGGTTATTTTCTTGTCTTCAAGGGCGGCCGAAAGCGTCATTACTTTGCCTGTAGATCCAGGCTCATACACATCCTGTACGGATGGATTCCGCATCGCCACTAGCGAAACTTTTGACGTGTTATTGGGGTCAAAGGTTGGAGCAGTTGCGTGAGCCAAGATTTCACCAGTTTTAGGATCCATCACAATCACAGTTCCGCTGATTGCATGCGAAGCTTTAACGACATCTGAAATCGCTTTCGATGCAACCCATTGGATATCACGATCGATTGTTAACCGTACCGTTGTGCCGGTTTGGGCCGCAATGATTTCTGATTGAGAACCGGGGATTTCTGCACCGTAACCATTTGCATATGAATACTTCCCATCGATCCCTGAAATTACAGAGTTCATACTCGATTCCAAACCGGTGGCACCTTTTCCGTCGTGATTAACAAACCCAACCAGGGATGCAATTAATGAGCCGGATGGATATTCACGAACATAACTGCGTTCAGGAAAAAACCCAATTATCCGATCGGGACTCATAGGGGGAAATTGTGCATTGTATTGAGCAATAGCTGCATTTAACTCTTGCCACTTTGCTGGCTTCGCATTTTGAAAAACCATATTCCATTTTCTAGTTCCGGTGATACTGGCTTTCACTTGTCCAACCGGTAGTCCAAGAATCGCCGCGACAAAAGTTGCTGTACGAGCTGGATTTGAAATTTGAGTTTGGTCTACAACAATGCTGGTGGCAGCAACGCTTCTGGCGAAGGCAACTCCATTGGCATCTGTGATATCTCCCCGTGGCGCCAGTAGTGAACGTGTATTTTCCATCTCGGTCGCAGCCCAAGCTCGATAATCTCCTGCCTGTACGGCTTGTACTTGCACAAGACGAACACCAAAAATAAGCATTGCAACGGCAACTAATAAAATCAATAATCTGATTCGATTGTGCGCAATTGCAAAATTACCCATTGTTTACACTCGCTTGCGGAATAATTGCTTCATTGAGATTGAGGAAAGTTGGCGTTTCTGAGGGTTTCATTCCAAGTTGAGCTGCTGCTTTTGATAACGCCTCCGGGGAGGATTGCAAATCTATCTGACGAGCGATAGCTTCACGTTCATCGCTAACCATCTTTGCTTGAAGCTTGAGGTGAGTGAGCGTAAATGCATCTTGTGCTAAAAGTGTGTTTAAAAATAGAAGTACAAGTAATCCCAATATTCCGGCGAACGTTACAAAGGTTGCGAAGAATTTGCGGTTAGCCTGCTTACCCTCTGAAATATCTGGCACAAGCTTGAGCGCAACTTGTGAAGATTTCTCAGCAAAGATTTCTCGTGAACGAGTAATTGCTGGAGCTAATGCGGTCATTGCCATTATGCGGCCACCTTTTCAATTGCGCGAAGTCGAACGGATGCAGAACGTGAATTTTCTTCTAGCTCTTTATTAGATGGCGTCTCACTGCCACGAATAACAAGTGCGAATTTTGCGGCTAACTCCGGGAGTTCAAACGGGAGGTCACGTGGTGTTCCAGAAGTTGTTGAGGCAGTGAAAAGCTCTTTGACTATGCGATCTTCAAGGGATTGAAAGGACATGACAACCAAACGTCCACCCACAGTTAAGAGTTTGAGCGCCGCTGGTAAAGCCCGTGTAATCGCACCAAGTTCATCATTTGTTTCAATTCGCAGGGCTTGGAAAGTACGTTTAGCAGGGTTTCCACCAGTACGACGAGTTGCCGCTGGAATCGCTGCTTTTACTAAAGTTGCTAAAGCAATAGTTGAGTTCAATGGTGCGATTGAACGCGCTTTTACAATTGAGTCAACTACGCGTGTGGCAAATTTTTCCTCACCATATGTACGTAAAATGCGAACTAACTGACCAGGTTCATATGTGTTAATAATTTCAGCGGCAGTCAGTGATTGCGAACGATCCATGCGCATATCCAGAGGTGCATCTTGCGAATATGAAAATCCTCGATCCGCTTGATCAAGTTGCATTGATGAAACACCTAAATCAAATAAGGCACCAGCAATATTGCTGTATCCAAACGAGCTCACAATTGCCTCAATAGAATCGAATGGCGAATGCGCACCATGAAAACGATCTGCGAATGGAGCTAAGCGAACTATTGCACTATTAAGGGCATCACGGTCTCGGTCAATTCCAATAACAGTGAGCTGAGGGAATTTCTCAAGTAAAGCCTCTGTGTGTCCGCCTAAGCCAAGAGTTGCATCGACCACCACTGGATTAGCGCAAGAATTTATCGCAGGAGTAAGAAGTTCGATGCATCGATCGCGCATTACTGAAATATGTGCACTTGTCATTACTCCCCCTTTCCTTAAACGGTGACTTACTAACTTTTACTACCTATCTTCATTTCAACTCTCATCTCTGGTCACCGCCGGCCGACGGATCTGTTTAGTAGCGGCGCCGGGGAAGGGGCGCCGATACGTTCGAAGGGTCGGCGGTGGCCACAGATGAGAGTCATTTAGAAAAGTCCTGGAAAGACCTCCTCTGAAACATCGGCAAAACTCTTTTCGCGATCTGCCAAATATTCATTCCAAGAAGTTGCATCCCAAATTTCAACGCGAGTATTTGCACCGATGACAACGCAATCTTTTTCTAATCCGGCATATGTGCGAAGTCCTTGTGGAATTGTTATGCGACCTTGACGATCTGGAATTTCATCGTGTGCACCTGCAAACATCACACGGCTGTAATCGCGTGCTGATTTTGCAGTGACTGGCGCTTGTTTTAGCGTCTCAGTAATAACAGTGAATTCATTTGTTGGAAAAACATAAAGGCAACGTTCTTGTCCTTTAGTAATTACTAAACCTGATGCAAGCTCTTCGCGAAATTTCGCTGGAAGAATTAAACGGCCTTTTTCATCAAGGCGCGGTTCGTGGGTGCCAAGAAACATTTTCAGCGCCCCCTTCCCCAGGTTCGCCAGCCGTGTGGATCCTCGGCTTAGTTCCCCACTTTACTCCACTTTACTCCTTTTTCAACCACCTTTCGCCACTTTTTTCCATTTTCCACCCACTCTCCCCCACCCTAATGGCATAAAAAAAGACCCTCCATAGGAGGGCCTAGAACGCATAAAGAGCTACTGGTTACTGCGCTTATCCCAGCGAGATTGCAGCTTTGAATTCAAACCGGGGGCTTTGCGAGCGCCTTTCTGCTTACGTGAGCCTGTACTCGTCCCAAAAGAAGAGAGAACAAGGATGATTCCAGTTAAAGCGATAACGAAGCCAAGAACTCCGACAGGCGTGAGTTTGGCGACCAAGCCGGTAAAGAGGACTGCGATTCCCAAAAGTATCAGAGCCAGCGCTGCCACAACTCTGGTGCGCTTTGGTGAAGGCCCAGTGCCAGACAGGGCTGAAAATAGGCGTGGATCCTCAGTTAATAGCGCGGCCTCCATCTCCTGGAGCATTCGCTTCTCATGATCTGACAACGGCATGCGTCAACAATAGAAGGTTTTATGCTGCCCCGCTACTCGTCCTCATGTGGTTTTATCAGTCGAGCCGGACGCACACTGCCCACACCAAATCGCGCTCTGGCTCTATCAATTGCGCCATCGGCCTGTCTCCACCCGCTCTCCCGTGCGCCTAAAACCATCTGCTCAGGAGCCCCACTGCTTAAGTTCTCAAGTGTTACACCCACCAGACGAAGGCGTGCCCGTTCAATCTTCAGAGCCTGATAAAGCCCTTTAACAACCTCATAAATCTCATGAGTTCCTTCTAAGGGAAGTGAGAGCGTCTTGGATCTATTGATAGTTGAGAAATCGGCGAAGCGAACTTTGATGGAAATAGTCTTGGCAAATAACTCTTTATCGCGCAGTCTAGCCGATGCGCGTTCGGTTAATCGAAGGAACTCAGTCAGAATTTGATTTGGATCATCTAAATCTTGTGGAAAAGTTTCGGCGGCGCTAATACTTTTTTCAGCATCTTGGGGTGATACATCTCTGTAGTCACGGCCCCATGCCAATTCATATAAGGATGCACCGCTTGCTTCACCTAATGCTCGAATCAGCGTTGTTCGTGGCAAATTAGCAATGTCTTCAATGGTGCGAAGACCTAAGCGCTCTAATGTTTCGGCAGTCTTTGGTCCGACTCCCCACATTGCGCTAATTGGTAACGGGTGTAGAAAAGTAAGAATGCGATCGGCGGTTATCTCTAACATTCCATTTGGTTTGCAGTGCTGTGATGCAAGCTTTGCAATGAACTTTGAAGGTGCGATTCCAACTGAACATGTGATTCCCTCTTGTGATTCAACCTTGGCGCGAATTGCAGTAGCGATTTCGCGTGGTGAACCCAATAAACGTTGCACGCCACTAACATCTAAGAATGCCTCATCAAGTGAGATGGGCTCTACCCATGGCGTAAAACTTTCAAAGATCTCCATAATGTGCCCTGATACTTCTTGATATCTAGGCATATCAACGGGAAGAAAAATCGCATGTGGCGCTAAACGTCGTGCACGCCCAACTGGCATAGCTGAGTGGATTCCAAATTTGCGAGCCTCATAATTTGCCGCAGATACAACACCACGCACGCCCATTCCAATTACAACTGCCTTACCTTTAAGTTCAGGATTATCGCGCTCGGCCACTGATGCAAAGAATGCATCCATATCCACATGCAGGATTGAGGCCGTTGTCATATTGCCAGCGTACTTTCTTTAGCTCGCCAACTTTCATATGCCGCGCATAAATCCCACGCGCCTGTCCCCCTAATTGAAATTCCACGTGCGCCTGTACGGCGAGTCTGCCCTCTAACTAGTAGCAGGGATGTCGAATACAGCGTGCTGGCATAGTCACTTTGTACATCGGTGAAAAATGCCGAGTCACTGCAGCCATATCCATCATCGAGAGTTAAGAAAATTACACGCTTTCCTGATCGCACTGGGGGTGTCTGTAGTGCAACTTTAATGCCGGCTACAAGAACGCTAGAACCAGAGCGTTGAGAAAGTAACTGAGATGATCTCACCGCCCCGATAGCGTTGAGAAATTCACTATAAAACTCAATGAGGTGCGCGGACATGTCGATACCTAAGCGCTCTACTTCGTGACGGACCATTTCTGCTGGCTTCATATCGGGCAGGCCGCTACTAATCAGAGCGGGGGCGGCAAAAGCTAAGTTCATCTGCGCCCCAGAAATGGCTTTACTTGGAGAGCGTTGCAAGTCAGAGAAATGTAATAAGAGATCGCGACGATTAACATCGGTGTGTAGGCGATCAAATGCACCAGTTAATATCGCGCTCTCTGTAACCGGTACGCTACTTCCAGAGCGATGAACAAAATCACCGAGATCGGTATAAGGACGACCGGCAATAATAGATCTGACTTCGCCATCACTAATCTTTTCAATAGTCGATAACGCTATACGGATAGCCGCACCTTGATCTTCAACCCGGTATACCGAATCAGATTCATTCACATCTAAGGGCGCAACAGTGATTCCCATCTGGCGTACCTCATCAACGATTAGACGTTTGGGGTACATGCCAGGATCATGCGTAAGAACTCCAGCTAAAAAAGCTGCGGGGTAATGTGTTTTGAGCCAAGCCGATTGATATGTAGGCAGTGCAAAGGCTGCAGCATGTGCTTTGCAAAAACCAAAGGATGCGAAGGCGCGTAGTAAATCCCAAATCTGAGTAATAATTCGCAGCTCATAACCCTTTGCCGTTGCGGCAGGAAAGAACCAATCGCAGACTTCTTGCTGACCCACTTTGTCCCCCAAGGCGCGGCGTTTTTCATCTGCGCTAGCGAGGGATGCACCAGTCATCGTTGCAATGATTTCGATAACCTGTTCATGGAAAACAACTACACCTTCGGTATCACGCAAAATCTCATAGAGATCAGGGTGAATTATCTGGGCTGGGCTCCACCCATGCCGGGCCTTTAAAAAGGGCGTAATCATGTCGCCTTTAACTGGGCCGGGTCTAAAAAGTGAGATATCGATAATTAAATCGGTAAAAGTTTTAGGTTCTAACTTTCCAACTAACTCACGCTGACCTGGACTCTCTATCTGAAACATACCCAGCGTGCGCGTTGATTGGATTAAATCAAATGTTGCCGGGTCATCTATTGGCACAGTATCGATATCAACTTTTTCATTCTGGGCACGTTCGATTTCAGTCAGTGCATATGAAATTGCCGACTGCATGCGTACGCCTAAGACATCTAGTTTTAATAGCCCAATGGCCTCAACGTCATCTTTATCAAAGACCAGCATGGGATAACCGCTAGCACTAGCCATCAGTGGGGTGCGATCTAATAAACCCCCATCGGATAAAACGATGGCACATGGATGCATCGCTAAGTGTCGCGGCAGACCATCAAGGCGTTGGGCAAGTGCAATCGTCATGGCAGTCAACGGCGCTGAAACATTGAGAGATTTTAACTCCGGCAGGTTTTCTAGAACGCTAGAAATATTGCGTGCACGCACATGCGGCATTGATTTAGCAAGTAAGTCAATCTCCATCGCAGGTAAACCAAGGGCTGCTCCTGCATCTCGAATTGCATGGCGAGCACGATAGGTGTCGACCATTGCAACCGTGGCACATCGGGATTGATTATTAGGTGTATCCCAGTTGGTATCACCGTAGCGTTTAAAAACCATGTCATAGATCTCAAGGCGACGGTGTGATTCAACATCGATATCTATATCGGGTAAAGCTCGACGCAGCGGTGAACAAAAACGCTCCATTAATAAGCCGTGCTGCATCGGTTCAACACCAGAGATTCCAAGTAAATGGCAGATTAGTGAGCCCGCACCGCTACCGCGTGCAGCAACACGAATACCAGCACTTCGTGCCATGTCACAAATATCGGCAACAGTTAAAAAATACGATTCAAAGCCAAGAGTTGCAACCGTGGCTAGCTCATCATCTAAACGTAGCCGTGCACGCTTAATAGTTGTGGCATCGCTGTAGCGCCAATTAATACCGGCCTCGCTGCGCGTGCGTAAAAGTGTGCGCATCTGATGTGCTGATTCAGCGCCAACAACGTGTGGCTCAGGTAAGTGCGCACCTCCCAAGCCAATATCGCGTGCAGGTGATAACAGGCAACGCTCGGCCCATTCTCTAGTCGTTGCTAGTAGTTGCCGCGGTGTGCGCTCACCTGCGGCCCGTGCAATTTCAGCGGCTAAAGTAATCATCTCGTCACCAGATTTTAAAAAGCCCTCAGCATTAGTGCGTTCAACGTGACGTGGGTGCAGCGGTACTAATTGACGAGCGCAATCTAAAACATCGGCCACGGGTCCATCGATGCGATCTCGCATGCGAACCGCATTTGAAATAACTGCATCGATGTCATGATCTCGCGCAAAAATTAATGACTTAGCGGCCTGCGATGTAGAACGTGGGCCCTTACCTGCAGCTAAATGCGATATGCACTCAACTGCATTACCCGCAAATAAATCGCGCGTTATATTAAATGTCGTAAAAGCTGCGTCACTACGGTTATCGGTTAATAATCTGCCGACAGGTGATTCAGGACCGTGCAGTGCATAGAGATTTGAACTGTAATGACTAAAGCGCTGTAAGAATTCAAGCGTTAGAATAGGGCTACGGTTATCGGCAACCATGGTGAGTGAAGTCAGCAGGCGACAGAGCGCGCGCCATCCTCCATCACTGTGCGCCAACAACGTAATACGATTTTTTGGGCTGCCAATATCAATTCCTACATTAACTCCAATAATTGGTGCAATACCAAAATCAACACAACTCTGCGCAAATCGAACCGCGCCTGCTAAGCCATCACGATCAGTCAGCGCTAGTGCAGGCATTTCAAACTCTGCAGCCCGGGCAACTAAATCTGCTGGTTGTGTGGTGCCGTATTTAAGTGAGTATGCACTTGCAACGTTCAGGTGTATGAAACTCATACCGATCGGATAATCCACTGACCGCTAAGCTCATCGCGTTCGAGTTCAAATGTTGTTAGTGAGCCAATAGGTGCAGCTTCTACACGCCATACTGCCCGGGCTTGATCATCAGGGCGATATTTGCCATCACTAATTCGGTTCCACCATCCCCCGGCTTCACACCATCTGGATAAGACTGCATGGATGCGAAAGCGCCTGCCCTTGAAAGTAAATTCAATCGGCGTTGTTGCACCATCGATCGTGACATCGTGGGCGGGATTAATCTGCGGGACTGACATCGTGGGCAAAGACTCCTTCGGGCTGTGGATATTCGAACAGATGTTCGAAAAATAGCCCCCCAGACTGACAAAAGGCAAGTGGCGATGCGTGTCGGCTCGATAAGTAGTTGAAATTTCAACTACTATGCTCCATGAAACGTATTCATCAACCTAAGGAGTCCCATGAACGCAGTACTCGTAATCGGTCGCATCATGTTTGCGCTGATCTTCATTAATTCAGGTATCAGCCACCTCACCAAACTTGAGGCGATGACTGGCTATGCCACATACAAGAAGGTTCCAGCTGCCAAGCTCAGTGTGATCGTTTCAGGTCTGATGATTCTGATTGGTGGCCTCTACATTGCCTTCGGTGTCTATGCAGATCTCGGCGCACTTCTTATCGCAATCTTCTTAATTCCAGCAGCGTTCATGATGCATGCATTCTGGAAAGAGAGCGATGCAACTGCTAAACAAAATGAAACTATTGGTTTCTTTAAAGACCTATCTCTTGCTGGTGCGGCCCTCATCATCTTCGCTTTAGTCGGCGCAGGTGCAGATTTTGGTCCAAGCATTACCGGTGCATTCTTTAACTTCTAGTAACTTAAGTAGTAAAGCCCTCGCAGATTAATTCTGCGGGGGCTTTACTTTTTTATGATGTGAGATTGATATCCAGCAAGCAATAACATGAGAACTGGATACGTCATTGCAATAGGAAGTGACGTCACTTGCGCAAGCGCGCCAGTTACCGATGGGCCAATAAAATAACCAGCTAAGCCAATAACGCCAACGCGCGCAATCGCAACCGAAGATGCCATACCCGAAACCTGTGATGCCGCCAAAATGTAAGCAGGAAACATCGGACCGATTCCAAGCCCAGCACAAGCAAAACCAGCGTTAACAATAATGAGTGCAGGAATGG
>QYPG01000017.1 GCA_007279945.1 Streptomycetaceae bacterium | reverse complement strand
GGAGACGTCGCATAGCCCGGTCGAGTGCGCCTCACTGCTAACGAGGTAAGGTTTAATCGCCTTCAGGAGTTCAAATCTCCTCGTCTCCGCCAGATCAATGATTGAGGAGATGGCGATGCCATTGTTCAAAGTTGCAATCATCGGTGCAGGACCAGCCGGTTACTTTGCGGCACAAGCTCTACACAATCGGCAAAACGACAATCGTACATTTGCAATCGACATGATTGAACGCCTTCCGACTCCATGGGGATTAGTAAGAAGCGGTGTTGCACCGGATCATCCAAAGATTAAAACCGTTTCTAAAGTATTTGAAAATATTGCAGCCGATCCAAACTTTAGACTTTTTGCCAACATTGAAATCGGTACTGAGATAACCGTTGCGCAACTTCAGGAAAAATACGACGCGGTAATTCTTGCCACAGGCTCTTCCCTTGGTAAGCAGTTAGGCATCCCTGGTGAAAACCTACCCGGCTCAATGTCGGCTGCCGATTTTGTACCTTGGTATAACGCACATCCAGACTTTGCCGATGTGCATGTTGATTTAAGTTGTGAGACCGCAGTTGTAATCGGTGCAGGCAATGTCGCAATGGATGTCGCGCGCATGTTGGCCCTTGATCCAATAGAGCTTGATCCAACTGATACTGCAGATCACGCTATTGATACATTCAAAAAAAGCGCGGTACGCGATGTTTATATCAGCGCTCGCAGAGGCCCAGAGCATGCAGCTTTTACTTCACCAGAGCTGCGTGAGCTGCCAAAACTTGAACACACAAATGTAGTTATAAATATAGATGATGTGAATGCAGCGATTGTGCGGGCAGGGGAAGCTCCTGAAAAAGATGTAAAAAGTAACCTAGATGCAATGCTTTTGATTGCTGAAGCAGAACCTAAGAACCACGATCGCACTATGCGTTTTCTTTTTCAACACACACCTAAAGAGATTATTGGTACTGACCGCGTTGAAGCAGTTGTTTATTCTACACCAACGGGTGATGTAAGGATTAAATGTGGACTTGTAATTACCGCTATTGGCTATCAGGCCGAAGGTATTAACGGAGTTGCCTACCAGAATGGCAAAGTCGTAAATACCGATGGTCGCGTAAAGGAGAATATTTATGTCGTGGGCTGGGCAAAACGCGGCCCATCAGGAGTAATTGGTACTAACAAATCCGATGCTGCGGCAGTAATTGAATTGTTAATAGAAGACTTGGGCGCTGCCAAAAATAGCGGTGATATTTCAGATCTAATTAGCGACCAAGTAGTTATTGATCAAAGCGCTTGGCAGAAGATTAATACGGCCGAAGTTGCAGCCGGTGAAGTGAGAGGTAAGCCTCGAATTAAGAGCGTAAAATATTCAGAACTACTTGATTTTGCGCGATCTTAACGGTGGAGGAGTGCTCTTTCTGATAATAAGTTCTGGCTTTATTATTTGAAAGGATCTAAAGAGTAAACCTCGGGTTAAGAGTGTTAAGCGAAGCGGGCTAATGAATTTTTTAGGCCTTTAAGCGCTGTTCACCCGCTCGATGCCAAGTCGTTACCTCTGGCCCTTAGAAATTGCCGTGAGTCTCTGATTAGATAGCAGTATGAAAAAAACCCTCATATCTCGTAAGTTCACAGGCTTCGGCGCACTTGCCACAGCCGTTGCCGTATTAGTCTCCCTACTAATCCCTTCAGCACACGCAGCGACATATTCACTGCCTGGCGCACCGACAAATGTCACTTCATATCTTGGCGCTAAAGGCGTTGTTGTTAAGTGGACACCTTCTGATTCAGTCGCACCTTCAATTACAGGTTACGTAATCTCTGCTGGTGCTGGCTCATGCCCAATCTTTGTTCCCGCATCGAATCACTCAACGATTACGATGCCAGTTGTTGCAGGTCAACCTGGAGGAACACCTACAGTGCAAGCAGTTAATGCATATGGTTTTTCAAAGCCCGCTGCATCAAAAAGCACATACACAGCTGCGCAACTTGCCACAGTTGTAAGTGGCCTAGCAAAGTCTGTTCAAGTTTTGCAGTTCAGCGATCTACACGGTGCAATTGAAGTCGGAAGCTCATTTGGTGCACCACTTCTAGTCAGCAACTTTGAAGCCGATCGTAAGGCTGCAGCAACAACTATTACCGTGTCATCAGGTGACAACATCGGTGCTGCACCACCGATTTCAACTGAGTTTGAAGAAATGCCAACAATTGAGTCAATGAACTTAATGAAGGTTGATGCTTCAACATTTGGTAACCACGAACATGATCGCAATTTGGCTCACGTACAAAAAGTCATCGGTGCATCCGATTTCCAGTGGGTAGTCTCTAACTACCCAGCTTCATCCATGGCAGTACTTAAGTCAGGTGCAAAGCAGACAAAGTCATACACAATCATTGATCGTGGCGGCATAAAGGTCGGAATCGTTGGATCAAATACCCCAGAGACAATCGAGCAGGTATTTCCTGGCAACCTTGATTACATTGATGCAAATGGTAAAAAAGCCACTATCGAAATCGATCCAGGTGTAGTCGGAATCAACAAAGCAATCGTTGAGGCCAAAGCAGCTGGTGCAGAAATTGTCATCGCAGTGATTCACCAAGGATGGCTAGAGAACGCCGATGGCGTAGCTAAAGGCCTTTATAACAGCCTGGCATCACAGATTAAGGGTGCTGCCGTTATTTATGGTGGCCACAGCCACCAGACTTTCTCAACAATCATTCCGCCAACAAGTCGAACAGCACCAGTACTTCTTGGTGAAGTTCGAAACGCTGGCGTTGAGTACACACGTTCACAAATCTGTATCAACAACGGCAAAGTTGTTGGTGTCTCTCTTCAAAATGTTTTGAAGGCGGCGACACCAACTATTAATACTGGCGTCGTCAGCACGGTTACAACTCAGGATGCAACTGCAGCCGCCCTTGTTAAGAAGTACAAGGATCAATTAACTGGAAAACTTGATGTCAAAATCGGTTCAGTATCAGGCGTATTCCCACGTGGCGGAACTCCTGCAGTAGAGCGCTCGGGTGAGAATCCAATGGGTATTTATATTGCAGATCTTCTACGTGCTAAGTACAAGACTGACTTTGCACTTTCAAATGGTGGTGGAATCCGCGATACATTCCCTGCAAAGACTTATATTCCTGCAGACACCAAACTAGTTCGTACTGGTACTGGCGCATTGGATGTAACTCTGGGAGATGCACTTACTGTCTATCCATTCGGTAACCAGGTTGCAACAACTGTTGTGACTGGTGCAAATCTTTGGGCAGCACTTGAAAATGGTGTGGGTGGAAACTACCCAGGCGATGGCCGTTTCCCACAGGTATCGGGATTCAAGTTCTCATTTGATGCTTCTAAGCCACTTGGCAGTCGTATCGTCTCTGTTACTAAGAACGATGGAACGCCAATCGCTAAGGACTCAACTGTTTACACACTTACAACTCTTGACTACATCATTTATGGTGGAGATGGATATGTGAATGTGTTCTCACCAGCCCAGGCCAAGGTTTTCGGCGCACTACTTGATGTATTTGTAGATGCACTAAAGGCCGATATGGCAGCTGGAAAGGTCACCCAAGTTCCAGCCCTTGATGGTCGCGTGAAGAAGGTTGGCTAATTAAGTAAAACGGCTTCATGACAAAGGGCGCTCGATAATTCGGGCGCCCTTTGTGCTTTATTTATGCGGGTTTTGGAGGCCTATAAAAAGCGGGTACTATTCGCAGGTTAAACAAAACTACATAAGCGCGAGTAGCTCAACGGATAGAGCATCTGACTACGGATCAGAAGGTTGGGGGTTCGAATCCCTTCTCGCGCACTGTTCGACCTCTCTTGCCTTTCACTCGAGGGGTCGAACTTCTTTTTGGACGGGACTGGCTTGGAAGAGCCAACCCAGAGAACATTACCTAAAAAAGCACTAAATGTTTGATTAGGGAAGGCGTCCTAGGCCGTATAAGTATTGAAGATTCTCTCGTCCTTCATTTACAAACTCACGCCTTGAATTCTTTGCCATCTTCTTGTGCAGACATCCAAGCTGAATATCGTGTTCCATTTCTTTCATCTCCTTATCAATTTCTGACTAGATTAAAATCGCCGCTGATTGTGGAAGTAGTAATACTCACTACTTTGCTAGTACCTGTTGATGATTCATCATTGCCATCGAGCGAAATCTCAGAGTTCAATTCTCCGCTAATCGAGTTGCCATCAACTTCGACATTTAGATCTGGCGCTACATAAACTTTAATATCGCCACTTACACTTTTTAGAGTGTAATCACAGCTGGAAAAAGTATGAGTTGCAATATCTCCGGAAACAGTCTTAATGCTGCAGCTTGTGCTTGGGTTCTTGCTTATAGTCACTTGGCCCGATACAGACCCAATTTCAAGCTCTGAAACCGTTTGGTTAACTAAAAGATCTCCCGATACCGTCTTGATTTTTAGGACAGCGCTAGCGGGAAGGGCAATTTCGACAGAGAGACCGCGTAACCCTCCAAAATTTATACCCCAAAAATTTTGGTTCTTCATATCTAAAGGCAGAGAGGTGTTTACACTCCAAGTTTTCTTGTCGATACGTATCACTAATTTCCGATCAATCTCATCAATTTCTACTATCTCAGCTAACTTCATAGCTTTTTTTGAGTCGGCAAGAATCTTGACATGACTTTTTCCATCCCGTGATTCGACGATGGTTATATGACTTGAAATGCTTGATACAGAGACCTCTGGTTGCTCGATATTGAAGCTTTCTTCCCTAGCAACTTGAAGTGTTGTATTGAATTTCATTAGCTCTTCCCCTTTCCTTTTAGTTGTCGTTTACCGATAGATACAGAGAAACTTCCGCGGTCACTTGTCTTTAGTAGCCAGGAGTTCAGTGAGATTCCCTCTTTGGTCGCCGCGCTCTCAATTCGAGACTTCAAATCCTCTGGAAGCCTCAAAGTGATTCGGGCGTTGAGGTCGGAAGGGTTCTCCCGAATGACGGAGCCATCCTCGATATAGACGAGCTCAATATCGTCACCTTGTACTCGAGCCTCTAGGTGGGCACCAGGGAGCTGCTCTTTTAGCTCTCCGGCGACTTCAGTCAACGCCTCTAATAAACGAGGGCGAAGCACTGGCGCAAGCGTTGGAATTAAGCGTGAAACTGCAGATTCAAGCTCCGGGCCACCCAGTTTTCCTAGAGCCTTTATATCTGCAGACATTAGATCTATAAACTTTGACGTCTTCATGATGTCATTATGACATCACTTTGGCATCCATGTCAAGTACCTTTTGGTAATTTCGTGCACTCAATCGCCCGCTCTAACTTTTCACTGAGGGGGTTGTTCTCTTTTTGTGATAAAACTGAGGGCAAGCACTTTTTTGAAGATGACATTAATTAAGCGTGTACATCCCTGATACAGCTACCGCAGAAGCCTAAAATTGAAGCATCATTCACTTTAGGTTAAAGGCGGCACCATGAAAAACTCTCGGATCTCAATCGTTATTGCATTGTTAGTGGCTCTCGCAATGCCATCAACATCGCCAGCATCGGCTGTTGCTGTGTTGCCGACGATTACAGATGGTGCCTGGTCGACGGTGACTACGCCATGGGGAGTAAGTGCGCTTGCAATAACGCCGCCCACATCAAACTCAACCGGTTTATGGACATATGTATCTTTGGACACGGCCGTAGTTAGCATTGTGGGTTCTGCTTTCTCAATTAATGGTGTTGGCTCAACAATCGTTGTCGCAACACAGGCGGCAACCACCGATTTCTTGGCAGCTACAAGAAATATTTCAGTAACCGTCACTGGCAAAGCTCCGACTGTTGGAGTCTTTACTGTTCCTTCGCAGACACTTAATAATCCACTCTTTACCTTAACACCGCCCACATCGACATCTGCTGGAGTATGGAGTTACACATCTTCTAATGTGAATATTGCACGTATTTCTGGCAGCACATTGACTTTAGTTGGCGCAGGTTCGGCAACGATTACTGCAACACAGGCCGCAGATTGGAACTGGGCATCCACATCAAAGGACGCGGTTATCACCGTGCTTGGTGCAACACCAGTGCATGGCGCTTTCAGTAATGTTTCCCTGACATTAGGAGTATTTAACTCATTCACTTTATCTCCACCTGTATCAAATTCAACAGGTGCATGGAGCTATGCGTCGTCGAATCTAAGCGTTGCAACAGTTTCTGGAAATTCAATTACTCCAGTTGGAGCAGGCACAGCAATTATCACTGCCACGCAAGCAGCTACAGGCAACTTTGGAGTCGGAACTTCTACGATGACATTGACAGTTCTGGGCGGTGCCCCAACATTAGGTGCTTTCCCTAATACTGTTGTTGCGCTGCGGCCATTATCGGCAAATACCTACACGTTAACGCCACCAACATCTAACTCACTGGGGGCATGGACTTTCGTTTCATCCGATCCATCAATCGTCTCAATTTCAGGCAATATAGCTACCTTGTACCAAGTTGGTTCAGTAACAATTACTGCCAATCAAGGCTCAGCTGGCAACTATGGACCATCAAATCCAGTAACAATGCGATTCACTGTTTCGCCAGCTACTCCAACGCTTTCTGTGTGGGGAAATATTGATAAAACATTTGGCGATGCGGTCTTTGCGCTAACGCCACCAACATCATCATCGGCAGGCACATGGAGTTATGCATCTTCAAATACGGGTGTTGCAACTGTTAAAGATAATCAAGTAACAATCGTTGGCGCAGGTCAAGCGATTATTACTGCAACACAGGCAGCAAATTGGAACTGGGCTGAAACAACAACTCAACTCACACTTACCGTTGCACCTGTTGCGCCAACTACTGGGCCTTTAGCAGCAATGACTGGAGTTGTTGGAGACCCAGCAATTGCAATCACTGCGCCAACATCAAACTCAACTGCACGTTGGACGTATACCTCTTCTAATGACGCAGTCGTAGTCGTAAGCGGAAGTACGCTAGTAATTATTGGGGCAGGAAGCGCAACGATTACTGCAACTCAGATTGCCGGTGGTAATTTCTTTGCGTCAGTTGCAACAACAACGACAGTCAAGATTTTCTCGCGTGCAACTGTGGGCGCATTTGATAATAAGACCGGCATCTTTGGTGGCACCGCAATTGCAATCACTGCGCCAACATCGGCCTCAACAGGTGCATGGACATATGTTTCATCAGATCCAACAATTGTCACGGTCAACGCTGCAAGCCTTGAGATTAAAAAGGCCGGTACCGTAATTATTACCGCAACCCAGGCAGCCACGGATACCTATGTAGCAAATACCAAGACCTTTGCAGTGACCATT
>QYPG01000010.1 GCA_007279945.1 Streptomycetaceae bacterium | reverse complement strand
CATAGTCCCTGAGAACATCTCGCATTTCAACGATCTGCTGGGGATCTAAACCATTAGTTGGCTCATCAAGTACTAATAGATCTGGCATTCCAAGCATGGCTTGCGCAATTGCTAAACGCTGACGCATACCTTGGCTATAGGCACGCACTTTTTTATCAAGGGCCGTCCCGAGCTTTGTAATTGCAACAACTTCATCTAAATACTTCTCACCATCGCGGCCAATAGATCTCCAGTACAGCGATAAATTCTCACGTCCTGATAAGTGTGGCAAGAATCCAGGGCCTTCAACAAAGCTACCTAGATTAGAAAGCGCGGGAGAACCTGGATAAACGGCTTTGCCATCCATGTAAATGGAGCCCTCTGTAGGAAAAATTAAACCCATCACCATGCGAAGCGTTGTTGTCTTTCCTGCACCATTTGGACCAAGCAAACCAACTACTTGACCGCGCTCGACCGTGAACGACAGATCTGAGACTGCGCGATAACCATCTTTATAGACCTTGCCAAGATCTTGTACTTCAACCAGTGCCGTGCTCTCTTGATTACTTGCAGCAATTTTTGGCTTGCGCAAGCGCACGTAAATGAATGCTCCGATTAAGGTAACAAAGGCAATCAGCGGCCAAACTAGATTTGCAGAAGAGGATTTTGAAGCTGAGGCATCGATTGTGCCATAAGTTAATGGTGAAAGTGGAGAGATTGAATAAAAACGCGAAAGTTTAGGTAAATCATATCCTTGATCCGTTGTCGAAATTCCTACAGCAATAACATCGCCGACAGATGCATCAATAATGACCGAAGGCAGATTTATTGTTACATCCATGCCACCTTGTGGGATATTTTTTAAGCGCACTGGCGCAACAACTCCATTGGGTTGAGTAATCCCACCGTTAGGTGATTTCGTCACAAGAGAGAAAAACATTGTGGCATCACCACTTGTACTTGTAATGCGCACCTTGATAGATGATGGACCAACAAGTGAAATTGGTTGTGTGAGCGGAGCTGACTCAAGCAATCCACTTTGACCGGGCAAGAATGCAGGACTAAATCCTGGAATGGTTGAGGCAACTCGAGACACCAACGCTCCTGCGCTACCGATACCAGGGAGTGCAGAAATAGCACTCGGTATGCCGCCAATTGGGTATGAAGCGGCAACCGTAGGTGTGATTAAAGGCAGTTGGTGTTGGGCTGCCTGAATTGGTAATTGATTACTACTAAAAACCTTAGGAATAACCGTTGAATCCTGCAATGAAATAGAACCATTTGTCTTAGTGAATTGAAAGGCAGGAAAATCTATTCTCGCGCCCGATAAATACTTCTTAAACCAGTTCAGGTACTGATCTCGTAGGTACTGGCTTTGATCAATGCCACCGTCATGCCCGCCTGCATGCCAGATCATAGATAAGGAAAGTTGTGGGTGTGCCTTCCTTATTACTTCGGCAGTTTTATAACTTTCAGTTAATGGAAAGAGAGAGTCTGCCTGCCCCTGGCTGAGCAAGGTCGGCGCAGTAATAGTTGAAGCAAAATTTTGTGGTGAAACTGATGCAATTAAGGCTCGCTCTCCAATGGAGGGAGCGCCATTGATAACTGCGTTTCGATAGGCATCACACCACGCTTGAGTAAATGATCCACACTCACCCAGGTAAGCGTTTTGTAAAGAGACGGCGGAGAAAAATGTTCCAGCCCACACTTTTTTAAATGGTCCTGATTCAGCGGAGCCAGCGACAGATTGAGGAAATAAATCCTGCGCTAAGTCATTCCAGGTAATGTCTGCAATGACGGCATTGATTCGAGGATCAGCACTTGCACTCATCAAAGCATTTGCACCACCATATGAGCTACCCATGATTCCAACACGTGGATCATTTGTTTTATCCTGTGTCACATAACGGCTTTTGGCTAGGTAAGAAATAAGTGCACGTGTATCTGAAACTTCGGCTCCGATTGCGTTCATAGCTATCTGGCCGGTTGATTTTCCAAAGCCACGGGCAGTCCACGTAAGAACTACATAACCTTTAGATGCAAAGAATTGAGCATCACTTGCTACAGAGTCTTTGCTCCCACCAAAGCCATGAGCAATCAAGATTGCTGGGGCTGGGGTTTTGCTGGGTAAATACAGAGATGTATCAATGCTCACACCAGGTGCAGTTGTGATGGACTTTGTAATAATCGATTCTGCATGTGCACTTATTGGTACAAGCGCCAGGGCACTAAGAAGGCAGGTCGCGATTAATCTTTGAATCTTCACCACCGTACGCTAGTTGGAATTTAAAAGTGCTGCATCTTGGGAATCTCAGTATTCTTGGCGCGTGAAGATTAAAGCGATTTCTATAGCTGCTGCCGCCGTGTTACTTATATCTCTTATGCCACAAAACGCTGGCGCAGCTACTACCCAAAAGATGAAAACCTATACGGTCACGATGACTAAAGCCCATCTTCCTGCTGCGCCACTTAATGGCACCGATGA
The DNA here is from genome assembly GCA_007279945.1 of Streptomycetaceae bacterium. Taxonomy (GTDB): domain Bacteria; phylum Actinomycetota; class Actinomycetes; order Nanopelagicales; family Nanopelagicaceae; genus Planktophila. Next base: position 3,779 of record QYPG01000010.1, on the reverse strand, counting down.
CTATCGCTGTTTCTTACTTGATCCTAAAGTCACCGAAGATTCAATAATCCGAACAATTCAGTTTATTCCGCAGAGGAAAAACTATGTACACCACGCAATAATCTTCCGAGTTACAGATGCTGATCTTGCCGAAGGAATAAAGGCCGATAACAATGGCGCAGGGTGGCCATGTTTTGGCGGCTCAGGCCTTGGCGGATCGTTCTCTACTTTTGTTTCTTCTCCTTGGCTAAGCTCTTGGGCACCAGGGCGCGGTAAAGATGTTTCACCACCAGGATATGGAACTCCTTTTAAAAAGGGTGAGCGATTTGTCTTACAAGTTCACTACAACTTGCTAGCAGCACAAGGCGGCACACTCGAGACCGACCAATCTAAAATTGTGATGGAGACGGTTCCTGCTAAAGGTGCAAGCGTTAAACAACTTGCAGTAGAGCTCTTTCCTGCTCCAGTAGAGCTCGCCTGTCCTGCCGGTGTAACTGGGCCACTATGTGATCGCAAACAATCACTTATCGACCTCGCAGCGCGCACCAGCACAACAAGTGCCTTTGAAGCAGCCGGCATTAATGGATTGTGCGGACAAGATCCCTTTAAGCCAACTCCTTCTTTAACCTCACGATGCGACAAAGTAATTAATAAAACTTTTAATATCATTGCCGCTGCTCCACACATGCACTTACTGGGCCGTTCATTAAAGCTCACTCTTAACCCAGGAACCTCAACAGAGAAAATCATACTCAACGTAACTAATTACAATTTTGACGATCAATCGTCAACGGTTTTAAAGAGCCCTATTGCAGTTAAAGCTGGCGACACTATCCGCGTTGAATGTACCTTTGATCCAACGTTACGACAGAAAATTCCCCAGCTTAAAACTCTAGCTCCACGCTATGTGACATGGGGCGAGGGATCATCCGATGAAATGTGTCTGGGAGTTATTGCTGCCACTAAGGGATAACGTCTAAAAGGCTTTTACTTTTGTAGTGGGCCTAACTTGAAAGAAGCCAAACGCTCTGTAGGTGCACTCTGATTACCGTGCTGTGATGTAAAAGCGCTCGTTCCATCAACTCCACACAGGGATAAGATCGCTCCAGTTCCACCAGGGTGTGAATTAATCCAGGTAGTTAAGTTATAAACATTGCCATCAATAACACTCCAGCAACTTGCGGCACTGTTATTCGCATTCACTTGAGACATTGTGTAACTAGTAATGGTTGGTGTTGGTGTTGGTGTTGGCGTTGGAGTTGGCGTTGGAGTTGGTGTTGGCGTAGGAGTTGGTGTAGGTGTTGGTGTAGGTGTTGGCGTAGGTGTCGGAGTGGGTGTCGGAGTGGGTGTGGGAGTGGGTGTGGGTGTGGGTGTGGGTGTGGGAGTGGGTGTGGGAGTTGGTACCGCTCCGCGAACTACCTCCCCCAAAATCTCTTTCTCGCCCACAGCAATCGTGATGGCAGCTTTGCTTCTTGCGGTAATTAAGAAGCTATAGGTTCCGGACTGGACTACTGCGTTATATCTACCCAAGTAAAGATAATTTGTCCTTCCAAAGGGCTCGAAAAACTTAGTGCGTTCATTAAATGTGATTCTGACCTTCGAACCATTCGGAGCAGAAATCTCAAGCTCCGGAAGCTCAGAGTTTTTCAACGCGCTCTCTGGTTTCTTATCAACAATCAAATACTGAACCGCTAATGAATCACTTTTCTTGAACTGAGCACGAAAAGCCTTCTTTTGGCCCGCTTTGGTAAATGAGGCTCTTATAGCAAATGAAATAGTGCCATCAGTGAGCAACGGACCCTTTGCAGCGGTTGTATCTGAATCCAACAAAACTACAGGTTGGTGAGCTTGGGCAGTTCCACTACCAATAATTACAAAAACTAATAGCGCGGCTAAAAACTTTCTCACATCAAAAACGCTATCCCAAGCACATCACTTCCGCCTGCCGAAATCTTCAGCGTTTTGCATCTCTCCACTTATTCACAGGCAGCGTGGTATTCGATTTTCACTTCAACACTCTCACATACATTCTGCACGCCTGAATCCCTTATCTCACTTCAGTAAGCACGCCGCCAGCGTCACTTATTGATTTCCCGACACCCGTTGGGAATAGAGAAAGGGAGTGCAAATGAATGGAACTGAATGATGTTGCAACGCTAGTCATTGCAATAGCCAATCTCATACTTCGTGTATGGGAAATGCGAAAGGGCCGTCGGAGAAATACCGACGGACCCGATCAGACAGCAACCTGATTTCGCATAAGGCAGTTGGGTCGGGCTTAACAGCCCGGCTCAACTTCACTAATTAAAGCACAAACACTCGTTACACAGAGTAGTTTCGACGAACGCAATCACCAGGGAACGACCTGCTCCTGCTCCCACAGAACACCTGTTAACTTTTCTTGATCACTCTCTCCGTTAACATCAAACTCACGCCTTGCAAGCCACACCGCAGTGCGCGCACCTTCTTCGGCAGATAACGGCGCATCGGGCCCACCCATATCGGTACGAGAATGATTAGGACAGACTGCATCAACTAAGAAACCTCGACTACCTAACCCTGTCTCATGTGCCAAGTTACGAACGAGTGCGTTCACGCCGGCTTTACTCACTCGATACGGCGCCAATCCCCCAGTATTTCCCGGCCCAGACATGCGCCCTAAACATGCAGAGAAAACAATGACCCGCCCATTTCTAGCAGCTGCCATTGGAGCGGCCAACGTATTTAGCGCACAAAATACTGAATCCAAATTAACGCTCATTACTCGGCGCCATTCAGTGATGTCGGTCTTTAACGTCTTCGACATCTTTGCACTCATCACACCATGGGCCAGAATCAATACTTCCGGTGCTCCAAAACTAGCCACGATCTCATCGAAACATTGCTTGGCCGCATCGATATCTTCTAAATCCACTGCACGAAAATCGCAGTTAAACTCTGCGGCCACCTCTGCCAAGCGATCACTATCTTTAGCAACTAAGACAAGCTCATAACCCAACCCATGCAACGCCTTAGCGCATTCAAGGCCAAGTCCGCGTGATCCGCCGGTAATAACTGCAAGTGCCATATGGATAATCCGCCTACTTGCGGCGAAGACGTCGCAGCGAAGCCTTCAACGCTTTGCGCTCTGCCTTTGCCACAGGATCTTTCTTTGTTGGAAAAGCCCATTTAAGAATAAGAACAAGGATGGCTATACCGACAAATCCGCCGAAGCCTTGAAAGAAGAGTCCATTATCGATTCCACCGAGCATGGGCGTAAATCTAATGCGCGCCTAGATACTCCGCCCGTTGAATGTGGCACACAGTTATTCACAGGCGATGTCGTGATTGAAATTCTCAACAACATTTTCACTTACCTTGCACTCGCCTGAATCCCTTATCTCACTTCAGTAAGCACGCCGCCAGCGTCACTTATTGATTTCCCAGCACTCGTTGGGAATAGAGAAAGGGAGTGCAAATGAATGGACCTAAATGATATTGCGATGCTTGGCATTGCAATAGCCAATCTCATAATTCGATTATGGGAGATGCGAAAGGCCCGTCGGAGAAATACCGACGAGCCTGATCAGATAGCACCCTGATTTCGCATAAGGCAGTTGGGTCGGGTTTAACAGCCCGGCTCAACTTCATTAATTAAAGCATAAATACTCGTTACTCGGAGTAGTTTCACTTCACGCTAATTTCTTTAAACTTTTAGGCAGGCCGACGATAATAAGTAGATGCTACCCTTTTGATAATTCGCTAGGAAAGTGCACTTTTTCTAATTACCTCTGATGGTGTGTCAGTGTGAAGTATTAGAT
>QYPG01000015.1 GCA_007279945.1 Streptomycetaceae bacterium | reverse complement strand
ACAAACTGCGACTTGTAATGGGCTAGTGGGTCATTTCTATCTAGCTCTAGCGCGTATTCGCGGTCAGTCACATTCATGTATGAAAGGTACGCTCTCCCATCATGGCGCGCAATGTTGTAAATATCGAAGAGGTCTCCAAGGCCTTTGATATTAAAGAGCTTTTAATCGCCGTATCCCTAGGCGTATCTGAAGGTGATCGCATTGGAATCGTGGGTCGAAATGGCAGCGGCAAAAGCACGCTTATGAAAGTTATAGCCGGCGTTGAAGCTCCTGATTCAGGGCGCGTAACTAAATCCAACTCTGCACGCATTGGAATTCTTTCGCAGGTCGACTTCGAAAATCCTGAAAGTACTGTTGGGGAAGTTGTATTAGGAGATACAGCAAAACATGAATGGGCGAGCGAGCCAAATATTCGCGAAGTATTTACTGGCTTATTCGGTAGTTTCGATGATCACATCTTTGATCGTAAATTTGGTCAATTATCTGGCGGGGAACGCAGGCGTGTTGGTTTAGCAAAGTTATTGATTAATGAGCTGGATCTAATTTTATTAGATGAGCCAACAAACCATTTAGATGTTGAAGGTGTCGCTTGGCTTGCTAGCCATATAAATAATCGCAAAGGGTTGGCAGTAACAGTAGTAACACATGATCGTTGGTTCCTAGATGCAGTTACGGATCGAACATGGGAAGTAGTTGATGGGAAAGTTGAAGAGTATGACGGTGGCTACAGCGCTTTCGTTTTAGCAAAAGCCGAACGCGCTCGCCAAACATCAGTTATGGATCAGCGCCGTAATATGTTGATCAAGAAAGAGCTTGCATGGCTGCGCCGGGGGGCACCTGCGCAAACAGTAAAGCCAAAGTTTCGAGTTGATGCCGCAAATGTTTTAATCGCCGGTGAGCCCGAGCCCCGCAACCAAGGTGAACTTCTTAAATTTGCTTTAAACCGTTTAGGAAAAACTGTTTACGAGGCACATCACATTCAAGTAAAACTTGGTGATAATGAACTTATTAATGATCTATATTGGAATATTGGCCCAGGAGATAGAATCGGCATCGTTGGTATTAACGGGGCAGGTAAAACAACACTTATGCGCACGTTGGTTGGGGAGATTCATCCAACTGCGGGAAAACTAGTTACGGGTATAACAGTAAAACCAGCCTTTTTAACCCAGCATCTCGATGAGTTAGACCCAACCTGGCGTGTACTCGAAGCCGTTGAAAAGATTGCTAACCGTGTAGAACTAGGAGGCGGACGTGAACTTTCAGCCTCACAACTCTGCGAACGCTTAGGTTTTGATCGAGAATCACAGTGGACCCCAGTAGGTGATTTATCGGGTGGTGAAAAGCGCCGCCTGCAGTTAACGCGTCTATTAATGGATAGCCCCAACGTATTACTGCTCGATGAACCAACAAATGATTTCGACATTGAGACACTTACTGAGCTTGAAGACTTACTTGATGGCTATGGCGGAACATTGATTGTTATTTCCCACGATAGATATTTCTTAGAGCGAGTATGCGATCGATTTGTAGGGTTACTTGGAGATAAAGCCGTTCGAGATTTACCACGAGGCGTCAATGAATATTTAGAGATGCGCGAGAAAGCAACCCAGACTCAAGAAGCGGCTCCGAGAGAAAAGAAGAGTTCGAACGCTGCTGAAGAACGTCAATTAAAGAAAGATAAAGTTCGTCTTGAACGACAGATGGAAAAGGCCGATGCTCGGTTTGCAGAGTTAGTGGCTCATCAGGAAGCTGCAGCATTTGAGCCCGAACGATTAATCGAAATTGCGAAGGATTTGCAGAATGCACGCTTAGACAGAGACAAACTCGAAGAAGAGTGGCTCCAAGTCACGCTCCTGCTTGAAGGATAAGTTAAAGTTCTCCTATGAATCGCATTACACACGGTGTCGAAGTTGTCCTCTTTCGTTCTCGCTTTCTACTAGCACCTCTTTATCTTGGCTTGGTTGGGGCTTTAGTCCTACTGTGCTTTAGATTTATCATTGAGTTTTATCACCTAGCTCTGCATATTGGTGAGGCGACGCCACAAAGCTTCACCCTTGACTTACTGGCTTTGTTGGATTTAACCCTCTTAGCAAATTTAATTCTTATGGTGATTTTTGCCGGCTATGAGAACTTTGTATCCCGCATTGATGTTGCAACAGAGTCAAAAGATCGCCCACACTGGATGGGAACTATCGATTTCAGTGGCTTAAAGATTAAGTTAATAGGGTCTTTAGTTGCTATTTCTGTCATTGAACTGCTCAAAGATTTTATTGAACTATCAGGCGAAGATCATGTTGGGGGAGGCACAAAGTGGAGGATAGTCATTCACTTAACTTTTGTTGCCTCTGGAGTTTTATTTGCGCTTATGGATTGGATCGCTGATAAGCGAGAATTCCACGGCACTCATAACTAACTGTTCACTCAGGGTATGGCTGTAATTCTGTAGTTGTATATCTTCTGTTCTCTGAGCCTGTCCGATAATTCTCTCAATTCCACTTTGGACTAATTGAGAGGCAGTCATGAATTTCAAGAAAGTGATTATCGCGGTAACAGTATTCTCGGCCGCAAGTGCGTTAACGGCAGCTACATGGCCTGAAAAGACGCCTATTTATATGATTTCGACGAACGAGGCAGCAGTTCTAAATCCACTTGTAACAACAGGTGATGTTATTAAAGGAACGATTATTCGCGGCATTCCAGACGGTATGGGTGCTTTTTTAAATGGTGTCGGCGGATTAACTGTTCTGGCCTCTCATGAGGTATCTATTACCGACAAGATTGCAGCCCGCAGTATGTCTAATGAAAATCCATGGGGTGTATCAATCACTAAGATGAACTACAGCCTGAGCACAAAATCAATAACATCTGCCGAGCCACTGATCAAAAAAATCAGTTTTTATAATTATAAGACGGGGCTTTACCAATCTAACCCTCTAGGCGGAGAACCAATTGGTGCTACAGCTGGATCGTACGATGGTAAGACTGCAGGATCATTTGGTTGGGGTATCAGCCGATTCTGTTCTGCAACATATTCACCAGTAGGTACTTTCATGTACAACGGCATCGGTTATGAGGGCGCCCTTTATACAGCCGGTGAAGAAGTCGGAGATAATTCACGCGGCTTTGGTTTTGACATGGATGGAAATGGTTATCAACTACCACGCATGGGAATGCTCTCATTCGAAAATATAATTCCTAGTACTAAGCCTGGACCAAACACCGTTGTAATTGGCACTGAAGATGGGTCTGCAACAGATAGCCAACTTCATCTCTATATTGGTAAGAAGCAGTCGACTGGAACATCTGTTGACAAAGCAGGACTTACAAATGGTGATCTATACGTTCTCAACGTTCCTACGATTGCTGATGACAACATCTTGCGTACAACCGTTGCTAAATCGACTCCAGTAGATGCAACATTCAAGAAGATTGAGTGGAACGCGAGTGTTGCAGATTTTGCAAAAGGTGCACGTGATAACGGATTCAGATTTTCTCGAATTGAAGATGGAAACTGGGATCCAAGTAATCCAAATATCTTTTATTTCCTAACTACTGAATCCAATAAAGATCCAGTAGCAACAAAGGCTAACCCTGATGAACCGACCTACGCACGTGACGGTGGAGCGTTGTGGCGCCTGACATTTAAAGATGCTCAGAACCCACTATTAGGGGCAAAGTTAGAGATGCTTCTTAATGGTGGCGAGGCCCCATATTTGAGCAAGCCAGATAACTTAACTGTTACTAAAGATGGAATCATTATGATTCAGGAAGATCCAGGCAACAATGCACACGTTGCACGTCTACTGGCTTACCGAATTAAGGATGCGAAGTTGGCAGTAGTTGCACAATTTGATCCTAAGTACTTCTCAGCCACAGGTTCTAAGTTCATGACCTTAGATGAGGAGTCCAGTGGAATCATCGATGTATCAGATTTCTTACGTAAAGGAAATGACACAAAGACATATTTCATGCTCAACGCTCAGATTCACACGTACAGCGGTGTCACAACCGTTGACCCAGGTGTGAAAGGTGCACTTTCACCATCTCGTCCTGACCTAGTTAATCGCAATAAGGATAAAAAGCTGGTTCTTGATAATGCGACAGTCGAAGGTGGCCAATTTTATACATTGACCATCTCGGATTGGGACACAGTCTTTAAGGGATAAATAATCAATAAGCTAAAGCCGGGTGGGTACGAGGGTTCCACCCGGCTTTTGCTTTTCTTGGTAATCTCGCACCATGCGCTTAGATCTGCTTGCCGCTCTCACGGGAGTAATGATTGCTTTTCAATCCCGCGCAAATGGTGAACTCTCAATCAGACTCAATAATGGCATTGAAGCTGCAGTAGTTTCTTTTGGTTCTGGTTTTATAGTTATTGCAATTATTACATTAGTAAATCCCGCAATACGAGAAGGTGTCTCAAATCTGCGGTTAGCGGTCTCGCGCGGAGAGATTACCCGTTGGAAGTTATTTGCCGGGGCTCTTGGTGGCAGCTTCGTTGCGATTCAAACTCAAGTCGTCCCCCTCATTGGGGTGGCCATCTTTTCTGTGGCCTCCATAGCTGGGCAGACAGCCATTTCGTTGGTCGTCGATCGTATAGGGCTTACGGGCGGCGGGAAAAAAGCCATAAATACTCGGCGTATTATCGCCGCATCACTTACCGTAATTGCTGTAGTTGTCTCAGTAGCCGATCGAATAGATGCAAGAAATCTCTCTGTAATTACTGTTGTTGCAGGCTGTATTGCTGGTGCGATTGTTGGAATTCAGCGCGCACTTAATGGTCAGATTAATGAATACTCACATCAAAGTTTTACAACCTCACTTTTCAACTTTATTACAGGGACAAGTTTTTTAGGGCTTTTTATTCTTCTTGCAGTTGCCATGGGTAAGACACATTTTGTTGCTCTGCCATCTGGCCCTTGGTGGATTTACACCGGCGGCGCGATAGGAGTAATTTTTATAGCTTTTACTTCAACAATTGTGCAACACCTAGGAGTTCTAACTTTCACATTATTTAGTGTTGGAGGCCAGCTAGTTGGATCGTTAATAATTGATGTAGTGGCACCGACTAATGGTGTGCATGTCAGCGCTTACCTCATAACTGGGATAGTTATGACGTATGCAGGAGTTATTGCCGGTGGCGTAAGTAGTTCACGAGTGCGGAAACCAGCGAAGCACAAATAAAGAAAGTTGCAATTGCATAAGACCATGTTCTAACCCATGGCAAGGTGGCTGCATAGTAACCAGCAGCGGTGATTCCAACGCCCCATAGCAAAGCACCTAAAGCGTTTGCCGAAAGAAATTTATAGTAATTCATATTGGAAGCACCTGCGATCGGTGGGACAAAAGTTCTAATCCATGGGAAGAAGCGCGCAGCAACAACGGCCCACCAACCAGTGTGTTCGTAAAAACGTTCGGATTGAGCGATCATTTTTTGCATTCGTGGGGATTTTCTTTTTTCTAGATAGGGACGTCCAACGAGTCGACCTAAAACAAAACCAATTTGGTCGCCAAAAAATGCGGCAAAGAAAATAACCGTCACCAAAATCACAATATTCACATCTGTGTGGGCTGCTGCCACAAGACCGGCGCTGAAGAGAATGGAATCCCCAGGTAAGAAAAAGCCAAATAAAACACCGGTTTCAATGAAAACTATGACACCAGTTACCAGGTAGATTAAAAATGGGGCGAGTGAGGATAACTGTGCATCAAATGATGCGGCTAGCTCAATCACACCGATTTTTTGACCGCTGCAGCTACTGCTTTAGTCACATTTGGATCAAAGACGCTGGGAACAATAAAAGATGCATTTAACTGGTCAGGTGAAACACAATCCGCAATAGCTTCGGCTGCAGCAACTAACAGCTCATCTGTAATTTTACTTGCATGCGCATCAAGTAAGCCTCGAAAAATTCCAGGGAAAGCTAAAACATTGTTAATTTGATTAGGTTGGTCACTTCGACCTGTAGCAACGACAGCTGCATATTTGCGTGCAATGACCGGATCGATCTCTGGATCTGGATTTGCAAGAGCAAAAATAATCGCTTTAGGCGCCATGGATGCAGCGTCGGATTCAGTGATGACATTGGGTGCACTAACTCCGATGAATACATCGGCACCTGCCATAGCACCAGACATAGTTCCGGTGAAGTTATCTGGATTACTATTATCAATGAACCATTGCTGCATAGTGTCTTCTGACTTCATAGATTTACTGATGACACCACTGTGGTTAAAACCAACAATATTTCTGGCACCATTGAGAGTGAGTAAACGGGCGATAGCATTTCCAGCTGCACCTACACCGCTAAGAACAATCTTTACCTCACTTAGGTTCTTATTAACAAGCCTGAGTGAATTACGAAGTGCAGCCAGAACAACGATTGCCGTGCCGTGCTGGTCGTCATGGAAAACAGGAATATTTAGTAGATCACGTAAACGGCGTTCGACTTCAAAGCATCGCGGCGCTGAGATATCTTCTAAGTTGATTCCGCCGTAGACAGGGGCAATTAACTGAACTGTACGAACAATCTCATCGACATCTTGGGTATCTAGACATACTGGCCATGCATCAACATCGGCAAAGCGCTTAAAGAGTGCCGCTTTTCCCTCCATAACCGGTAGAGCTGCTGCGGGGCCTATGTTTCCTAGGCCTAGAACCGCAGACCCATCAGTGACGACGGCCACGGTATTGCGCTTAATTGTTAAGCGGCGCGCATCGGCGGGGTCATCGACAATAGCTTGGCAAATTCGAGCAACGCCAGGTGTGTAAGCACGAGATAAATCGTCGCGCGTTTTCAGCGGGACTTTAGATTGAATTTCAATCTTGCCGCCAAGGTGTAATAAGAATGTTCGATCACTGACTTTACGGACCTTAAGATCTGGATTTTTCGATAAGGCAACTGTGATTTCATCGGCATGTCCAGAATTAACCGTGTCACATGTTATGTCGATTACTACCTTTTCCATAAGAGATTCGACAACATCTAGTGCAGTGATAGTTGCTCCTGCGGCCGTAATAATTGTTGTTGCTAAAGCTACGGGCTGCGAACTTGGAGTACCTTCAACGCGAATAGTAATTCCATACCCAGGAGATGTTGAAGCCATTTATACGACTCCATACAATCTGTCTCCAGCATCGCCCAAGCCTGGGACTATGTATCCATTTTCATTTAATTTTTCATCCATGGCACCAGTAACAATCGTGATCGGAACTTTGCTTCCAGCAAACTCCTTTTCAACCGCAGCGATACCTTCTGGTGCAGAAAGAATGCAAATAGCTGTGATGTCATTGGCACCTAGGTCTATCAGGTAATGGAAAGCTGCAATCAAAGTTCCACCCGTTGCCAACATGGGATCTAAAACAAACACCTGCCGACCAGATAAATCATCTGGTAGTCGATTTGCGTATGTACTGGCTTGAAGAGTTTTTTCATCTCGTACCATCCCAAGAAAGCCAACTTCGGCTGTAGGAATTAACTTGCTCATTCCTTCAAGCATTCCAAGCCCAGCTCGTAAAATTGGAACCACAACTGGTCGAGGCTCTGCCATCTTTAATCCTTGGGTTTTCACGACTGGGGTCGTGATGGAAACACTATGAGTGCGAACGTCGCGAGTTGCTTCATAGGCAAGCAGAGTTACTAACTCTTCTACTAGCCGGCGAAAGGTTGGCGAATCGGTACTTTCGTCACGCAAAACCGTCAATTTATGGGCAATAAGCGGGTGGTTGGCAACATGTACTTTCATACCCCTTACCTTACAGGGCTTTCATTCTTTTCCAATGAGTGGAATTATGCTCGCATGCCCGAATTTGAAGATGACCTCGTTGAAGAGATCGAAGAGTTCGAAGCCTTGGATGATGAGATTGATGTGGGTATAAAAGTAAGCGGTATCACAGATGAATTCGATATCGCTGTGGCCGCTTGGCATGAAGATGGTCGCTGGACCCTAGGTCTACTTCCCGATCCAACTGATATTGCTCAAATGATTTCGAGTTTAAAGTCACAACAAACAAATGGCGGAGCAATCGCACTTATTTCTATCGACGAAGAGTTCTTTATTTTAATTCGTGTACTTGGTACGCATATTTCACTTTTCCTCAGTGATGTCACGTGCGCACTTGATTACCCTGTAGCTGAAGAGTTATTAGAGATTGCCGATTTGCCGATTCCAGAAGAAGAAGATGATGAAGCTGCACCAATAGGGCATATGGAGATTTTGGCAGATCTTGGTATGAGCAGTATGGAGCTTTTTGCCTTATGTGATGATTCAGAGTTATTTCCAGATGAACAACTAGAGGCGATTGCTAATCGACTTGGTTTCGGTGATCAGTTTGCAGAGTTATTAGACCTGTGAACGATGAAGAGTTAATGCAGCAAGCATTACTGGTTGCGCGCGATGCATTTGCTAGCGATGATGTACCAGTTGGCGCAATAGTTGTTAATAAACTCGGAGAGATCATTGCCGTTGGTCACAACGAGCGCGAGCTACTCAAAGATCCAACTGCCCACGCTGAAATAGTCGCTTTACGCCGTGCAACACAACTCAATAAAAGTTGGCGGTTAGAGGACCACATGCTTATTGTCACGCTTGAACCATGCGCAATGTGTGCAGGGGCAATTGCACAGTCTCGAATCTCAACATTAGTTTTTGGGGCATGGGACGAGAAAGCCGGTGCAGTGGGCTCGGTGTGGGACTTGTTACGAGATCCCAGGTCCTTATATAAAGTAGAAGTACGTTCAGGCGTGCTCGCTACAGAGTGTGCGCAGTTACTGAAAGATTTTATACAAGGAGTTCGTACGAAGGATTAAGGATCACCATGGATCCTTCTTCCTCACCAACCATGCCTTCAGCACGCATTTGTGAACCGACTTCAAGGCCGGCGATTTCACGTCGCCCTAAAAACTGCAGCGATACGCCGCCAGTTTCATCCCAGATTTCAACCTCAAGAGTTGGTGCAGAGCCGCGGGGAGCGGTTTTAATCGACGTAACACGACCTTGAACCTGAGCTCGCTTACGCCACTGAATCTCACTAATTGCAGTGATATTTTCAGCGTAATGGCTAACGGGTTCGATATTTATGGGCGCTACACGCTTTGTTTTTGGGGCAGGCTTGGCAGTCTTTGTGACTTCGTGTGGTTGCCGAACTTCTAAAGTAGATCCAGATGCAATGCGATCAACATCAAATGGAACAATTGTTGCAACTACTCGTGGCAATTGAGAAATAGGTGCGGCAATCTGTTCAGCGGTTTGGTCGTGTAGTAATCGACCTAAGAAACCAGAGTAAGAACGGCGAGGTAAAAGAAGCGTTAACTCGACATCTGCTTTCTCGGTCATGCGGATTGCATAATCCAAAGTTGCGTTAGGTAAACGTCGATCTGGACAGTCAATAAGCTCAAGTGTGACGTCATCAAGTGCATCAGATAACGCCCAAGCTTTTTGAATATCTTCTGCACGACGATCATCGATCACAAAGTGAACGGCGGCTAAATTACGTGGATTTAAACTCCTTGCGTATCGAATCGCGCCAACAGTCGCAAGATCAACACTATCAATTAAGACGGTCACATCATGGCGTGCAATTGATGTGGCACGTTCGTGATGACGTTTAACGGCTAAGGCCTCTTGTTCGCGATCGTACTGGCTACGCAGTCGCAAAAACGATATTACTAAAATTGGAGCCGCAACTATTACTAACCAGGCCCCTTCAGTGAATTTTACAACTGCAAAAATTATGACTACGGCAAATGAAATTGACCCCGATAGCGCGTTAATAAAGATCTTTGCACGCCAAGCCCCCACTTTATTGCGAAGGGCATGGCGAGTCATTCCAAAACCGGCCAAAGTAAATCCAGTAAAAACACCTAAGGCATAAAAAGCAACTAGGTGTTCTACGGAGCCTGCAGTGAATAGAACCAAGAAGACTCCACCGCCAGATAAGAGCAGGATTCCATTGGAAAAAGCTAGTCGGTGTCCGCGCTTTGTTAGCTGGCGAGGCAAATAGCCATCAGTTGCAACAAAGTTACACAAGAGTGGGAAGGCGCTATACGTTGTGTTAGCGCCAGCAAATAAAATTAACATCGTTGCGAGTTGGACCATTACGAACATGGTCTGCCCAAAGGCACCGTTACCAACGATTGTTTTTGCAATCTGAGAAATCACCGTTGGAGTACCTAGTTCGTATGGCATGGCATGGATCTTGTGCGCAAACCATGAGACACCCAGAACAAGGGCTCCCAGTAGAACGCTCATCGTGACCAAAGTGCGTCTGGCGTTGACATGTTCTGGCTGTTGAAAGAGCGCAACGCCGTCAGAGATTGCCTCTAGACCCGTAAGAGATGATCCACCATTTGCAAATGCACGCAACAGTATAAAGATTGCAGCAAAAGTTAGAAGTCCATGTCCTTGACCAAGTGCTATAGCCCCATCGTTGTTAGTTGGAAGGACTTCTAATGTGCCGTTGAATTGACGGTATAGACCCATGCCAAAAACAATGAGCATACAACCGATAAAGAAGTAGGTCGGCATTGCAAAGGCCTTACCCGCCTCTTTAACTCCACGCAGGTTTCCATATGTCAAGATTCCAATTACCAATAAAATCATTGGGATCTTCCATGAGATTAAGGAAGGGAATGTAGAAATAATCGCAGCTACACCAGCAGATGATTGAATCGCAACAGTTACGATGTAGTCCAACATCAAGGCGACGGCGGCAATTTGTGCAACAACTGGACCAAAGTTATCGCGCGAAACTATGTATGCCCCACCAGTCTTGGTATAAACATTAATCACGTTGCGATAAGACAGAGTAATAATTGTGAGGATCACTAGGATTATTGCCGTCATCGGCATCAAAATGGCAAAGGCAGCTAAACCAAAAGCGGGCAGAAGCGCGATGAGAATCTGTTCAGAGCCATATGCCGAGGATGAAATGCAGTCAGAGGACAAGATTCCTAAAGCAAAACGCTTCTTCAAGCGCTGGTGGCCTAAGGAGTGTCGGTTCAGTGGATTACCTAATATGCGCCGCTTTACTGTGTAGGCAAATGAATCCTTAAGATGCGCATGGTCTTGCAGCACTACCGGTGCTAGCGCGTCATCAGTCCACGACTTGGGCACTAATTACTCCTTCATATGAGTGCGAATGATCGCAACTGCAATGGCTCTATCGTAGAGCGCACCGACTTCAACTTCTTGCAGGCTGAGCGTATGCTCGCCCTATGCATACACAGTTATATATCGATGGCCAATGGGTCGATGGAGTTAGCAAGGTGGCTGTCCATGATCCAAGCGATGGATCGGTTATTGCCGAAGTCTCCCTAGCCGGTGACGCACACTGTGAAGCGGCCATTGCCGCCGCCGATACCGCTGCGGTGTCTTGGGCAAAAACAGCGCCACGATATAGATCTGAGATTTTGCGCAAAGCCTTTGAGATCATGACAAGTGAAATTGAGGCGATAGCTACACTCATTTCACGCGAAAATGGAAAAGCAATGCCCGATGCTCGCGGAGAAGCTGCATATGCGGCAGAGTTTTTTCGCTGGTTTGCTGAAGAAACAGTTCGCACACCCGGGGATTTCCGTAAGTCACCATCAGGGGATAAGCGAATTCTTGTAACACACGAACCAATTGGTCTTTCAATTCTTATTACACCGTGGAACTTTCCGGCTGGAATGGCAACACGCAAAATTGGTCCAGCAGTAGCTGCCGGCTGCACAATGATTTTGAAACCCGCAACTGAGACACCGTTAACTGCCATGTACATTGTCGATGTAATGGAGCGCGCGGGATTGCCTAAGGGAGTTCTCAATTTAGTTCTTCCTGAAAAGACTGGCGAAGCAATTTCAAAGATGTTGCACGATCCACGCGTTAAGAATGTCTCATTTACAGGTTCAACTGAAGTCGGCCGAGTACTTCTTAAAGAGGCTGCCGACAAAATTATTCGCTGCTCAATGGAGCTTGGCGGAAATGCACAAGTGGTTGTTCATGATGATGCCGATCTTGCAGTCACTATTCCTCAATTACTCCTGGCCAAAATGCGAAACGGCGGCGCTGCGTGCACGTCTGCTAACCGAATCTTTGTTCAACGTGGAATCGCTAAAGAGTTTATTGCCCAGATGACTAACTCCATGAGTGGCTTTGTTATGGGCCGTGGAACTGAAAGCACCACAACACTTGGCGCATCTGTCTCAATGAAAGAGCGCAATAAGATCGCTGAATTAGTAGACCAGTCAGTTGCAGCGGGTGCAAAGGTTGAAGTTGGTGGAGTAAAGCCCGAAGGTGCTGGCGCTTTCTATCCAGCTACTGTTTTAATCGTTGAAAAAGACAATCCCATCTTGCTCCACGAAATCTTTGGCCCAGTTGCGCCAATCGTTATTTTTGATACCGATGCCGAAGGCATTGCGATGGCTAATGACACTGATTTTGGCTTGATTAGCTACGTATTCTCATCAAACCTCACCCGCGCTTTGCGCACTGCTGAAGCTATGGAATCAGGAATGGTTGCCATCAATAAAGGCGTCATTTCAGATCCAGCTGCACCGTTCGGCGGAGTAAAGCAATCAGGCTTAGGCCGCGAAGGTGGCTTTGATGGAATTCACGAGTTCTTACAGACCAAATACATCGGGGTAGAGATCTAAGTTTCTAGAGCTATACCTTCTTGCGTGTCAAAAATTCATTGACAGCACTTATCCAGGCTGCAGGTTCTTCCACCCAGGAAAGGTGAGAAGAATATGGCAGACAAACCCATTCAGCGCCCTTAATCTTTTTTACGAGGCGCTTTTGAGTCTTTGGAGTTACTTCATCGAACTTTCCATTAATAAGAAGTGTCGGAACTTTAATCTTCTTTAGTTGATTCTCAACGTCCCACGTGCGCAATGAACCAATTGGCGCGAATTCAACTGGCCCCCACATTGCTTCATATACCGTCGGATTAACTGCAAGTTGACCGAAACCTTCACTCACATCTGTTGTCATTGGGACACGAATTAAATGTTGCGTGGTGAAGTAATCATTTGCTGCATGGAACTCAGGTGCAGTGTAAATACCCTCTTTAATACCTTTATGAACTGCCTTGCGGTGCGCTGCGGGCAGTTCAGTGACGAGTCTTTCAATTTCAGGTAGCCACTTAGGAACAGATGCAAGCGAATTAGCAATAACAAGGCCCTTAAGCCCCTTTGGCTTATCAACTGCATGGGCGAAGGAGAGAATTCCACCCCAAGACTGACCTACAAGAATGTATTTCTTGGAGATTTTTAATTCTTTGAGAAGCAAATTCAGCTCTTCCTTGAAGAGATCTACAGTCCAAAACTCACTTGGCTGATCTTTTATATGTGTTGACTGACCACATCCAATTTGGTCGTAGACAATTACTGGGCGACCTGTCATTGCAATGAGATGAACAATTCCAAGAACATAGTTATGCGGGGCACCAGGACCGCCATGGATCACAACAGCCGGAGTCTTCTTGGATTTCAAATCACCAACAACTCGATACCACGTGTTGCCGTGCTTCCACTTCATTGTTCCGGTGTAATCAAACGCCTGACCAGTCATTGTTACTCTCCATCCGTTGCGCTGATTAGCAACGGTACAGCTGGATTACTGAGAGTGGAATAGTTTCTAAATAAGTTTTCTGAGCGGAGGATGTCCGCGCTTGTGAAGTCTAAACTTGGCACTGGTTCCAGCCAAGCCACTGAATAGTTAAATGAGTGATTCAGCCGAAGCGAGTGAAACGAGCGGAGGATGAGGGATTTGAACCCTCGAGACTTTCATCTACGCGTGTTCGAGACGCGCGCACTCGGCCGCTATGCGAATCCTCCACACGAATCATACAAAGATTGGCATTGTTTCACAAAGCTTTTACCTTATGCATTT
>QYPG01000040.1 GCA_007279945.1 Streptomycetaceae bacterium | reverse complement strand
TGGGCACCGACTGCTAGTGAAGTCTTACTAGCAACCCATGCAGCAGCCGATAGCACAGCAGCCAGTGCCAGTGTTGTTGCCATGAAGGCCAGTGTTAATGGAACATGGACTGCGGTAATTAACGGTGATAAGAATGGAATGATCTACACCTATCGCGTAAAGGTCGATGGCGTTGTGCGCGAAGCAGTTGATCCATATGTGCGAGCAACTACCGTCAATGGTCTGCGCGGAGTTGTTGTCGATCTTTCAAAGACTAATCCCAAGGGTTGGTCGGTTAAGAAGCCAGCATTTAGTGGCAAACCAAGTGATGCCGTTATCTACGAACTCCATGTGCGTGATTTATCCATCGACGCATCCAGTGGAGTCAAGGCGCGCAATGCCGGTAAATATCTAGCTTTCACCGAGCCAAAGACAAACGTTGGCGGAACATCAACCGCCGTTGCATCTATTAAGGATCTAGGCGTTACTCATGTTGAGTTGTTGCCAGTCTTTGATTATGCATCAGTGGATGAGAACAATCCAAGCTTTAACTGGGGCTATGACCCACAGAACTACAACGTTCCAGAGGGCTCGTACAGCACTGATCCAACGAATCCAACGACCCGCATTATCGAATTAAAATCTGCCATTCAGGCGCTGCATGATCAAGGACTGCGCGTGAATATGGATGTGGTTTATAACCACGTGTATAACGCTCCATCATTTAGTCAAAATCAGATCGTACCGGGCTACTTCTTTAGAACCGATAACAACGGCAATTTAACTAGTGGTAGCGGCTGCGGCAACGATGTTGCATCCGAACGGCCAATGGTTAGTAAATTTATTGTGGACTCGGTTAAATACTGGGCAACACAATATAACCTCGATGGTTTCCGCTTTGACCTCATGGGCTTAATGGATGTCGGTACAGTCACTGCAATATCTGCAGCGTTAAAGAAGATCGATAAGAGCATCATCGTTATCGCCGAGGGTTGGAATATGGGGACCTTGCCCGATAAGGATAAAGCCGGCCAGATGAATGTTGATTTATTGCCAGGTGTATCGATGTTTAACGATCAACTGCGCGATGGAATTAAAGGTTCGGTATTTGAAAAGTTAGACCAAGGTTTTGCGACTGGAAAGTTAACTACCACCAACAATGTGCAGGTGGGTATTACTGGAAATATTTATTACTCCAGCCAGTTCTCACAAAACTGGACAACGATTGCTCCGGGACAATCAGTTAATTACGTTGAGTCTCACGATAACTTAACGCTCGCCGATAAGATCACGGCCAGTGTCCCAACCGCTAATCCAGCCCAAGTTGCTCAATTAGCTCGCTTTGCATCATCGATTGCATTATTGGCGCAAGGTCTGCCATTTATTCAAGCTGGCCAAGAGTTCTTGCGATCAAAAGGCGGCGATGACAATAGTTATAAGTCATCTGATGCCGTGAATTCGATTAAGTGGAATACGAAGGCTGCGAACATAACAACGTATAAATATTTCCAAGGGTTGATTGCGTTACGTAAAGCGCACCCAGCTTTTAGAATGAGTACCGAGGCGCAAGTTGTTAAGAACTTAAAGTTCTACACGGTGCCAAATAGCGTTGTTATGTACTCCATCGCCGGCAAGGCTGTAGGCGATAAAGTGGCTAGTTTTGTTGTCATTCATAATCCCAACGCCTCTGCACAAAATGTGAAGTTGCCTAAGGCCGGCAAATGGTCTGTTGTGGTCTCGGGCGATAAGGCTGGAACTAGCGTGATTAGCGCTGGAACTATGAGCGAAGTGAGCGTTGCTCCACAAAGCACAATGGTGTTGCAGCAGTAAAAAGCGCTACTCACAGGCTCTTTTGAAACTCGGCTATCTCCTGCTAGCCTTTAGATACATCCTCAGTCATTTCGATGTCTGAGTGCGAGAGCCCAACGAAAGTTGGGCTCTCTGCTTTTTACCAAGATTCTGGTTTCTTAAATTTCCCAATCGCGTCTTTTATTTCAATTGGGAACTGTGAGCTCTCAAGTAAACCTTCGCGAATCTTTCTAACAATCGGTAAACCAATACTTAGCAATTCGTTTGCAGGCTCTGGAGATGTCAGTACAAGTCCGAGCAAGGCGTTAGTTTCAGCACTCAACTTCTTCAGTGGTCCTACTTGATCCGAATCATTAGTCACGATTAAGTAGGCATTAGCTCTTTCTTTAAGCACGTCGAAGACAAGATTGGTAGCTAGATTTACATCTGAACCTTTTTCTTGTTGTACTCTAACGCGTCGTTTAATTGGCTGCCCGAATTCGTCATATTCCCATGGAGCTACCGGCATCATCTTGTCTTGGTTTTGAAATTTGCCATAATGAATTTGAATTCTCGAGTCGGTCTCAAGAGCCCGTATATATGTGTTTTGTTTTATGTGTGCTGACTTATCGTGTGGTTTAGGCGTAATGCGCGCAGTGAAGTATTTAATCTGTTTGATTTCATACTCTTGAAGCAAACTATCAAGAAATTTTGGTAAGTCGAGCCACTTATAGGGGGTATTAATGAGCGCCCGCCTGTATAAATTGAAGCCGTCTACATAGATAATTGCACTCGGCTTAATCATGAAAGTTAAGGTATATCGCTATAGGTAAACAAAATTGCCATCGGCGTGAGCATGTGGGCAACTTTCTCACCGAGCCGCCTTCGGGAATCGAACCCGAGGCCTTCGCTTTACGAGAGCGACGCTCTACCGACTGAGCTAAGGCGGCGGAACTATTTTAAAGCTTTTCGTGCGCGCGAAATTGTTGTCTGGAATTAATCTAGACGAACAACTCCGTTAGGTGTCATCAAATGCACTGCAACAATCCCTGACTCACCATCGTTTGTTGAGGGGTCAACAAACTCAATATCTGTGCCATTTAATCCAGCGAGAATCTCTGTCTTAAACCATGAGTCTGACAATTGATCAGGATCGGCAATGGTAATCTTCTCAATTGCAGCAACTGCTTTTCCATCTTGTGATGGATGATCCGCAGTTAACCATTGAATAAAAAATGGAAGTTCGCGAGAATCAGTAATCTCATTAACACCAATTTGCTTCCACTTAAGATCGCTACCGTCGGGACGTGTGCGGTGACCTTCGGTTGCGCTGCGTCCAAACTTCTCTTCAATAGTTGAAATGTTGTCAGTTGCAAATACCCACGTTAGCCAGCCGCCACCTTCTTGTGCTTTCTTGCTAACAGCCTTACCCCAAGGAGTTTGCTCTGTTGCAGGGTGATCAAGTGGGCAGACAACTTCGATGTATTGACCGTTTTGTAATGGCATTGTGAAGTTACGTGTACCAAAGCGTGGGTGTACACCGCCATCAACAAAGGTGCTACCAAGGCGCGAACCTAAGCGCTGGACTGTGTCGGCTAATTGATCATGGGATGCTACGTATGAGACATGGTCTAAGCGCATGGGTAAATCTTGCCCTATGCCAAGGGGTGCTTCTTACCATCGCAAGTCGCGTAGTTAGTGGGTACAGACCAGATTTTTAGCCGGAAGCTTGCCTGAAACTAGGTATGTATCAACGGCTGAATCGGTGCAGACCGAACCGCGACCATAGCCGGTATGACCCTCGCCTTTGAGTGTAATTAAGCGTGAACCCACGATGTATCTGGCCAAAGCTTGTGCCCACTCATACGGGGTTGCAGGGTCTTGAGTTGTTCCAATAACTACAACTGGCGTAGCTGTTTTTTGAATGCGAACAGTATTTTGATCGGTAGACAGTGAAATATTTAAAACTTCATTTAGCGCATTACAAACCACCCCGCTGTATGCAATGTAGGGACCAAATACCGGTGCAGCCGCAGCAAAATCTGCGGCATGAGTTTGTATATCAGCCACATTGCGATTTTGGTTCCAATCTAAACAGTCGATCACAATATTTGCATCGTTTTGATTATCCATATATGTGCCATTTAAGTTACGGCCGCTATAAGCGTCGGCAAGATTAAGAAAAGTCGTACCTTCTCCATCGTTGGCTTCCTCAAAAGCTGTGCGCAACATTGGCCAACCGCTGTCATTGTTATACAACGCCGATGCCATTCCAGTCACAATCAGCGACTGTGTAACAGGTCGATCTGGAGACTCCTTAGCTTTTAATGGCGCATCTGCGCGTGCGGTAAGAAAATCTACAAAGAATTGTGGGTTAGCGGTTTTTGGAAGTGGGCACGACGTTCTGCGCAAACAATCGGTGGTGAAGTTTGCTAACGCTTTATCAAAGGCTTGTGACTGTATTAAGTTTTGTTGATACGTATCGATGGTTGGATTAATTGCGCCATCTAAAACAAATCGGCCTACCGTTGTTGGGAACATTTGTGCGTATAAAGTTCCAAGATATGTGCCGTAAGAAAATCCCATGTAATTTAACTGTGGGTCACCTAGAGCGATTCGTAACTGCTCCATATCTTTGGCCGCATTTGCAGTTGTAAAACTAGCTAAGTAATTTGTCTTAGCTACACAGTTAGCGGCAAAGGTTTGTGCATCATCAACTAATGTCTTGAGCTCTTCTGGGCTATCAGGCTTGGCATCACCAGAAAATGAGACATCTTGCTGGGCATCGTTTAAGCAGTGAATAGGGCTGCTTTGGCCTATTCCCCGAGGGTCAAAGCCGACGATGTCATATCTATCCAGCACGTCGGGGTCGATGATGTACTGGGCGTTCAGGGCGTATTCAATACCGCTTACACCGGGACCGCCAGGATTAACTACTAATGAGCCAAGGCGATCGTGCTGGTTAGCATCGCGAAAACGAATCACTGCCATATTGAACGTACCCATAGATGCATCTACATAATCAACCGGAAGCGTCATTGTGGCGCACTGGAAATACTTCTCGCACTTATGCCAGTCAAGAGTGGATGTGTCGTTTATCGCTTTTGGAAATGGTTTACCGGCAGATTGCGCGCAGCCAGTGAGAAGAACTGACAGTGCAATACATACAGCACTAAGGTTTTTACTTGTTATCGAGCTAATACGCACATTAATGCTTCAATAGTAAGAAGAGGCGCAGCGTTGTGTCCTAAGTTTGTGCGCGCCGCCATAATGGCATTGATTTTATTTATAGTTGTGTGCGCCTTTGTATTATTCGCATACGTTGTAATTTGGTGCTCTAACTCTTTATTAATCAGCGAATCCGTTGCACCTGATTGCACCATCATGACATCACGATA
>QYPG01000027.1 GCA_007279945.1 Streptomycetaceae bacterium | reverse complement strand
GGAGTCCACTTCGGACACCAGACTCGTCGATGGAATCCAAAGATGAAGCGCTTTATTTTCACCGAGCGCAACGGAATTTACATCATCGATATTCAGCAATCACTTGCACTTATCGATAGTGCATATGAGTTTGTAAAGGATACGGTCGCTAAGGGCGGTCATATTCTTTTTGTTGGAACAAAGAAGCAAGCACACGAGCCAATCATTCAGCAAGCAGCACGCGTTGGTATGCCAACAGTGACTGAACGCTGGTTAGGTGGAATGCTTACTAACTTCCCAACTGTATACAAGCGCATTCAGCGCCTCAAGGAGCTTGAAGCACTTGAGAACACCAACGATCTTCTTCTGACAAAGAAGGAGCTCTTGATGCTTCGCCGCGAACGCGAAAAACTTTTCAAGAACCTCGACGGAATTCGTCACATGACCAAGTTGCCTTCTGCAATCTGGGTAGTCGATACAAAGAAAGAGCACTTAGCAGTTCAAGAAGCTAAGAAGCTTGGTATTCCAGTAATTGCAATCTTGGACACAAACTGTGATCCAGATGAAGTTGATTACAAGATTCCTGGTAACGATGATGCAATCCGTTCAATCGGTCTGCTTACTCGCGTAATCACCGATGCGATTGTTGCCGGTCTTGCCGCACGCTCTGCAGTGGTTAAGGAAGAGACTAAGTCTGATGCACCAGCAGAAGTTGCTGCCGGGGAGCCTATGGCTGACTGGGAAAAAGAGATTGCTTTGTCCCAACCAACAAGTGACGTTCCTTCGTCCGAGGTTCCAGCTCAAGTAGCGATTGCAGAACAAGTGCCTGCATCCGAGCCAGTAGAAGGAGAATAAGCACTATGGCTGCATATACAGCTGCCGATGTAAAAAGACTTCGCGAAGCAACTGCTGCGGGAATGCTTGACTGCAAAAAGGCACTCGATGAAGCAGAGGGCGACTACGACAAAGCGATTGATTTGATCCGTGTTAAGGGGCTCAAAGGAGTTACCAAGCGCGAAGGTCGCCTGACATCTAACGGTGCGGTTGTAGCAAAGGTCGAGGGCAACCTTGGCGTAATGCTAGAGCTGAACTGCGAAACAGATTTCGTTGCTAAGGGCGATCGCTTCGTTGCACTAGCCGATGAGCTCCTTGCCCATCTACAAAATGCGCAATCAGATTCAGTCGAGACATTCCTTGCATCAACTATGGCCAGTGGAAGCACTGTTCAATCAGTAGTTGATGAGGCAAATGCAATGTTAGGCGAGAAGATTGAAGTTCGCCGAATTGCAGTTCTTAAAGACTCACCAGTTGGAATCTATCTACACCGCACAAGTCCAGATCTACCACCACAGGTTGGCGTACTTGTTCAGTTAGCAAAAGATGCTGGCAACGTTGGAAAAGATATTGCTCAACACATCGCAGCCTTTGCACCACAGTTCGTTAATCGCGAAGATGTGCCTGCAGATCTGATCGAAAATGAGCGTCGCATCGCACACGAGACAGCTATTGAAGAGGGTAAGCCAGAAGCTTCACTTTCTAAGATTGTCGAAGGTCGCGTGACTGGCTTCGTAAAGGAAGTCTCACTCATCGAGCAGTCCTTTGCTAAAGATGCTAAGAAGACCGTTAAGCAGATTCTCGACGAGGCAGGAACGGCCGTTAAGGCCTTCCATCGCTTCCGCGTGGGTCAATAGGCTTTAAAAGGGTTAACGCTTAAGATTTACGTATAGTCCTACTAGTTATAAGGAGCACTCATGCCCGGTACACGAGGAACGTATCGGCGGGTGCTCCTTAAACTTTCTGGTGAGGTTTTTGGTGGAGAAAAAGGCATCGGTGTTGATCCCGATGTTGTACAAGATATTGCTAAGCAGATTGCAGATGTAGCCCGCACTGGCGTACAAGTTGCCATTGTTGTCGGTGGCGGTAACTATTTCCGTGGAGCCGAACTACAACAGCGCGGAATGGATCGTGCACGCGCGGACTATATGGGCATGCTCGGTACCGTGATGAACTGTTTAGCGTTACAGGATTTTCTTGAAAAAGAGGGCGTTCAAACCCGTGTACAGACCGCAATCACTATGGGACAAGTTGCCGAACCTTACGTACCACTGCGTGCGATTCGCCATTTAGAAAAGGGCCGAGTCGTAATCTTTGGAGCAGGTGCTGGAATGCCGTACTTCACGACCGATACGGTTTCGGCACAGCGCGCACTGGAGATCGGTGCCGAGGCTTTGCTGCTAGCTAAGAGCGGTGTCGATGGTGTCTATAGCGCCGATCCCAAGAAAGATCCAACGGCAACTAAGTACGACACCATTAGTTACAACGAAGTTTTATCAAAATCATTAGCCGTTGCAGATGCTGCAGCTTTTGCGCTCTGCCGTGAAAATGCACTACCAATAGTTGTCTTTGATTTAATGAAGAATGGAAACATTGGTCGCGCGGTGCGTGGTGAAATGATTGGAACCTTAGTCGCTTAAGCGATTAAGGCCGCCGGGAAAAGGGAGCAACGATGTCAGACGTAGCCAGCGTCCTCAAGGATGCAGATACCAAGATGAGTAAGGCCGTAGAAGTTGCAAAGGATGATTTTGCCTCAATTCGAACCGGTCGAGCTCACCCATCTCTTTTTAATAAGATCATGGTTGATTACTACGGTACATACACTGCGCTTTCACAGTTAGCCTCGATCCAAGTCCCCGAGGCGCGCATGGCAACAATCGCCCCGTTTGATAAAGGCGCAATGGCAAATATAGAGAAAGCTATTCGGGATTCAGATTTAGGCGTTAATCCATCGAGTGATGGCTCGCTCATTCGAATAAATTTTCCTCAGCTGACTGAAGAGCGACGCAAGGAGTACATCAAGGTTGTAAAGAGCAAGGCCGAAGACTCAAAGATTTCAATGCGCAATATTCGTCGCGCAGCTAAAGAGGCCATCGAGAAGATGGAAAAAGATGGCAACGTTGGCAAAGATGATGTTGCGCGTGGAGAAAAAGAGCTCGAGAAGATTACCTCTGATCATGTTGCTCAAGTCGATGAGATGTTTAAGCATAAGGAGACCGAACTCCTAGAAATCTAAGGGGTTTTACGTAAATGTCTGATATCCATTCCATTAACGAGGCTATTAATAAGCGTGCTGGCCGAAAACTCTTTCCGTCAATCGCCGTCTCACTCTCGTTAATTGCCCTTATTTGGTTTGCACTGGCATATCACCGTGAAATCTTTGCTTGTGTGGTTGCAACCGCAGTCATACTTGGAATACGAGAAATTGTTCGAGCCTTTAAAGTGCGAGGAATCTACCTTTCAATCAGCGCACTCATTGTGGCTTCATTAGCGCTTTCTTATGCAACATGGAACGGGGGAGTCGCAGGTCTTGCTGTTGCAACAGCGATTGCCCTCCCAATCTTATTAATTCAATTACTTACGAAAGGTCCAGAAGGTTTTGTAGCAAGTGCAACAGCAACTGTTTTCTCATTGCTCTACCTACCTTTTTTAGGTGGATTTCTTATTCTGCTTGCTCGGACTAGTACGGGCTTAGAACGCGTCATGACCTTCGTTGTCTTGGTTGGGTGCAACGACACTTTTGGTTACATCGTTGGAGTTTTATTTGGAAAGCACCCTTTAGTACCCACCATTAGTCCTAAAAAGAGTTGGGAAGGCTTGATCGGTTCATTGGTGTTTACCGTTACCGGTGGAGTTCTGGCATTTACATACATCATGACCATGCATTGGTGGATCGGCGCAATCGTTGGTTTAATGATTGTCTTTACTGCAACGTGTGGTGACTTGATTGAGAGCGCTATGAAGCGCGATTTAGCCCTTAAAGATATGGGATCACTTCTGCCCGGCCACGGTGGAATGTTAGATCGACTTGATTCAGTCTTAATCTCGGCACCGGCGTTGTGGTTAGCCCTTGAACTTGTGAAAGCGTGGTTATGAGTATCCCTGAAGTTAATTTAGTTTTCGATGAGCCGGTGCAGCGCAAGAAAGTTCCCAAGCATTTAGCTGATTATTCACCCGAAGAACGCAGGGAAGTGGCAAAAGCTCTAGGTCTGCCAGCGTTTAGAGCAACACAAGTTGCTACACATTACTTTTCTCATTTAGCCGATGATCCGCAGACATGGAGCGATATACCTGCTGAAATGCGTCAAAGTATCGCCGATCAACTCACTCCTAAACTTATTGAACTTGTTCGCTCAGTTACATGTGATAACGGAATGACCCGTAAAGATTTATGGAAATTACATGATGGAACGTTGGTCGAAAGCGTTTTAATGCGCTACACCGATCGAGTAACAGTGTGTATTTCATCGCAAGCTGGCTGCGGCATGGGTTGTCCATTCTGTGCAACCGGTCAAGCCGGCTTAACACGTAATTTAAGTGCAGGCGAAATTACGGAACAGATTGTGGCTGCAGCGCGGGTATGTGCCAATGGCGAACTTCCCGGTGGGCCGGCTCGTTTATCTAATATTGTTTTTATGGGAATGGGGGAGCCATTAGCTAACTACAACGCAGTTGTGCGAACTCTTCATAACATTATCGATCCAGCACCGGATGGACTTGGAATCAGCGCGCGCTCTGTGACGGTTTCAACCGTTGGCTTAGTCAATGGAATTGAGAAGCTCACCGAGGAAGGTCTAGCCGTTACGTTGGCAGTTTCCTTGCATACCCCTGATGATGAGTTGCGGGATACGTTGGTACCGATTAATTCGCGCTGGAAAATTAAAGAGGTCTTAGCTGCCGCCGATGCTTATGAAAAACGTACTGGCCGCCGATATTCGATTGAGTACGCCATGATTCGTGATATCAATGATCAATCCTGGCGTTCAGATCTACTGGGTCGATTACTAAAAAACCGTAACGCCCACGTTAATTTAATCCCTCTCAACCCCACTCCTGGCTCAAAATGGACCGCCTCTAGGCGCGAAGATGAAGCTGAGTTCGTCCGAATTCTGGAGGGCTATGGAGTGCCGGTCACGGTTCGCGATACCCGTGGACGAGAAATCGATGGCGCGTGTGGTCAGTTGGCCGCGGCAGAAAAAACCAGAACCGACTAGTTAGCTTTTCGCTCAGTTGGTAGGCTCAATCTCATGGAAAAGTTAACGAACTTTATTAATGGCCACTCTGTAGACAGTGAGTCCGGAGAAACTACCACGCTTATAAATCCATCAACTGGTGAAGCTTTTGCAACGGCGCCACAATCTAATACCGCCGATGTGGATGCCGCATTTAGCGCAGCAAGTAATGCATTCCCGGGATGGCGAGATTCAACGCCATCACAGCGCCAACGTGCTCTTTTAAAGATTGCCGATGCAATTGAAGAGCGCCAATCCGAGATCATTGAGATTGAGTGCCGCAATACAGGTAAACCAATTTCCTTAACGACATCTGAAGAAGTTCCGCCGATGGTTGATCAGATTCGCTTCTTTGCAGGTGCTGCCCGACACTTAGAGGGAAAGTCTGCCGGTGAATATATGCCGGGAATGACATCGATGATTCGCCGCGAACCTGTAGGTGTCATTGGGCAAGTAACACCATGGAACTATCCAATGATGATGGCCGTATGGAAATGGGCGCCAGCAATTGCTGCCGGTAATACTGTTGTATTAAAACCAAGTGATACAACTCCCGCATCAACTGTATGGATGGCGAAAGTAATGTCAGAGTTTTTACCTGCCGGTGTTTTCAATGTTGTATGTGGAGAGCGCGAAACAGGTCGTGCAGTTGTAGAACATAAACGTCCCGACATGGTTTCAATTACAGGTTCAGTTGGTGCAGGAATTCAAGTTGCACAATCTGCTGCCACACAACTCAAGCGTGTG
Organism: Streptomycetaceae bacterium; assembly: GCA_007279945.1. Lineage (GTDB taxonomy): Bacteria > Actinomycetota > Actinomycetes > Nanopelagicales > Nanopelagicaceae > Planktophila. The sequence continues at coordinate 19,211 of QYPG01000027.1, read as the reverse complement.
CACTTAGAGCTCGGCGGAAAAGCCCCGGTCGTTGTATTTGCCGATGCCGACTTAGAGGCGGCCGCTGAAGCTATCGCCATTGCCGGTTATTTCAACGCCGGCCAGGACTGCACAGCAGCTACACGCGTGATTGTTGAAGCGCCGGCGTATGAGCGATTTGTTGGACTATTAACTGAACAGGCTAAGGCCATCGCTATCGGTGCACCAGATGAGGATGTCTTTTTAGGTCCAGTCAATAACGCTAATCAACTGGCACGAGTCAGCGGCTTCCTCGATCGCGTCCCGGCACATGCAACCGTGATGACTGGTGGCAGAGCACTAGATCGTCCAGGATTCTTCTTTCCAGCAACGGTGGTGGCCGGCTTGCGCCAAGATGACGAGATGATTCAAAGTGAGATTTTCGGACCGGTAATTACGGTTCAACAATTTAGTGATGAGGCAGATGCCGTAAGTAAGGCCAATGGTGTCGATTATGGCCTGGCCTCTAGCGTGTGGACCAAGGACCATGGCCGTGCAATGCGCATGGCTAAGGCCTTTGACTTCGGCTGCGTCTGGATCAATACCCATATTCCCGTTGTTGCCGAGATGCCTCACGGGGGATTCAAGCGTTCTGGGTATGGCAAGGATTTATCGGCCTATGGTTTTGAAGATTACACTCGAATTAAACATGTAATGACCAATCTCGGGGCATAGTATGTGCGCCAGAACCAATCTCACCTAAGGAGCAACCCACAATGGCAACAGAGCACCCACTCTCACCAGAAGCGCGTTCAATTCTTGGCGCTCGCATATCTCGCCGCGGAGTTTTAGCTGGCGCAGGAGGATTGGGTGCAGCAGGCTTGCTTGCTGCCTGCGGTGGTTCAGGTGGCGATAGTGCTTCTAGTGCAAATACCGTGCGTTGGGGTAACTGGCCTTTGTACTTAGATTTTGATGCGAAGACTAAAAAGTATCCAACACTTGAAAAGTTTTCAAAAGATTCCGGAATTGATGCAAAGTATTTTGAAGACTATAACGATAACGATGAGTTCTTCGGAAAAGTTCAAGCCCAGCTAAAACTCGGTGAAGATATTGGCTATGACGTTGTCACACCAACGGACTGGATGGCTGCGCGTTGGATTCGCTTGGGGTATACACAAAAATTCGACCTAGCAAATATTCCAAATCATGGAAATATATTAGATTCTTTAAAGTCACCATCCTATGATCCAAATCGCGAGTCCTCCCTTACATGGCAGGGCATTATGGCTGGCTTTGGGTGGAACGTTGAGAAGAATCCAAAGGGAATTCACACACTTGAACAGCTCTTTGCCCCACAAAATAAGGGAAAGATTGTCGTCCTAACTGAAATGCGCGACACCATTGGTGTTATTTTGATGGCACAGGGCGTGGATATTACAAAAGTAACCGAAGCACAGTTTATGAACGCGGTTGATTTTATGGCTAAGAAGATTAAAGATGGATGGATTCGTGGAGTCAAGGGCAATGAATACGCTCAAGATTTAACGTCTGGCGATGCAACCGCTGTTATTGGTTGGTCTGGAGATATGTTTATTCTTGCAAGTGAAAATGAAGGCAAGTTCGACTTTGCAATCCCTGAATCAGGCGGAACTATCTCTGGCGACAATTTGATGATTCCTTCAACGGCATCGGCTACTGGCAAAGCCAATGGCGAGAAGTTGATTAACTATTATTATGATCCAGCAGTAGCTGCTGAAGTTGCGGCCTATGTTAACTATGTATGTCCAGTAAAGGGCGCACAGGCCGAGATGGAAAAGATTGCACCAGAGCTCGCAACAAGTGAGTACATCTTCCCAACGGAAAAGACCGCATCTCGTCTACAGGTCTTCCGTTCATTAACTCCTGATGAAGAGACAAAGTGGTCCGAGGCGTTTCAAAAGGCACAAGGCAACTAGTGTCTAGTGATCCAATTACTGCGCGCGGGGATTTACGTTTAACGAGAATTACCAAGTCATACGGTGACTTCAAAGCCGTCGATGATTTAACGTTGACGATTCCGAAGGGATCTTTCTTTGCACTTCTTGGACCATCGGGTTGTGGCAAAACTACAACGCTTCGCATGGTGGCTGGATTAGAAGAGCCGACGGTCGGCAGTATTCACTTAGGTGAAACGGACATCACGACAACACGTCCTTACCAGCGTCCCATCAATACGGTATTTCAGAACTACGCACTTTTTCCACATTTAACAATCTTTGAAAATATCGCATTCGGTTTACGCCGACGTGGGATAAAAGATGTCAAAGAACAAGTAGACAAAGTTTTGAGTCTTGTCGAGCTACCTCATTTGGCAGAGCGTAAACCAACGCAGTTATCGGGGGGTCAGCAGCAGCGCATCGCACTTGCACGCGCCATAGTGAACCGTCCGGCGCTACTACTTCTGGATGAGCCTTTGGGTGCACTGGATCTCAAGCTTCGCCGTCAGATGCAGATTGAACTTAAATGGATTCAGCGCGAGGTAGGCCTTACTTTCGTTCACGTTACCCATGATCAAGAAGAGGCTATGACTATGGCTGACACGATCGCGGTAATGAATGAAGGCAAGATCGAGCAAATGGGTTCACCTGCCGATTTATACGATGATCCTGAGACCGCATTTGTTGCTAACTTCTTAGGTCAGTCCAACTTAATTAAGGGCAAGATTGATGGCAATGATGGCGATAATTTAGTAATCGATCTCTTTGGCCAAAAAATCTCGATGCCTAAATCACGCAGCCATGCCGTTGATACTTCTTTGTATGCTGGCATACGTCCTGAAAAGTTTAGAATTTCACGTACGGGCACTGCGGTTCGTGGAAATACACTTGCTGGTGGACGCATTGAAGATGTTTCCTACATCGGGGTGAGTACACAATATGTTGTTGCAATGCCATGGGGACAAGAGCTCATGGTCTTTGAACAAAATGACGATGGAGTCCCACCATTTAACAAGGGTGAAGAAGTAATCATTTCGTGGGAGCCAAGCTTTACTTTTGGCCTTCGTGGAGATGAAGATATTGAGGCTGGCACCGAAGTTAACCCCGAGGAGATCGACGAGTAATGAACATTACCTTGCCAAAGGTTCGTGTTCCTTACCTGCTTCTGTTTCCAGGTTTTGCTTTTCTCTTTACTTTTTTCATTCTACCAATCGTCAATCTTGCACAAACCTCTACTGAAACTCCAATCTCAGGTGGAGACACTGGGCAATATGAGCAGACGTTCGCATTTAGCAACTACCTACATGCCTTTCTCGATAACCGTGAACAGTTTGCGCGCTCATTTATCTTTGCAACCCTCTCAACCATTTTTGCGCTGGCAATTGCTTATCCGCTTGCTTATGCGATCGCATTTAAATCTGGAAAATTTAAAAATATTCTGCTGGTGTTGGTAGTTGCACCCTTTTTCACATCATTCTTGCTGCGTACTATTGCTTGGAAGCAGATTCTGGGTGAAGAAGGCTTTGTTGTTCCAACGCTTAGAACTCTGCATTTATTGGGACAACAGACAACGATTACATCCACATCAGTTGCGGTAGTTGCGGGCATGACCTATAACTTCTTACCTTTTATGACCTTGCCACTTTATGCATCTTTAGAGCGAATAGATCCACGAACGATTGAAGCTTCAGGTGATTTATATGCCAATGCATTAACTACATTTCGTCGGGTCACGGTTCCACTTTCGATGCCCGGTGTTGTGGCTGGAACTTTGTTGACCTTTATTCCAGCTGCCGGTGATTATGTGAATGCATCAATTTTGGGTAGCCCTAATACCAAAATGATCGGCAATGTAATTGAGTCACGATATTTTAAGATTGTCGATTATCCGACTGCGGCGGCGCTTTCATTTACTTTGATGGCCGCGATTCTCATTCTTGTCACCCTCTATATTCGCAAAGCGGGAACGGAGGAGTTGGTATGAGCACAAAAATCAAGGATGCATCGATTCCAACAATTCCCTTTAAAGCTCGTCTCTCGCGCTGGTTTGGTCGCAACTTACTGCGCATCTATATGATCTTTGGTTTCACTTATCTCTTTATTCCAGTTGCTTATACCTTTGCATTTTCATTTAATGACTCAGGAAAAAGTAATTTGATTTGGAAGGGCTTCACCTTAAATAATTGGAAGAACCCGTGTGGTGCGCCAGAAGTGTGCAGCGCATTAGGCAACTCCATAAAAATAGGTCTACTAGCAACAACATTTGCAACAATTCTTGGGACAATGATTGCCTTTGCAATTGGCAGATATCAATTCAAAGGTCGCTCTAGCTCAAACCTACTTATCTTTTTACCTATGGCTACCCCTGAAATTGTTTTGGGTGCATCGCTACTCTCGCTTTTTCTGGTCTTTAAAATTAATCCTGGTTTTTGGCCAACAGTCATTGCCCACGTCATGTTTTGTATCTCATTCGTAGTGGTCACCGTTAAGGCACGTATTGCAAGCCTTGATCCGCGACTTGAGCAAGCTGCGATGGATCTTTACGCCAATGAGCTTGAGACTTTCCGCCGCGTAACACTGCCATTAGTCGCACCTGGAATTGCAGGGGCTGCGCTTCTGGCATTCTCGCTTTCTTTCGATGACTTCATCATTACTAACTTCAACTCTGGAACACTCATCACTTTTCCGAAATTTGTCTATGTAGCCGCCGCCCGTGGAATTCCAGCCCAAGCCAACGTCATAGGCTCATCGATGTTTTTCTTAGCTTTAGCAATTGTCATAGCGGGGCAACTCGTCAATCGTAAAAAAGCGCGGTAAAGTACCCTCTTATAACCATAGCGAACCACAGGTTTGTATAAGAAGACCTGCGTTATGGGGTTAGGTTCCGGAGGACCCGGGCCAACTCTGAGATGTGATTGAAGGGGTGATTCCGGTCAAGGCCGGATAGCGCGATGGCAACCATCGACCCTTCCATTCTTAAACACTTATCCCATATGCAGCCAGCTTTATATTGGCTGGATGAAGATCCACTAGAACCACTGCCACATCCAACGTTGATTGGTGATGTCACCACGGATTTATGCATCGTCGGCGCTGGCTATACCGGTTTGTGGACGGCGCTTTTAGCCAAAGAACAAAACCCAGAGCGCGAAGTCATTCTTGTAGAACAACGTGAAACCGGTGCAGGAGCCTCAGGGCGAAATGGTGGATTTTGTAGTTACACACTCACACATGGATTTATGAATGGTTATAGCCGCTTTAAAGATGAGATGGCCATCATTGAACGTATGGGCCGCGAAAACTTAGATGGAATTGAAGCAACTATTAAAAAATACGGTATTGAATGTGACTTTGAGTGGAATGGCGAACTGCGCGTTGCTATTGAAGAGTGGCAAATGGCTGGAATGGTTGAAGAGGCCGAGCTGCGAAATTCGTTTGGTGACAACGTAGAGCTCTTAACACAAGATCAAGTTCAAGCTCGAATTAAATCTCCGCTCTACAAAGGAGCTCTGTGGGATCCAGATGGAACGGCCCTAGTTGATCCAGCTCGTTTAGTGTGGGGATTAGAGCGTGCCTGTATTTCGCTGGGAGTGCGAATTTTTGAAAATACCCATGTGGAATGGTTAGAGCGAACCAACAATGGAATGATTGTTCATACTCCTTATGGAAGCGTCTATGCACAAAAAGTTGCGCTAGCTACCAATGTATTTAAATCATTAGTTCGCAAAGCGCATAAATATGTCGTACCAGTTTATGATTTTCAATTAGTTACCGAACCATTAACTCCAGCCCAACTAGATTCAATTGGTTGGAGCGAGCGTGAAGGCTTATCTGATGCGGGAAATCAATTTCATTACTATCGAATGACTAAAGATAATGAGATTTTATGGGGCGGTTATGACGCTATCTATAATTTCCGCGGCAAAGTTCGCCAAGAGTATGAGTCAGATGCCGAAACCTATGCCCACTTAGCACAAGCTTTCTTGGAGACTTTTCCGCAACTTAAGGGAATTAAGTTCACGCACGGGTGGGGTGGAGCAATTGATACGTGTTCGCGCTTCTCACCATTTTGGGGCAAGGCCTTTGGCGGTCGGGTTGCCTATGTCATGGGGTACACCGGACTAGGTGTTGGCTCCACTCGCTTTGGCGCTCAGGTCATGCTCGACTTGCTTGATAAAGTCGATAACGAGCGGACCCGCTTAAAGATGGTGCGTACGAAGCCATTTCCTTTCCCACCTGAGCCGTTGAGATTTATCTTTATTCGCCTGACGCAGTGGTCGATCAATAGAGCCGATGAACACCAAGGTAAGCGCAATGCATGGCTGCGACTTTTAGATTTCTTGGGGTTGGGTTTCGATTCTTAATGCTTTACGCCTATCCTTAAACAATGACAAACCACGGCAATATGTACGGCCCTGATTTTACTTTTCTTGGAATCGAGCGATGTGATTTAGATATCGCCTCAACTTTTGCCGATGCCGATGTTGTCATTGTTGGTGCACCGATAGATAGTGGAACCTCACATCGCTCGGGTGCAAAGTTTGGACCTCAAGCAATTCGGGGCGGAGATTATCTTCCGCACGATGGTGAGCGTCCTCATCTAGCGCTGCGAATCGATGCGCTAAAAGAGATGAAAGTTGTTGATGCCGGAGATTTGTTAATGCCAGGGGGAGACCTTGTCGCATCTCTAGAAGTCTTAGCAGTTGCTACCGAAAAAATTTCACGTGCAGGTGCAATCCCTGTCATTTTGGGTGGAGACCATTCCATTGCATCGGCCGATGTTGCAGGAATTGCGCGTCACCGTGGTCTAGGAAAGATTTCGATGATTCACTTTGATGCACATGCCGATACTGGCGAGGATCAATTTGGTGCATTAGTCGGCCATGGCACACCAATGCGACGTTTGATCGACACGGGAACTGTGCGTGGAGATCGTTTCTTACAACTTGGATTGCGCGGTTATTGGCCGGATTCAAAGACCCTCGATTGGATGCGCGATCAAGGCATGCGCTCCTATGAGATGACTGAGATTCATCATCGTGGACTCAATACCGTATTGGATGAATCCTTTGCAATCCTGACCGATGGATGCGATGGCGTGTTCTTATCGGTAGATATCGATGTGGTTGATCCAGGAATGGCTCCTGGAACTGGTACTCCTGAGCCTGGCGGGATGACAAGTCGTGAACTCCTAGAGGCAGTTCGACGTATCTGTTTGGAGTTACCAGTAGTTGGAATCGATATTGTTGAAGTCGCTCCAGCCTTTGATAGCGCTGATATCACCGCTATTTTAGCTAACCGTGTTGTCCTAGAAGCCCTCAGTGCAATCGCTAAACGCCGCTCTGGTCAGGCATATTCGCCGGCACAAAATCTTTTGGACCGATAAATGCGTGATGTTGTCATTTTGGGATCGACGGGATCAATTGGAACGCAGGCACTGGGGATTATTGCTGATAATCCCACTAGTTTCCGTGTAATCGCACTTACCTGCGCTGGAAATAATGTAGCTCTTATTATTGAACAAGCTAAAAAGTTTAACGTTACGTATGTAGGCGTAATAAATAATGGCGAAATTATTAGAGAAGCACTCCCTGGCGTGAATGTAATCGACGGTCCACTGGCATCAACACAGATCGCTGCAATGGAGTGCGACATAGTGCTCAATGCCATCACTGGTTCAATTGGTTTAGGTCCAACTCTGGCAGCTTTAGATGCTGGAAATATTCTTGCACTTGCCAACAAAGAGTCTTTAGTTGCCGGTGGAGATTTAGTGATGAGTAAGGCGAAGGTGAATCAGATAATTCCTGTAGATTCAGAGCACAGTGCTATGTGGCAGTGCGCACAGGCTGGTTCGCGAAGTGAAATTAAGAAGTTAGTTCTCACTGCAAGTGGCGGACCATTTAGAGACCGCGCAGATTTACAAGGTATCTCAATTGAGGATGCATTGGCGCATCCAACGTGGAGTATGGGTGCGGTAGTAACTATTAACTCAGCGACCTTAGTCAACAAAGGTTTAGAGATTATCGAAGCCCATCATCTATTTTCAATGCCTTATGAAAACATAGATGCAGTCATCCATCCACAATCGGTAGTGCATTCACTCGTTGAATTTGTTGATGGCGCAACAATCGCTCAAGCAAGTCCGCCCAATATGAAGGGCGCAATTGCATATGCGCTCAATTGGCCAGAGCGGCTTGCGAATTCAACGCCACCTATTGACTGGACCCGTTCACACAGTTGGAGTTTTTCGCCTATAGATGGAGAGAGGTTCCCAGCAGTTGATCTCGCCAGACACTGTGGTCACGTTGGCGGAGCACTTCCTACAATTTTCAACGCCGCTAATGAAGTTGCTGTAGATGCTTTCTTGACCAGCTCACTAGAGTTTTCATCGATTGTAAGCGTAGTTGCTGCAGTCGTGAATGCTTATGACAATGCAGTAGCTGCAACAGTAGGAGATTTAGCCGATGTCAGTGCCATCGAAGAAGATGCGCGCATGAAGACTCGCGAACATCTAATACGATTGGCTCCATAATGCAGATTCTCGGATTCCTCGCCTTTGTCGTTGCACTCCTCCTCTCAGTGATGGTGCATGAGTTTGGTCATTTCATTATGGCAAAACGCTTTGGTATGAAAGTCTCCGAGTTTTTCTTGGGTTTTGGTCAGAAGATTTGGTCAACCCGTCGCGGTGAGACTGAGTTTGGATTGAAAGCCATTCCTGCCGGAGGCTATTGCAAGATAGAAGGAATGACACCCGGTGACCGCATGAGCGAGGGCGAAGAAGATCGCGCCTTTTATAGCGCATCGTCCGGGCGCAAGCTTGTTGTTTTAGGGGCAGGTTCATTTCTACATTTTGTTCTGGGATACCTCTTATTATTTGTACTTTTCGCCGGTATTGGAACCAGCCAACTACTTCCAGTAGTAAGTGAAGTTGTGCAAGGTTCATCAGCTCAAAGCGTTGGCATACAGGTGGGCGATGAAATCACTTCGATTAATGGAGTAAAAGTTCGCGATTGGGATACTGATGTTTTAAAAATTAGAAACTCTCAGGGCAAAGAATTAACGCTAGGCATCAAACGAAATGGCCAGGACTTAGTAATTCGGGCATCTACTAAACGCGAAACTGTTGATGGGAAAGATCGTTATATTTTAGGAATCATGAGCAAAGTCGGTCTCAAGCGAGCTGGCTTTATTACGTCAGTTAAAAACGCGGGCCTCGTCTCACGTGAACTATTAACGCAGAGTGTTTCATCGCTTGTGAAACTTCCCTCTAAAGTGCCGGCCTTGTGGGGTCAAACCGTTAATGGCGATAAGCGCGATCCCAATGGATTAGTAGGAGTTGTAGGAGTCGCACGTGTTTCTGGAGAAGCTTTAAGTAGCGCGAAACTTTCACTGAAAGAACGTGTTGCGACCTTCATTTTAATAGTCGCGAGTTTGAATATTTTCGTCGGCTTATTTAACCTCTTGCCACTCTTGCCACTCGATGGCGGTCATATGGCGGTGGCAATTGCCGATGAGATTCGAGCCTTTATCGCCCGTTTACGCGGACGTGCGCGCCCAGCCGCAATCGATGTGACATCCCTTACCCCAATAACGATGGTGGTCTTTGTGATTTTGGCAGCGCTCACTGTGCTGCTTCTCGTAGCAGACATTGTGAATCCAGTTCTTCTTAATCTTTAGCGCTCTTCCAATTAATACGGCAGAATACCCACATGGTTGATTTAGGTATTCCAAGCGCCCCACCGCCAACACTGGCTCCACGCCGTAAGACCAGGCAGATGATGGTGGGAAAAGTTGGAGTAGGCAGCGAATCACCTGTCAGCGTTCAATCTATGTGCACAACACTAACTTCAGATGTCAATGCAACGTTGCAGCAGATTGCTGAATTAACTGCGGCCGGTTGCCAAATAGTTCGCGTGGCAGTTCCAAGTCAAGATGATGCCGATGCCCTTGCTCAGATTGCTAAGAAGTCTCAGATTCCAGTTATCGCCGATATTCACTTTCAGCCAAAATATATCTTTGCCGCCATCGATGCTGGCTGCGCCGCAGTGCGCGTTAACCCTGGCAACATTAAACAGTTCGATGACAAAGTTAAAGAGGTTGCCAAGGCTGCAGGAGATGCTGGAGTTCCAATTCGAATTGGTGTTAACGCTGGCTCCTTAGATCCACGATTACTCGCAAAATATGGAAAGGCAACTCCTGAGGCCTTAGCTGAGTCTGCTTTATGGGAGGCATCTCTATTTGAAGAGCATGGTTTCTCTGATATCAAGATCTCAGTAAAGCATCATGACCCCGTCACCATGGTGAAGGCCTATAGATTATTAGCTGCTCAATGTGATTATCCATTGCACTTAGGTGTAACCGAGGCGGGACCGATTTTTCAAGGAACAATCAAATCTACAACGGCATTTGGAATCTTGCTCGCTGAAGGTATTGGCGACACTATTCGCGTCTCATTATCTGCGCCACCCGTTGAGGAAGTTAAAGTCGGTATCTCTATTTTAGAGTCGCTGAATTTGCGACAGCGCAAACTTGAAATCGTTTCATGTCCATCGTGTGGACGTGCACAAGTAGATGTTTATACATTGGCAGAGAAGGTTCAAGCCGGCCTAGAAGGAATGACTTTTCCACTTCGCGTTGCAGTCATGGGTTGTGTAGTTAATGGTCCAGGGGAGGCACGCGAAGCCGATCTTGGTGTTGCATCGGGTAATGGAAAAGGGCAGATATTTGTTAAGGGTGTAGTCATTAAGACGGTGCCTGAAGCAATGATTGTTGAGACGCTCATAGAAGAAGCGATGCGATTAGCCGAAGAAATGGAGGCAGCTGGCGTTGCTTCGGGTCAACCTTCTGTTGATGTTGGATAGGCTCGCCCCATGTTGAAAATGTCTACGCTTTTTTTGCGTACATTGCGCGATGATCCAGCCGATGCTGAAGTCACCAGCCACCGATTACTTGTTCGTGCCGGATACATTCGACGAATCGCTGCAGGTATCTACTCATGGCTTCCACTGGGCGTTATTACCCTTCGCAACATCGAGAACGTAGTCCGTCAAGAGATGGATGCAGCAGGTTTCCAAGAGGTGCATTTTCCAGCGCTTTTGCCGCGCGAGGCTTATGAAACAACCAATCGCTGGGAAGAGTACGGCCCATCGCTTTTTCGTCTTCAAGATCGCAAAGGCGGAGACTATCTTTTAGGCCCAACCCACGAAGAGATGTTCACCTTAATGGTTAAGAGCGAATACTCATCGTATAAAGATTTGCCACTGTCTATCTATCAGATTCAAACAAAATATCGGGATGAAGCACGACCTCGCAGTGGAATTATCCGTGGCCGTGAGTTCGTAATGAAGGATTCATACTCTTTTGATATTGATAATGCAGGTCTTGATGTCTCTTATCAAAAACACCGCGATGCATATATCAGTTGTTTCAATCGTTTGGGACTGAAATACAATATTGTTAAAGCCGTATCTGGCGCGATGGGTGGATCAAAGTCAGAAGAGTTTTTAGCTCCATGCGATACGGGTGAAGATACCTATGTCTTATGTCCATCATGTGGATATGCAGCAAACGTTGAAGCCATGGTCACAAAAGTTCCTGCCGGTGATCCTTCGGGAGTTCCTGCACTGGAAGAGTTAGATACCCCAAATACACCAACAATTGACTCACTTGTTGCGATAATGAATGAAAAGTTTGGTGCTGGGCATTCGGCTGCAGATACTTTAAAAAACATTATGTTAGTTGCCGATGGGAAACCAATTGCGGTTTTAGTGCCGGGAGATCGTGAAGTTGATTTAAAACGTCTGCAAGAAAACTTAGGCGGGGTTCACGAGTTAAGAGTTTTTGAAGAGGCGGATTTTGCAAAACATCCACAGCTTGTAAAGGGATATATAGGTCCACAGGACGCCGCTAAATCTGGAATTACTGTTTATGCAGATCCTCGTGTAGCACCTGGGACATCATGGATAAGTGGCGCTAATAAAAAGGATCGCCATGCGCGCTTTGTTGTTAACGGTCGTGACTTCACTCCTGATGCATATATTGAAGCTGCCGAAGTTCGTGCAGGTGATGCCTGTCCAGAGTGCAATACGGAAGTTATTATCGATCGCGCGATCGAGATCGGCCATATCTTTCAGCTGGGTCAAAAGTATGCCCAAGCTTTAGATTTAACAGTGCTTGATAACAATGGAAAGTCACAAGTTGTCACCATGGGCTCGTATGGAATTGGTGTATCACGTGCAGTTGCGGCCATCGCCGAACAGACAAGTGATGCGATCGGTTTGAATTGGCCAGTTGAAATAGCCCCAGCCAAGGTACATATTGTCGCTACAGGTAAAGAGGATCTGCCTTTTGATACCGCACTCAAACTAGGAGAGGATTTAGAGGCGATAGGAATCAGCGTGATGCTAGATGATCGCCGTGATGCTAGTGCCGGAGTGAAGTTCAAAGATGCCGAGTTAATTGGAAATCCGATTATTGTCGTTGTTGGTAAGGCGCTAGCCGATGGAAATGTTGAAGTCCGCGTTCGCAGCAGTGGCGAAAAGCAAGAAGTTACACTTGGTCACGCAGTTGCAAAGATAACCGAACTTTTGAAGTAAGCCGTGTTTCTAGATTTAGGAATTGCTACAGCGTTCTTTCTTGTCCTGGCTTCTTTCTTTGCTGGATTTGTAGATTCGATCGCAGGCGGGGGAGGCTTGATTCAACTACCTGCACTTCTTATTGGTCTGCCCAAAACCGACACAGTGACCGTACTTGGAACCAATAAATTAGCGGCAGTCTTTGGCACAACAAGTGCCGCCGCGCTCTATCGCAGGCAGATTAAACCTGATCGTTCGATTCTTCTAGCTATGGCGCTACCTGCATTTATCGGTTCGGCAGGTGGAGCAATGCTGGCATCACGCATTCCAACATCGAGTATGCGCCCGATAGTCCTAATCCTCTTAATTGGCGTTGCAATATATACATGGTTAAAACCAGATTTAGGCAAAATCGAGCTTCTTAAACACCATTCACAACGTCGAGTTCATATCTGCATCCTGGCCGGCTTAGGTATTGGTTTCTATGATGGAATCTTTGGTCCTGGTACCGGCTCATTTTTAATGCTCGTTCTTGTCGCATCACTTGGTTATGCCTTTATTACTGCCTCTGCAATTGCAAAAGTAGTAAATGTCGCAACCAATATCGGTGCGCTTCTTATATTTGGCTTTCATGGCGCCATTATTTGGCAGATCGGATTAGTCCTTGGCGGGGCTAATATATGTGGGGCGATCCTGGGTTCTCGGCTGGCAATAAAGGGCGGATCTACACTTGTGCGTAAGGTTTTTCTACTTGTAACTGTAGCGCTGATTATTAAAGTGGGAATTGTGACTTTCCAAAGTTTTTAGTTACAATTGGGGCTACAACTTAATAAGAAAGTAGCCACACATGACGTTAAAAGAATCACTGACTGAACTTCTTACACCTGCAGTTGAAGGTGCAGGGTTTTTCCTCGAAGAAGTTATCCCAACAAATCCAGGCAATCACCGCATTATTACCTGCGTAGTCGATGGCCTTAAACCTCTTAATTTAGATGAAGTCACGGTGGTTTCACGGATAATCTCTGAATTACTTGATGAGACAACGTTGGTAGATGGAGCATTTACCCTTGAGGTTACGTCACCTGGTGTTGACCGCCCGATTACTAAACGCCGTCACTGGGAGAAGAATCTAACTCGAATTATTACATCCACATTTAACGATGGAACTACGTTGACTGCACGCCTAACCGAACTTCGTGACGAGGACGCAACATTTGTAGAGAACATCAAGGGGCGAATGAAGACGCATATCGTTGTTTTAGCTGACATTAAACGTGCACATGCTGAAGTCGAATTCAACCGTAAGGATGAAGAATAAATGCATGTCGAGATGAGCGCGCTGGTTGAGCTCACGAACGAAAAAGGAATTCCACTGGAGCAGTTAATTCAAGCCATCGAAATCGGCGTGCTAACGGCGTATAACCAAACCGATGAAGCTAAGCGTCATGCCCGTGCGTATCTAGATCGCGATAGCGGGGAGATTCAAATTTTGATTCCACAGTTTAATGAACTTGGTGAAAAAACCGGCGATGAGGCCGACATGCCCAATGGTTTTTCACGTGTTGCTACATCTACAGCGCGCCAAATCATTAAGTTAAAGATGCGTGAAACTAATGATGCTTCGATCGTCGGTGAATTTACTGGCAACGTGGGGGATGTTATCTCTGGCGTTGTTCAGCAAGGTCGCGACCCAAAGATGATCAATGTGAATTTAGGTCGCACCGAAGGCCGTATCCCTCCGCAAGAGCAAGTACCAGGCGAGGTCTACAACCACGGTGATCGAATTAAATGTTTCGTTGTAGAAGTAAAGCAAGGACTTAAGGGTCCTGAAATTATGTTATCGCGTAGCCATCCAGCACTTGTTAAGCAGTTATTTGCATTTGAAGTTCCAGAGATAAATGATCGCATCGTAGAAATCATGGCCGTTGCACGCGAGGCTGGTCATCGCACTAAGGTTGCAGTTAAATCTCATCGCGCGGGTGTTAGTCCTAAGGGCTCATTGATTGGGCCAATGGGCTCTCGTGCACGTGCGGTAATGGATGAGCTGCACGGTGAGAAGATCGATATCGTCGACTGGTCGGAAGATCCAGCCACTTTCATTGCGCATGCTTTAGCTCCGGCAAAGGTTTCATCGGTAGAGATCGTTGATCTGAGTTCCCGCTCGGCCAAAGTGATTGTCCCTGACTATCAACTCTCATTGGCCATCGGTAAAGATGGACAAAATGCACGCTTAGCCGCACGCTTAACTGGCTGGCGCATCGACATTCACCCAGATAACCCCATTATGTGAACTGGCACTTCATTGGATACGATGGCCCCCTGCACTTTTAACGAAATGGATATGAAAGATATGAAACTCACATGAGCTCGCTAGAACTATGAGGTCGTACAACTAGGGCTTGCATGTGAAAAACATTGCGGGCCAAGACAGGGGAAAATGTGTCAAAGGTCCGCGTACACGAGTTAGCAAAACAACTCGGTATGGAGAGCAAGGAAGTTCTTGCAAAGCTCCAAGATATGGGTGAGTTTGTAAAATCGGCATCATCGACAGTAGAAGCGCCAGTTGTTCGCAAGCTCATCGAAATGTATCCCAATGCAAAACCAGCTGAAGAAAAGAAGCCGGTCAAGAAAGCCGCAGCTAAAAAAGCAGCTGCCGCAAAACCAGAAGTAAGCGCTGAACAAGCCGCCTCTCTTGCTGCCGAACTTGGCGTTGATATTGAGGCAATAAAGGCTGAAGCAATTCGCGCCGAAGCTCATAAAGCAGAGTTACAACACAAGGCCGAAGCAGTGCGTGCACAAGTAGATGCACCAGCAACTGAAGCGCCAAAGCCAGCTGCGCGTCCAGGTAATAATCCATTCTCAACCGGTGGTGGTGTTCCACGCCCACCGCGTCCAGGTAATAATCCATTCTCAACTGGTGGTGCAGTTCCGCGTCCACCACAACGTCCGACAGGTGCACCTCGCCCAGGAATGAGCGGGCCGCGTCCAGGTTCAGTGCGTCCAGGTTTTGCTGCACGACCAGCAGGTTCGCGTCCACCAGCAGGTGCCGGTTTTCCACCGCGCACTGGTGCTGGTGCACCAGCACCAACGTCTCCGTACAAGAGCAATGCGCCAGTTGCACCAGGTGGTGCACCAACTCGTCCAGGAGGTGGACGTCCACCACAGCGTGGCGGAGCAGGCGGAGCTTTCGGAAAGAATGCAAGCAAGAAGTCAGGTCGTAAAGCGAAGTCGCGTAAAGCACTTCGCGATGAGTTCGACAATATGCAAGCGCCACAACTGGGTGGCGCAGTTGTTCCGCACGGTGATGGAAAGACGCCAATTCGTATGCGTCGGGGTTCATCATTGGCAGACTTTGCCGACAAGATTGGTGCAGATCCAGCAGCGTTAGTTGCAGCACTTTTTCACTTAGGTGAGATGGTGACAGCTACACAATCAGTTGACGCGGATACTTTTGAAATTCTCGGAGTACAACTTGGTTATGAAATCCAAATTGTTAGTCCAGAAGATGAGGATCGCGAACTTCTGCAAGGCTTTGATATTGATTTAGCTGATGAGCTTGCAGCTCTTGATCCCGAAATGCTCGTGGCACGTCCACCAGTTGTCACTGTAATGGGTCACGTTGACCATGGTAAGACTTCGTTGCTCGATGCAATTCGCAAGAGTGAGGTCATGAAATCTGAGGCCGGCGGAATTACACAGCACATTGGTGCATATCAAATTCACCATGATCACAACGGCACAAACCGTGCGATTACATTTATCGATACACCAGGTCACGAAGCATTTACCGCTATGCGTGCACGTGGTGCCAGAGTAACTGATATTGCGGTGCTTGTTGTTGCCGCAGATGATGGCATCATGCCGCAGACAATCGAGGCGTTAAACCATGCACAAGCTGCCGATGTTCCAATCGTTGTAGCTGTTAACAAGATGGATAAAGAAGGCGCAAATGCCGACAAAGTCCGTCAACAGTTAACTGAGTACAACTTAATCGCTGAAGAGTACGGCGGAGAAACTATTTTCGTAAATGTTTCTGCAAAATCTGGTCAAGGCGTCGATGATCTTATTGAATCAATTCTGCTTACTGCAGATGCAGCAATTGACCTTCGCGCAGTTGCCGATGACAGTGCTCGCGGTGTTGCAATTGAGGCCCACCTTGATCGTGGACGTGGACCAGTAACTACTGTCCTAGTTCAACGCGGAACGTTAAAGATCGGTGATGCAATAGTTGCCGGTGGCTCTTTCGGTCGCGTTCGTGCGATGTTGGATGAGAACGGTGATTCTGTTGAAACTGCCGGACCATCGCGTCCAGTTCAAGTTCTTGGATTCACATCTGTACCAAGTGCTGGCGATACATTCTTAGTTGCCGATGAGGATCGAACTGCGCGTCAGATTGCTGAAAAGCGTCAAGCCGCAGAACGTAATGCTCAATTGGCGAAGGCGCGTAAGAAGGTTTCATTGGAAGACTTCATGGAGCAGTCCAAGATTTCTACATTGAACTTAATTCTTAAGGGCGACGTCAGTGGTTCGGTAGAAGCACTTGAAGAAGCGTTGATGCAGCTCGATGTTGGCGCAGAAGTTGATCTTCGCGTTATTCACCGCGGCGTTGGTGCAATCACTAAGAGCGATATTACGTTGGCATCTGCCTCAACTGCTGTGGTTATCGGCTTTAATGTTAAGCCTGAGCCACAAACTGCGATCTTTGCCGACCAAGAAGGCGTTGAAGTTCGCTTCTACTCAGTTATCTATCAAGCAATCGATGAGATTGAACTATCTCTGAAGGGCCTTCTCAAGCCAATCTACGAAGAGGTCGTCTTGGGTAATGCTGAAGTTCGAGAGATCTTCAAATCATCTAAGGCTGGAAATATCGCAGGATCGATTGTTAAAGATGGAATCATCCGTCGAAATGCAAAGGCGCGCATCATGCGTGGCGATCAGATCCTTGTCGATAACCTCACCATCGATTCACTCAAGCGCTTCAAAGATGATGCAACTGAGGTTAAAGAGGGCTTCGAGTGCGGTATTGGTGTTGGCAACATGAAGGAGATCGCTGTTGGCGACACAATTCAGGTATTTGAGATGCGCGAGAAAAAGCGAGCATAAGAATGAGTCCATCACATCGCACCTTAAAAGTAGCCGACCGCATTAAAGTGGTAGTGGCACAACTGCTTGAGACGAAGATTAAAGATCCACGTCTTGGCTTTGTCACTATTACTGATGCGCGCGTAACTGGGGATCTTCAACAAGCCTCAGTTTTCTACACCGTACTGGGGGATTTAGATCAGCGCGCTTCAACGGCCGCAGCCCTTGAGAGCGCAAAAGGAGCTATCCGATCCGCTCTTGGTCGCGAACTCGGTCTTCGTATTACGCCTTCGTTGGCATTTTTTGAAGACGGTCTACCAGAGAGTGCCAAAGCACTTGATTCACTACTTGAAAAAGTACATGAGCAGGATGCCCACGTCGCAGAGCTTCGCAAGAATGCAACCTATGCAGGGGGAGAAGATCCTTATAAAGCCCCACGCATAATCGAGTCGGAGTAATCATCGAGCACGGATTTCTGGTTGTCGATAAAGAGCCAGGAATGACTAGTCATGATGTTGTGGCTATTGCCAGACGCGCATTGGGCACACGTAAAGTCGGTCATGCTGGAACATTAGATCCGATGGCGACTGGAATTTTAGTTCTTGGTTTTAACAACGGAACACGCCTGCTTCAGTACATCGCTGACGGAGATAAAACATATCAAGGGACCATGGTCTTAGGCATCGCGACAGTTACCGATGATGCCGAGGGTGAGATTATTTCAACTGGCGATGTTTCACATATTACTGACGCACAGATTGAAACTGAGCTAGCAAAGATGCGCGGAAGAATTATGCAGCGACCTAGTTCGGTATCGGCCGTGAAGGTCGATGGTGAGCGCGCTTACGACCGAGTGAGAGCCGGAGAGGTGGTTGAACTCGCTGCTCGTGAGGTCACAATTAGCCAGTTAGATATTCTGGAAATTCGCCATTTAAATGCGACGATTGAAGTCGATATAGAAGTCACATGCTCTGCTGGAACTTACATCCGATCAATAGCACGTGATTGTGGAAACGCACTCAATATTGGCGGTCATCTCTCGTCATTGCGTCGCAGTCGGGTTGCAAGTTTTGGGTTAGATCAAGCAGTGACTCTTACTCAATTAAAGAATAATGAATTCACAGTTTTGCCATTGTCCGATGTTGCGCGTGCAACCTTTGCGCCTCGCGAACTAGCTTTAGATGAGCGCCAAGAGCTCTCTTTCGGTCGCCCACTCTCGCCCAATCCAACGGATGGAATTTATGCGGGGATGAGTGGCGATAATCAACTGATTGCACTGCTGGCCAATAAAGATGGTCTTGCTAAACCTATTGCTGTGTTCACAGCAGCGAGCTAACTAGGTAATAATAATCCAATGAGCGTTGTTGTAATCGGAGTCTTTGATGGTGTCCATAAAGGTCACCAGGCCGTACTCAACCGTGCCAAAGCAATTGCTGGGGATGAAAAAATAGTTGCGCTCACTTTTGACCCACATCCAGTCAGTATTTTTGCACCAGACCGGGCGCCAACGCTTTTAACGATTCTCACTGACCGGATTGAGCTACTCAAAATTCACAATGCCGATCAAGTTGCAGTTATGAAGTTCACGCCCGAGTTTGCGGCGATGAGCCCAGAGGATTTT
>QYPG01000042.1 GCA_007279945.1 Streptomycetaceae bacterium | reverse complement strand
TTAAAGCGATTTTTCCAAATCCACAACAGCCCGTAATGCCCGACACTCAACCCGATTACCAGAGCCAAGGAGAAATACCGTTGCAGCAACGATGGATCACGAAGAGGATGCCGATCTAGCCATCATCCAGGGTCGCAAAGTCGCGATCATCGGTTACGGCTCACAAGGACATGCGCACGCACTTAACTTGCGCGATAGCGGAGTCGATGTTCGCGTCGGCTTGAAAGATGGTTCACCATCTAAGGCAAAGGCAGAGGCTGAAGGGCTACGTGTAGTTAGCGTTGCCGAAGCGGTACAAGAGGCAACGGTCATCATGATCTTGGCACCTGATCATCTTCAGCGCCATATTTACACCGATTCAATTCTTCCTAACCTAAAAGATGGCGATGCGCTCTTCTTTGGTCATGGATTTAATATCCGTTTTGGCTACATCAAGCCAAGCACAAACGTTGATGTCTGCATGGTTGCACCAAAGGGCCCAGGGCACTTAGTCCGTCGCGAATATTCAGCAGGTCGCGGAGTTCCAGTAATTGTGGCAGTTGAGCAAGATTCAACTGGCAATGCATGGCCACTAACGCTCTCTTACGCAAAAGCAATCGGTGGCCTACGCGCCGGCGGAATTCTGACTACCTTCACCGAAGAGACCGAGACCGATCTATTTGGTGAGCAGTCTGTTCTCTGTGGTGGAGCATCCCAACTAGTTATGTACGGCTTTGAAGTTCTTACCGAAGCTGGATACCAGCCAGAGGTTGCATACTTCGAGTGCTTACATGAACTTAAATTAATCGTAGATTTGATGTACGAAGGCGGAATCGCAAAGCAGCGCTGGTCAGTATCTGATACTGCCGAGTTCGGTGACTATGTATCTGGTCCACGTGTTATCGATCCACATGTGAAAGAGAACATGAAGGCAGTTCTTGCCGATATCCAGAGTGGTGTTTTTGCTAAGCGCTTCATCGATGATCAAGAGGCTGGCGGAGTTGAATTTAAGACTCTTCGCGCCAAGGGTGAGGTACATCCAATCGAGGCTGTAGGCCGCGAACTTCGCAAGATGTTCTCGTGGATGAAGCAGTCAAAGGCCGATGATTACAAAGAGGGCAGCGTAGCGCGTGGCTAAACCTGTCGTATTAATCGCTGAGGAGTTAAGTCCTGCAACGCTAGAGGCACTTGGTCCAGATTTTGAAGTCATTAACTGTGACGGAGCAAATCGCGACGAGCTTCTAGCTGCCCTTAATAAGGGAGTCGATGCTGTTTTGATTCGCTCTGCAACCAAAATGGATGCAGAAGCTATCGCTGCGGCAAAGGGCTTAAAAGTTATTGCTCGTGCAGGTGTTGGTCTAGATAATGTTGATATTCCTGCAGCAACTGCTGCCGGTGTCATGGTTGTTAATGCTCCAACTTCTAACATAGTAAGTGCCGCCGAATTGGCAATCTCGCTACTGCTTGCATCTGCGCGATTTATTTCACCGGCTCACGCTGCACTTCGAAACGGTAAATGGGCACGCTCTAAATACACCGGCGCCGAGCTATTTGAAAAGACTCTTGGAATCGTTGGCTTCGGACGTATCGGACAGCTAGTTGCCCAGCGTATGCAGGCATTCGGTATGGATGTCATTGCATATGATCCATATCTTCAGCCAGCTCGTGCTGCGCAACTTGGTGTAAAGCTAGTTGATTTAGATGAGCTGCTACGAACTTCGGATTTCATCACTATTCACCTACCAAAGACGAAAGAGACTGCCAATTTGATTGGCGTTGAAGCGTTGAAGAAGGTCAAGCCAGCTGTGCGCATAGTTAATGCAGCGCGTGGCGGAGTATTGGATGAGGCGGCTTTATACGATGCAATCGTTGAAGGTCGTGTGGCTGGTGCAGGTCTTGATGTTTACGTTACAGAACCCTGCACAGACTCACCTCTATTTACATTAGATAACGTAATTGCCACACCTCACTTAGGTGCATCAACAGATGAGGCACAGGAGCGTGCAGGTATCGCCGTTGCCGTATCGGTTCGCAAAGCCTTAGCTGGTGAACTGGTGCCGGATGCCGTTAACGTAAAAGGCGGCGTGATTCACGAAGATATTCGTCCATCGCTACCACTCGTTGAAAAGATGTCAGAGATTGCAACTGAGCTACTTGGTGAGCTGCCAGTAAATATAGATGTCACTGTTAAAGGTGAAATCTCAATTCATGATTCATCGATTCTTGGAATCAGCGCGCTCAAAGGCGCACTCTTGGCAGTAGGTGCTGAAGAGGTTACTTACGTTAACGCCCCAGGATTAGCCACAGAGCGCGGAATGGTTTCAGCAGTTACAACCACAGCTGATTGCCCTGAGTACCGTTCAATGATTACTTTGCGTGCAACAACTGGAAGCGGCAAAGCGATGACAATTGCAGGAACGCTCATGGGAATCAAGCAAGTTCAAAAGATTGTTGCTATTGATTCATTCCGCCTTGATCTTCCACCAACCGACAACATTCTCTTTATTCGCTACGTCGATCGCCCAGGAATCATTGGCACTGTCGGCCACACTTTAGGCGACGCTAAGGTAAATATCGCAGCAATGCAGGTAGCCCGAAGCGAAGTCGGCGGCACAGCCCTTATGGCCTTAACCGTAGATTCACACGTGAGCGAAGAGATAGTCGCGAAAGTTAAGAAGGATACAGATGCCGAGTTCGTTCGATCAGTATTTTTGGTGGAGTAATGAAAACTATTAACTTAGCCGTGATCGCAGGAGATGGAATCGGACCTGAAGTTGTTAATGAGGGTCTGAAGGTTTTAGATGCCGTATCTAAGAAATACGATCTCGAGTTCAAACGCACCGCCTTTGATTTAGGCGCAGCATTCTGGCACCGCACGGGAGAAGTTCTGCCTGATGCAACGTTGGCCGAGATTGCAAAGGCCGATGTCATTTTGCTCGGGGCAGTTGGAGATCCAACTGTGCCAAGTGGAGTTCTAGAGCGCGGGCTTTTATTAAAGCTGCGTTTTGCCTTTGATCACTACGTTAATTTGCGGCCGGCACGCTTGATGCCAGGCGTTACTGGGCCCCTCGCCACTAATGCACCCATTGATTTCATCGTTGTTCGCGAAGGCACCGAAGGACCATACGTTGGTGCAGGTGGAGTTTTGGCTGAAGGTACAGACGCAGAGATTGCAACTGAGGAGAGTCTAAATACTCGCCGAGGCGCAGAGCGCGTTATTCGTGATGCATTTGAGCGCACGTTAAAGCGCGATCGCAAAAAGTTAACCTTAATTCATAAAAACAATGTGCTAACCCGCGCCGGGGGATTGTGGACTCGTACATTTAACGAGGTCGCTAAAGAGTATCCAACGGTAACAACTGATTATCTCCATGTTGATGCAGCATCAATGTTCTTTGTCACCAATCCTGAGCGCTTTGATGTTGTCGTAACCGATAACTTATTTGGCGATATTTTAACTGATATCGCAGCTGCAATCTGTGGCGGAATTGGATTGGCGGCATCTGGAAATATCAACCCAACTGGAAAGTTTCCATCAATGTTCGAGCCAGTTCATGGTTCAGCCCCTGATATTGCTGGCAAAAATATCGCCGATCCAACAGCGACTGTCATGTCAGTTGCAATGATGCTTGAGCATTTAGGTTTTAGCGATGCGGCGCGAGATGTTGAGCGCGCTGTAGCGGCAGATTTGTTAGTACGTGGAGATAAAAAGCGAAGCACTAATGAAGTTGGAGATGCGCTCGTCGCAGCGTTATAACTATGAAAATTACACTCAACCCGAATGCTAAAGATGCTGCCACACGTGATGCGCTCGTTGCCGAAGGTGGCTTCGGTAAGTACTACACCGATCACATGGTCGTCTGTGAGTGGAGCGAAAAAGATGGTTGGAGTGAGCCCGAGTTAAAACCATACGGACCGATCTCATTAGATCCTGCCACGGCAGTATTTCACTATGGCCAGGAGATTTTTGAGGGCTTAAAGGCCTATCGCCAACCCGATGGTTCGGTTGCACTCTTTCGCCCAACGGCAAATGCCAAGCGCTTTGCAAAATCTGCAGCACGTTTAGCGCTACCAGAGATGAGTGAAGAGCAGTTTATTGAAAGCATCGAAGTTCTAGTCAAGCAGGATGCTGGCTGGGTACCTAATAAAGTAGGAGAGTCTTTATATCTTCGACCATTTATGTTTGCGACCGAAGTTGGTTTAGGCGTTAGACCATCCAATAAGGCCACATATATGTTGATTGCAACTCCAGCAGGTGCATATTTTGATCCATCCAAAGCCGTATCAGTCTGGATCTCAACAGAGTATGTTCGCGCAGCACTCGGTGGCACGGGCGAGGCAAAGTGCGGCGGAAACTATGCCGCCTCACTTGTTGCGCAAAAAGCTGCGCTCAAAGAGGGCTGCGATCAAGTTGTTTGGATTGATGCCGTAGAGCGCAAGTGGGTTGAGGAGATGGGCGGCATGAACCTTTACTTTGTAAAGGGCAAGGGCTCGGATGCAACGGTTGTTACACCTAAGCTCACTGGAACTTTGCTTCCAGGAATTACTCGCGATTCGATTTTGACTGTTGCAAGAGATCTTGGATATAAAACTGAGGAGGTCATGCTCAGTATCGATGATTGGCGCGATGGTGTTGCAAGTGGTGAAATCACTGAAATCTTTGCATGCGGTACCGCTGCAGTTGTCTCACCAGTGGGGCAAGCAAAGAGTGCGATGGGAACGTGGGTTACTGGAGATGGACAACCCGGTGCCATCACTATGCAGATTCGTAACCATCTACTCGGAATTCAACATGGAACAATCACCGATACTCACAACTGGGTACAAAAGGTCTGCTAATGCCAACCTCTGACGCTTTTCATATCTACGACACCACGTTACGTGATGGCGCTCAACAAGAGGGTCTTAACCTTTCAGTCCATGACAAGTTAGCGATTGCGCGTCACTTAGATGATTTAGGCGTTGGTTTTATTGAAGGCGGCTGGCCTGGAGCAAATCCAAAAGACACAGAGTTCTTTGCCCGCGCTAAAAAAGAGTTAGTTTTAAAGAATGCGACCTTTGTAGCATTCGGTGCAACACGTCGTCCGAACATTAAGGCAGCCGATGACCTTCTTCTTGGGGCACTTCGCGATAGCGGAGCACCGGCAGTAACGCTAGTCGCAAAGGCCTTTGATCGCCACGTTGATTTAGCACTAAAAACATCGCTAGATGAGAACTTAGAAATGATCCGTGACTCAGTTACACATCTAATTGCCGAAGGTCAGCGCGTATTTTTAGATGCGGAACACTTCTTTGATGGCTACCGTAACAACCGTGCCTATGCCCTAGAAGTTGTACGCGTTGCCGCCGAAGCCGGCGCCGATGTCATTGCACTCTGCGATACCAACGGGGGAATGTTGCCCGATGAGTTATCACAAGTAGTCCATGATGTTCTTACTGCTAGTTCGGCCCGCCTAGGTATTCACTGCCACAACGACACAGGCTGCGCAGTTGCAAACTCCATGGCCGCAATCGCAGCAGGTGCTACTCATGTACAGGGCACGCTCAATGGCTATGGTGAGCGCACGGGAAATGCCGATCTAGTCACGATTATTGCCAACTTAGAGTTAAAGAAGCATCAATTAGTTTTGCCCAAGGATTCTCTGCGCGAGGCCTTCCGTATCTCCCATGCCATCGCTGAAGTTACAAATGTTTCTTCAAGTGCGCGCCAACCATATGTCGGCGTTTCAGCCTTCGCTCATAAGGCAGGTTTACACGCCAGTGCAATCAAAGTCGATCCCTCTCTCTATCAGCATGAGGATCCAGCATCGGTTGGAAACGATATGCGCATGTTGGTCTCTGATATGGCAGGGCGCGCATCGATTGAATTAAAGTCACAAGAGCTCGGTGTTGATCTAGGTGGAGATAAGGCGCTCATCGGCCGCATTGTCGATCGCGTAAAAGAAATGGAGTCACGCGGCTTTACCTTTGAAGCTGCCGATGCTTCTTTCGAACTTCTTGTCCATGAAGAGATGAGCGGAAAACGCCCATCCTTCTTCACTATTGAACACTGGCTAACAACTGTAGAGCGCGCAGAAGATCAAAGTATTGTGACTAAGGCTGAAGTCACTGTCGTTGCTTTAGGTAAAAAGATGATCTGTAACGGCACAGGAAACGGCCCTGTTAACGCTTTTGATAATGCATTGCGCACCGGATTAGCTCAGCTATATCCAGAACTTGAAGTTCTAGAGCTCACTGATTACAAAGTGCGCATTCTTGAAGGCCGCCTAGGTACTGGTGCCATCACGCGAGTATTAGTTGAAACGAGTGATGGCAAAGGCGAATGGAACACTGTTGGTGTACACGAAAATGTAATCGCGGCATCTGCCATGGCATTAGAGGATGCACTCACCTTCGGCCTCCTCCGTCAGGGCCGCAAACCCGAGTAAAGTTGCACCCGTGAGCGATCAATTCGAAAAGCTGCTAACTACTTTTCAAAGGCATTTAGAGGTTGAGCGCAATCTTTCAGTTCATACAATTCGTGCATATATGGGGGATCTGAATTCGCTCGTAGAACACCTAGAAAAACTAGGTCTTTCAGATATCGGCGTACTCGAACTTTCACATCTTCGTTCGTGGCTAGCTAATCAGGCAGTCAAAGGGGGAGCGCGGACAACGCTTTCAAGGCGCGCAACGTCGGTGCGATTATTTACTAAATGGGCGCTTAAAAATAAATATATTTCGACCGATGTTGGCGCAACTCTTGCAACTCCAAAGGGACATCGCACTTTGCCAGAAGTTCTAGATGTGAACAATGCCAAGTTGGCGATGGATTCCATGGCTACACGGGCTGCTGAGGAAGAGTCACCTTTATCTTTGCGTGATGTTGCGATGCTCGAGCTTCTCTATGCAACGGGTGCACGTGTTGGAGAGCTCTGTGGTTTGGATATTGGCGATATCGATTACACCCGAAATACGATACGAGTTATAGGTAAGGGCAATAAAGAGCGGGTGATTCCAATGGGTAGACCAGCGATTAAAGCGCTCGAGGCATGGTTGGCCGATGGACGCGGCGCGCTAGTGACTAATCAATCTGCACAGGCCGTCTTTTTAGGGGCTCGAGGAAAGCGCATCGATCAGCGCACCGTGCGAAGCGTTGTCTATGAAGCCTTATCTGCGATTGAAGGCATTGAACGTATGGGTCCACATGCCCTGCGACATTCGGCAGCGACACACTTGCTTGAAGGTGGGGCAGATTTGCGCACAGTGCAGGAGATTCTTGGACATGCATCCCTTGCGACAACTCAGATTTATACGCATGTTTCTACTGAACGCCTGCAAAAAGTATTCAAACAGGC
>QYPG01000041.1 GCA_007279945.1 Streptomycetaceae bacterium | reverse complement strand
TCACCTGATCTGAGTTCAGCTGGGTAACCGAGTTTGCCGCAATCATGGTGGTTAAAGCGGCAGCGCCGGCGAATGGAAGACAGAGTGCATACGTCGTATAGGTGGGCATGAATGAGCTGATAAATATAATCACACTAAAAACTATCGAACCTTTAATAACAAATTTTGTCGATCTAAATCTTTCAATTCGTGGAGAAAATAGCGCTGCGCTGAGTGATCCAATGGCCAAAATTGTGCCTAAGAGCCCAAATGATGCGACGCCTTTGTGAAAAGCCTTCGTTGCCATCAGTGCGCTAAAGATCTGAAAGTTCAAACCAAATGTGGCCATAAAGAAACACACCGACATGGTGACGAAAATATCGGGCCGCGCTCGCACATAGCGCAGACCCTCTTTCACGCTAACTGGACCTGAGGCCTTAGGTACCTTAAAAAGTTGATCATCTTTGATTCGAAACATCGCAGATATTACAAATATGTAGGTGCAGGCATTAATTAAAAATGCTGGACCGGTACCAAAAGCAGCAATCAATAAGCCTGAGACTGCTGGCCCAATAAGGCGGCCGGCGTTGAAATTAGCTGAGTTCAGGCTAATAGCATTTGGCATATCTTTTTTGCCTACAAGTTCTGCGACAAAGCTTTGCCGGACAGGCTTATCAATCGCATCATTTGAGCCTAATAAAAACGCCATCACCATCACGTGCCACAACTGCACGTGATGTGTGACGATCAGCAGGCCAAGGGCTAAAGCCGTTGACCCGCCAGCAATATTTGTAAAGATCAAAACTAAGCGTTTATTAAGGCGATCGGCCATTGCCCCGCCTTGAAGACTGACGAATAAAAACGGTGTGAACTGAAGCGCAGAGATAATTCCTAAATATGTTCCACTATGAGTAAGTTCTAAAACTAACCAATCTTGTGCAATTCGCTGTACCCACGAGCCAATATTTGATAAGGCATTTGCGCGATAGAGAATTCGATAGTTGCGGTGACCAAAGGCCCGCCAATTACCGTCGGCCTTCACCGAAAAGCGCATCGAGCCCCATCTCACCGATTACAACTCACAAGTTGAATTTCTCCATTCTAGTTAGTTGAAATCGTTGCCCCAAGCATGAATCACCTTTAAAGTGATGATATGAGTGATGAAGCCTTGGGCTTAGATGAGGCGTATTCAGTACAGAGCCCTGATGATAATCGTCGACTCTATGCCAAGTGGGCCGCCACCTATGAGTCTTCATTTGTCGATGCCAAGCAGTATCGATATCCCAAAGCGATTGCCGAAGTCTTTAATGATGAGGTAGATGCCGTTACTCGCGTTTTAGATATCGGTACGGGCACTGGTCTAACTGGCATGTATGTCTCCAGACTGCGGCCGGGGTTAGTTATAGACGGTATGGATATTTCGCCAGAGATGTTGGCACAGGCGAGATTGAAAACTCGCGCAGATGCCAGCGCTGTTTATCGCGAACTCTATGTCCGAGATTTAACCGAGAGCGTTGAGAATGAAAATAAACCATATGAGGCGCTGTTTTCTTCAGGCACATTTACCCACGGACATTTAGGCCCGCAATCCCTGCGCAACTTATTGCCACTGCTTGCTAATAATGGCTGGTTGATTGTTGGTGTTAATAATGAGCACTTTGAAGCTAAAGGCTTTGCCGAAGAACTCGATTTATTAGTTGCACTAGGGGCAATTAAAACACCAATAATTAAACGCATAGATGTCTACGAACCTGGCAGCGTTCATTACGGAGATCAAGCCCGCGTGATTATTACTCGTGTAATTATTTAACTGAGCGAAGAACCGCCGTTACTTTTCCTAAGATTTCGCAAGTATCGCCATCGATAGGTGCAAAGTCATCATTAGCTGGCAGCAGCCAGATATGCCCATTTTTACGTGAGAACGTCTTCACCGTTGCTTCACCATCAATCATCGCGGCAACGATTTCTCCGTTGTTGCAATCTTTTTGTGAACGAATAACAACATAATCACCATCGCATATCGCTGCATCGATCATCGATTCGCCAACGACTTTGAGCATAAACAAATCTCCACTACCCACCAACGATTCTGGAAGGGGATAGGTCTCTTCAATAACTTGTTCAGCGGTGATGGGACCACCGGCTGCAATGCGGCCCACCAATGGAATGAGACGTGTTTTATCTACGTTCGCATCTTCAGGTGTAAGTTCGAGTGCACGGCCTTTGCTTTCATCACGACGGATAAAGCCTTTAGATTCAAGGATTTCTAGCTGGTACTTCACCGATGCAGTGGAGGTGAGGCCAACGGCCGCGCCGATCTCACGCATCGAAGGGGCATAGCCATGCTCATTCATAGCGCTCTGAATAACGGTAAGGATCTCGGCTTGGCGCGGGCTCAGGCCGGCGCTGGAAGGGCTCTGTGTGCTCATGGATAGATAGTGACAGATATTGCCCCAAAATTCAAACACCTGTTCGAAAAATACTTGCCTTTTGTCAGTGGTGTGGTGTTTAATTATCTTATTCGAACACGTGTTCGA
The DNA here is from genome assembly GCA_007279945.1 of Streptomycetaceae bacterium. Classification (GTDB taxonomy): domain Bacteria; phylum Actinomycetota; class Actinomycetes; order Nanopelagicales; family Nanopelagicaceae; genus Planktophila. Next base: position 53,571 of record QYPG01000041.1, on the reverse strand, counting down.
TTACCTTCCCCAAGGGCATGGGCAGAAAAAGTACGAGGAGAACGACATGAGCGCAGTAACATTTAATTCAGTAGCTCTAAAAAGCAGTGTAAATCAGGGCTTTCTAGCCACTCCGTCCGGCGGTCTCAATCGCCGTGACCGCCTTGCTCGCACTCTTGTCGTTGCTTCGTTGGCCGTTGTTCTAATGGCCGGCTTCGCCGCCCGATCTGGGGCAGGGGATCAAGTCAGCCATGCCAGCTCATATGTGACCGTAGCTGTGCCAGCAGGTGCCACGTTGTGGTCAATCGCCTCGGCATATTCAAAGGGAGATACCCAGGCGATGGTGGAAGCTATCCGTGAAGCCAATAATTTAAGCGGCTATGACATTGTGGCTGGAGCCCGTCTTCGCATCCCAACTGCCTAGAAAGAACGCGGTATATGTTCTGCGCTGGGTGAGTGCTAGCCCCGACACGCCGTTCATCTAATGTTTGCCTACTGAGCAGGCAAACCCTCCTGTTATGCTTTATAGTTCCTACTAGATGTAGGGGTCAAAGCCAATAAAACTTCCATAAGTAGTGTTTTTGGAGTATATTTGGAAATCCCCTCTTTAGCGCTAAAAAGGGAAAAAGCAAGCAGGATGAAGGGAGACACGCCGAAATGATTTGCCCGTTTTGCAGACACGATGATTCACGCGTCGTCGACTCTCGCCCTGCCGAAGATGGCACCCAGATTCGCCGCCGCCGCGAGTGCCCACAGTGCGGTCAACGTTTTTCAACTCAGGAAGTAGCCGTGCTCAGCATCATCAAGCGCAGCGGAGCTACTGAGCCATTTAGTCGTGAAAAGGTCTTGGTCGGTGTTCGTAAAGCCTGCCAGGGTCGCCCGGTCAATGAAGATGATTTGGTTCTACTGGCTCAGCGCGTGGAGGAAAACCTTCGCAGCACTGGTCAGGCCGAAATCGAAGCTCAAGAAGTGGGAATGGCTATTTTGGCACCGCTTCGAGAACTCGATGAGGTCGCTTACTTACGTTATGCCTCTGTGTACCGTAACTTTGCCTCCCTTGAGGATTTCGAAGGTGAGATCGCACTTTTGCGCGCTCTTCCTTCGAGTTCAAAAACTGCAGACAACCCCCGTGCAGATGTTCGACAAGAAAAAATCACCACAAGTTCAGCACCAGCAAGTAAATAATAAAAGACCTACTACAAGAAATTCGGGGAACACATATGTCAGAGACGGTTATCAACCGACCAGCCAAGATCAAGGCTCATAACACCATCAAGGGTAAGGGCTTAACGATCGAGCGTATCTACACAACAGCTGGCGTGCATCCATACGATGAAGTTAAATGGGAGCGCCGCGATGTCGTGCAGAGCAACTGGAAAACAGGAGAGACCGTATTTGAACAACGGGGTGTCGAGTTTGCAGATTTTTGGTCGGTCAATGCATCGATGATTGTTACGACTAAGTATTTCCGCGGCGCAGTTGGTGCTGAAAACCGCGAGTGGTCATTGAAGCAAGTTATCGATCGCGTAGTACTTACCTATACCAAGGCTGGAAAAGAGCATGGCTACTTTGCGACCGATGCCGATGCAGAAATCTTTGAGCACGAACTCACTCATATCTTGCTCCACCAAATATTTGCATACAACTCACCGGTCTGGTTTAACGTTGGCACAGCATCACCTCAGCAAGTAAGTGCCTGCTTTATTCTCTCAGTCGATGACACGATGGAGAGTATTCTTAACTGGTATCGCGAAGAGGGAATGATTTTCAAGGGCGGTTCAGGAGCTGGACTTAACTTATCCCGCATCCGCTCTTCTAAGGAGCTCTTAAAATCAGGCGGAACTGCATCTGGGCCAGTCTCATTTATGCGTGGAGCCGATGCATCCGCTGGAACAATCAAATCTGGTGGTGCAACACGACGGGCCGCAAAGATGGTTGTTCTAGATGTTGCTCACCCAGATATCGAAGAGTTTATTGAGACAAAGGTCAATGAAGAGAACAAGATTCGTGCATTGCGCGATGCTGGCTTTGATATGGATCTTGGCGGCAAGGACATCATCTCGGTTCAATACCAAAACGCTAACAACTCAGTTCGTGTATCAGATGAGTTTATGCGTGCAGTTGAAAAGGGCGAGCAGTTTGGTCTGACCGCCCGCTCAACTGGTGAAGTAATTGAAAGCGTTGATGCAAAGAGTTTATTTACCAAGATGGCACAAGCTGCATGGGCATGTGCTGATCCTGGAATTCAATACGATGACACGATCAATGATTGGCACACCAATCCAGAGACCGGTCGTATCAATGCATCCAACCCTTGCTCTGAGTACATGTCACTGGATAACTCTTCATGTAACTTGGCCTCTCTTAACTTAATGAAGTTTCTTAAAGCCGATGGATCATTTGATGCAAAGACCTTTGGTAAGGCCTGCGAACTCATCATTACATCGATGGATATCTCCATCTGTTTTGCAGATTTTCCAACCGAGGCAATCGGTGATACCACTAAGGCCTACCGCCAGCTAGGAATCGGTTATGCAAACCTAGGTGCGCTCTTGATGGCATCGGGTCTTGCCTATGATTCTGAAGGCGGGCGTGCATTAGCAGGAGCCATCACATCATTGATGAGCGGAATTACCTATAAGCGCTCAGCAGAGCTCGCTGGAATCGTTGGACCATATGCAGGCTTTGCACAAAACGCTAAGCCTCACGCCCGCGTGATGCGCAAGCATGCAGCGGCATCAAGTTCGGCAAAGTCTGAGACAACCCTTGATCGCGATGTATGGACTGAGGCCAACAAGGCCTGGGATGCATGTCTTTCAACGGGAGAAAAGAATGGTTGGCGCAACGCGCAGATTTCAGTTCTAGCACCAACCGGCACAATCGGTTTGATGATGGACTGCGATACAACAGGTATCGAGCCAGACTTCTCATTGGTTAAGTTCAAGAAGCTCGTCGGTGGCGGATCTATGCAGATCGTTAACCAGACAGTTCCAGCGGCCCTTCGCAAATTGGGCTATGCCGAAGAGACAATCGAAGCGATCGTCGAATTCATCGCAGCACATGGTCACGTCATCGATGCTCCAGGGTTAAAGCTCGAGCACTACGACATCTTTGACTGTGCGCTCGGTGCTAGATCGATTGCAGCTATGGGCCATGTGCGCATGATGGCGGCATGCCAGCCGTTCTTATCAGGTGCGATCTCAAAGACGGTCAACCTTCCAGAAGATGCAACTGTTGACGAGGTTGAAGATGTCTACTTCCAAGCATGGAAGATGGGCGTAAAGGCACTGGCTGTCTATCGCGATAACTGCAAAGTTGGTCAGCCACTTTCTGATGGCAAGGCCGCTAAGACATCTATTCCAGAGGCTGCAACACATCCTGCAACTCCACTTCGCAAGCGTCTTCCAAAGTCACGCCCATCAACGACAACATCATTCTCTGTTGGCGGAGCTGAGGGTTACATGACATCAGGAGCTTATGCAGATGGTGCACTTGGTGAGGTCTTCTTAAAGCTAGGCAAGCAGGGATCAACTCTTGCCGGCGTAATGGATGCATTCTCAATCGCAGTATCAATCGGTTTGCAGTATGGCGTTCCACTAGAGACCTTCGTGGAGAAGTTCACTAACTTGCGCTTTGAGCCAGCTGGTATGACAGATGATGCCGATATCCGCATGGCACAGTCCATGATGGATTACATCTTCCGTCGTCTAGCACTTGATTACTTACCATTTGAATCTCGCAGTGCGTTGGCCTTATACACAGCATCAGAGCGCGCTCGCGCATTAGAAACGGGCGAGTACACCGAAGATGTGATTGAAGATTATGAGAACTTACAGGTCACTGCTCCGGTTGCACCAGTTGCTCCCGTAGCCGTTGCTAAGCCAGTAACAATCACAATCGATAGCAAGCAACAGTTCGGTTCATCAACTGAACTGATGGAGGCCTTGTCAGGCGTCAAGGCCGATGCGCCGTTGTGTATGACATGTGGCGTCAAGATGCGTATGTCGGGTGCCTGCTATGTCTGCGAAGGATGCGGCAATACATCTGGTTGCTCATAAAAAATAGTTACTAAAAAACTCCCTCACTTCGGTGGGGGAGTTTTTTATTTAATCGACGAGAATAGAATGTTATGAGAAACCACTAAGGTTGCACCTATGAGCGATATGTCAGCAAAGGTGCGTGAAGCACTCGATGCTGCAGTCAATGCAATTGGCGGTGCACCTCGCTATGGTCAGATTGAGATGGCTGAAGCGGTAGCAAATGCACTGACGGATCGTCATCACTTAATGGTGCAAGCTGGAACGGGCACCGGAAAATCCCTTGCATATTTAATTCCGCCGATTGTGCATGGGCGCAAAGTTTTGGTCGCAACAGCCACGTTAGCGCTGCAGAGACAGTTAGTAGAGCGGGATTTACCTGCAGTGATTCCTGCCCTTGAAAAAGTTTTGGGTCGAGAGATTACCTATGCGATCTATAAAGGCGTAGGCAATTACATCTGCCAGCAAAAAATGAATAGTGAAGAGCCAGATCCCGATGGTGAAATCATGCTGGGTATTTCTTCTTTGGAAAAAGATGCAAAACGACTACATGAGTGGGCCCGCAAACCAGGGGTCTCAGGGGATAGGGATGATGCTCCAGAAGTTGATAGACGTGTATGGGCAGCTAACTCAGTCTCTGGCCGTGAATGTGTAGGCGCAGAGAAGTGCGCCTTTGGCAGCACGTGTTTTGCCGCAGCGGCAAAGGGCAAAGCACAGGGCGCAGATGTGGTCGTTACGAACCATACGTTGCTGGCAATTGAAATCGTAGATTCGCATCCTATTTTGCCAGAGCGTGACGCAGTTGTTTTAGATGAAGCCCATGAATTTATGGATCGGGCAACGCAAGCCGTTACCGAAGAGCTCACATCTGCCCGCGTTTTGCGAGCTGCAGCCATGGCCCGCAAGTTCATGCCGGGCAAGCTTTCAGATGCTTTCCATAAGGCGGCAAATGATTTCCACGAATCTATGGTCGACTACGGTGAATCAATTCGTGGTGATTTTTCTGCACAAGGCCGGCTGGAAGAGATTCCACAATCATTGGAATCACCAGTACGAAAGGTGCGCGAAAGTGCACAGGCAATTACACAGTTTTTATCTGCCGATGACGAGATTATCGACACCGATGTATTGGCCGAACGCGCAAGGGTAAAAGGCGCAGTCAGTGAGATCTCAACTACTGCGGCTACGCTTCTAAAAATGGGGGACGGCTATGTGCTCTGGTACGAACCAACTTTTTCAACGCTCCACCTTGCACCATTATCGGTCTCAGAAGTTCTGCGCGAGAACTTACTGACGCAGACTCCAGTGATTGCGACCTCGGCTACCTTGACTGTTGGTAACTCGTTTAACGCCCTTGCCAAAAGCATTGGCTTTTTAATTGGCGAAGAGAGCGATGTTGAGTTAGATAAGAACGAAGTCGATCCAGCAAATGTGCAGATGTTAGATGTTGGTTCACCTTTTGATTTTGCTAACCAAGGTGTTTTATATATGCCTAAGCATTTGCCAGAGCCTGGCCGGGATGGACCCAGCATTGAAGTGTTAACTGAGCTAGGTGAGTTAATCGATGCCGCTGGCGGACGTACATTGGCCTTGTTTTCATCCTGGCGTGGGGTAGAGGCCGCCGATCTGCACCTGCGCAAAGTGTTGGCTGAGCTACCGATAAAAATTTTTACACAAAAACGCGGTGATGCAGTTGGCCCGCTGGTTGAAAAATTTGCTAAAGATGAGACATCAATTTTGCTTGGAACAATGTCACTCTGGCAAGGCGTAGATGTTCCCGGAAATAGCTGCATCCTCGTAGCTATCGATCGCATTCCCTTTCCTCGCCCTGATGAACCTGTTATGTCGGCGCGGGCTGCGCAGGCCGATGCCGCTGGCGGAAGTGGGTTTATGCAGGTCTCTCTGCCACGGGCGGCGCTTTTGTTGGCCCAAGGCACTGGCCGCTTGATTCGCTCAGTGGAAGATCGCGGCGTTGTTGCAATTCTTGATTCGCGTATCGTCACTAAACGCTATGGCAGCACGTTGCTGAACTCGATGCCGCCTCTCTGGAGAACCTCAGACAAGGACGTAGTTCGCGAATCATTGAAACGTTTGAATCAAGGCCTTTAAAGCTGGCCACGACTTAGCAAAACTTGGATGAAGATTAAGTTCATCGACTTTCTCAATCTCTACCCATCTAACTTCATGGGACTCATCATTTACTTCATGTGCGATTAATTGATCGGTTGCTCGTGCAATCACGGTGTCGTATCGCCAGTTGCCGTGGTCATCGCTAAATGTTTGCAGCGGTGTCACATGCTGTGGATCTATTCCGGTCTCTTCAATAGCTTCACGAATCGCACCTTCAATCACACTCTCATGGCTATCACGAGCGCCACCTGGAATTCCCCATGTATCACCGTTGTGCACCCAAGGCGCACGATGCTGTAACAAGATTTCATGGCCACGAATAATTAAAATTCCTGCGGCGCCATTGAGTCCCCAGTGTTTATTTCCGCAGTCGCACTGGACCCAGCCATCACCGTCGCGCGCAGCCATGTTCCTAGGGTGTCATACCTATCCACAGTTATCACTGTGAGCCCGCTAACGGTCAGAGCCCACGCTTAATCTGCCTGACATGAAAGCCCCACTAATGCTGCTCTTAACCCTCAGTTTTCTCACTCCTGTCAGCGCTTTTGCCGATTGCATCGATACCGCATGTGTTGATGTCTTTACGCTGGACAACCAGATAATAATTGAGGCCCATAAAGGCACCACCACAACGGTGGTGAAGAAGCGGGCAACGCCAAGGCCTACATCTACATTGTGGTTTCCGCCTAAACCAAGACCGGTGCCAACGGTTAAGCGCACTTACAAGCCACGCGTTGTCGTGAAGAAGCCCGTAGTTAAAACCGCCAACTTGAGCGATCGTTTAATAAAGATGATTCCTACCGCAGGGGTGGCTTTCTCACCTGAGGTTGAACCACTGAGCAATGTGCCAGTTATTTTCTGGTGTGATGTTCCACAGATGTTTCAAAGCAGAGTGAGCATCATTGGCGAAGTTGTGGATGTTGCTTTGAGGCCGGGTTTTATCTGGTCCTTTGGCGATGGCTCTATGTACTCAACTGGCAGCCCAGGTGCGCCATATCCCAAAGCGACAATTAAGCACACTTATAAACAACCAGGTGTTTATGCCGTCATTTTAGTAACCACATGGAACGGCAGTTTTACCCACAACGGTGCATTGCGACCTATAAGTGGCCAAGTGATTAAGACCTCGGTGGCAACCGTCACCGTTGTATCGGCACGTACTCGATTCACGAAATGAGAAAAATATGAAAGCAGACAATGAAGAACTATCTATCGAGGCGCTGGGACTTTCACAGGAAGCCGGTTTTATTGCATTGGTCAGCGCTTATTACGTCGATGAAGATTCATCGATACTACCGGCGCTTCAACAAGAAGGCGCTACCGCAGTTATTGACCTATCGGTGGAGTTTGAAAAATTTGCAACTGACAGTCAACCAGAACACGTGGCCCAGGTGATTGGCCGATTAAGTGATATTCAAGTCCGTGACTTTGCATTAGGTTCGCATAATCGCGATAGCTTTGAAACATATTGGGGGATGTGGCATTACTTGTTGCAGATTGCACCCGTAGGTTTTGTTGCACCTGTGGCATGTTTATTTGCAACCCTTGCATACGAGCGTGGGGATACCGCTCTTGCCTATCGGGCGTTAGATAGGGCAACTGCGGATCAACCTGCATATTCATTAACCATATTGTTGCGCCGGGTCTTCGGATCGGGCTGGCCAGCCGGGGCCTTTGCCGCCATGCGCGTTGAACTACACCCGAAGGTCACCGCTGGGATTTTTGGCTAGAGCACTTATCTGTTAGAGTCCACCCAGGTCACGAGTTCTAGTGTTTAGCCCCGGCTTACTAGACGGCAACCCTCCACCACGGTGGGGTGCTCCGGGTGAAGACCAGATCGATAGCAACAACGCCATCGATAAGCGTGGATCACTCGAACCACATTGTTTATGCCAGCGTCGGCATACCCAGGTGAGTGGTCCCATTACTGGGAGGAAATAACACGTGTCACATTTTTCACTAGAAGAAGCCGCCTTTGAAACCCGCCAGATTCATGCGGGTCAAATTGCCGATCCAACAACAGGTGCACGCGCACTACCGCTCTATCAAACCACTGCCTATCAGTTTCGCGATACTAAGCATGCCGCTGATTTATTTGGACTCGCAGAGCTTGGCAACATCTACACCCGCATCATGAATCCAACGCAGGATGTTGTAGAAAAACGAATCGCATCACTTGAAGGCGGAGTTGCGGCTTTGCTACTTGCTTCAGGATCTGCTGCGACAACCTTTGCTGTCTTAGCTGTTGCAACTGCAGGCGATCACATTGTTTCTTCAAAGTATCTCTATGGAGGAACATATAACTTGTTCCATTACACCTTGCCAACTTTTGGTGTAGAAGTAACTTTCGTGGATAACCCACATGATCCTGAAGAGTGGCGCAAAGCGGTTCGACCAAACACTAAAGCGTTTTTTGGTGAGACGATTTCAAATCCCAATAACGATATTTTAGATATCGCAGCTGTTGCCAAAGTCGCCCATGAAAGCCATGTGCCACTAATCGTTGATAACACTGTGGCAACGCCATATGTTATTAAGCCGATTGAGTTTGGCGCCGATGTAGTTGTGCACTCGGCAACTAAGTTCTTATCGGGCCATGGAAATGCAGTTGTTGGTGCGATTGTGGATTCAGGTAACTTTGATTACGCCCTGTACCCAGAAAAGTTCACTAGCTTTAATACTCCTGATCCTTCATATCACGGCCTGGTCTATGCCCAAGCCCTTGGCGTTGGTAGTGCCTTTGGCGCTAACTTGGCATACATCTTTAAGATTCGTCTTACGTTGTTGCGCGATATCGGAGCAGCGGTAAGCCCATTTAACGCATGGTTATTAGCTCAAGGCCTTGAGACGCTGACACTTCGCATGAAGCAACACTTAGAAAATGCTAAGGCCGTTGCAACATGGCTAGAAGCACACCCACAGGTTGAGAAAGTGAACTATTCGTCGCTCCCAAGCTCGCCATATAACGCACTTGCCACTAAGTATGCGCCTAAAGGCTCAGGCTCAGTTCTCTCATTTGAAATCAAGGGTGGTATCGAGGCTGGCAAGAAGTTTGTTGAAGCCCTTACCTTGCACTCACACGTTGCAAATATCGGAGATGTGAGATCACTTGTGATTCATCCAGCATCGACAACTCATTCGCAACTTTCAGCCGAAGAGTTATTAAATGCAGGAGTTAATCCAGGGTTAATTCGCTTATCTGTTGGTTTAGAAGATATCGATGACATAAAGGCTGACTTAGCAGATGGGTTTGCTGCAGCTAAATAATGTCTGGTAAAGGTGGATTAGTTACCGGGGCATGGCTTGAGGGCCATGCACCCGGTGATCGCCTATTCATAAAGATTGGTGACTTACTTTTAGAGAGCGGTGAAACTCTAGAAGATATAACCATTGCTTATCAAAGTTGGGGTACGTTGAATGCAAAAAAAGATAACGCGATTTTAGTCAATCACGCGATGACCGGATGGTCAGATGTACCGGGTTGGTGGCCTTCAATGGTGGGGCCAGGTATGCCATTTGATTCCGATAAATATTTTGTTATCTGTCCTAATGTTATTGGTGGTTGCCAAGGATCAACTGGTCCATCATCGATCGCACCCGATGGCAAGCGCTATGGTTCGCGTTTTCCATCGCTGACGATTCGTGACATGGTCGCTGCTGAAGTTGCATTTAGCGATGCGTTGGGAATTGAAAAATATCGACTCGCTGTTGGTCCATCCCTTGGCGGAATGCGCTCTTTAGAATGGGCAGTTCAACTGCCACATCGCATCGGTGCAATCTGCACCATTGGCTCGTCGGCCGTTGCAACAGGAGATCAGATAGGTACGTGGTCTATCGAGCTACGCGCTATTAAGACAGATCCGAACTTCAACAACGGGGATTATTACGAGCAACCGCACGGGCCACTGAACGGTATGGGTATTGCTCGCAGAGTTGCGCATCTGACATATCGAACCGAAGCTGAGATGGATATTCGCTTTGGTCGCGAACTTCAAGGCGATGACACAGGTCGCTATGCCGTGGAATCCTATTTAGACCACCAAGCCGACAAGCTGGCCCATCGCTTTGATGCCAATACCTACATCGCACTGACTGAGGCAATGATTTCTCATGATATTGGCCGCGATCGTGGGGGAGTTGTAGCTGCTTTAGCCAGTATCAGCATTCCAGTTGTGGCTGTATCAATCGATACCGACCGCCTCTTTCCAGTGCGTCTGCAGGCTGAAATCGCCGAGTTCGCCCCTCATGCCGCCCCGCGTGTAACGATTTCATCACCTTTTGGCCACGATGGCTTCCTTGTTGAGGTCGAATCGGTAGGAAATGTGATCAGAGAGGCGCTTGCCCTGAGTTAGGGGTCAGAAAAGCTGTTTTCGATGTGCATTTTAGCCTGTAAATAAATTATAATATAGACATCGCATCAGCGCGCATCGCTGATAAAACCAAAGGATACCTGTGGCTGTATTTAGTGCGCTCAAAAACAAGGTGAAGAAAGTTACCGCTGGGAAAAAAGCGGCACCTGTAAAGAAAGCTGTAGCTAAAAAAGCTGCACCAGCTAAAAAAGCGGCACCTGTAAAGAAAACTGTAGCTAAAAAAGCTGCACCAGCCAAGAAAGCTGCCGCTAAAAATGCCACACCTGTAAAGAAAGCTGTAGCTAAAAAAACTGCACCAGCCAAGAAAGCTGCACCAGCCAAGATTCAGGTTAAAAAAGAGCTCACTGCTAAAGATGTGCAGTTAATTGTTGACGCTAAGAACGCAATTATTCGAAACCATGAAGTCTTAGCTCAACTTGAAGCTCGTGGAGTTACATCGATTAATCGGATTCCTAAAAAAGCTGATATGGATTTAGTTGATGAAGCACGTGCACTTGCACTTGAGATTCCAAATACCACTGAAAAACTACGCAAGAGCGGACTTGGTACGTCTTCACGAATCTTGAAGAAGTCTGAGCTGGAACTAATTTCGCCCAAGCCAGTTGCGGTTTCAAAGACCGAAGTAAAAGCTGGCAAAGTTGCAGTTGTAAAAATCGATGGTGAAGAAGTTGAGCTTGAAGAAGTTGATCTCGAAGATGTTGAAACGCTTATTACAGAAGCTGTTGAGTTAGTTGATTCAGAGTCTGGTGATAAATCAAACCAACCTCGCGTTGTTAACTTAGCTGAAGAAGCCTCGGGTAATGAGGCCGATGCATTTACATTGAAGGCATCTGAAGAAGATGACGCCCCGGCACAAACTGTTATGACCGCTGGTGCAACGGCTGATCCGGTCAAGGATTATTTAAAGCAGATCGGTCGCGTAGCCCTCCTTAATGCCGAACTTGAAGTTGAGCTTGCTACACGCGTAGAAGTTGGCCTTTTTGCCGGTGCGAAGTTAAAAAATGATAAGAAGATTGAGAAGAAGTTAAAGCGCGAACTTGAGTGGTTAGTTGAAGACGGTAAGCGCGCAAAGAATCACTTGCTTGAGGCAAACCTTCGTCTTGTAGTTTCCCTTGCTAAGCGCTACACAGGTCGTGGAATGTTGTTCCTAGATTTGATTCAAGAAGGAAACCTCGGCTTGATCCGTGCAGTTGAAAAGTTCGACTATACAAAGGGCTATAAGTTCTCAACGTATGCCACCTGGTGGATCCGCCAAGCTATTACCCGTGCGATGGCCGACCAGGCCCGCACAATCCGTATTCCTGTGCACATGGTTGAAGTTATTAATAAGTTAGCTCGCGTGCAGCGCCAGATGCTTCAAGATCTCGGCCGCGAACCAACCCCAGAAGAGTTAGCTAAAGAGCTCGATATGACTCCTGAAAAAGTTGTCGAAGTTCAAAAATATGGCCGTGAACCGATTTCACTTCACACACCTTTGGGCGAAGAAGGTGATAGCGAGTTCGGTGATCTCATTGAAGACTCTGAGGCCGTTGTTCCCGCCGATGCAGTTTCATTTACATTGTTGCAAGAACAGTTGCACTCAGTTCTTGATACTTTGTCAGAGCGCGAAGCTGGTGTAGTTGCAATGCGATTTGGTTTAACTGATGGACAGCCAAAGACACTTGATGAAATTGGAAAGGTATACGGCGTTACACGCGAGCGTATCCGCCAGATCGAATCAAAGACAATGTCTAAACTTCGTCACCCTTCACGTAGCCAAGTTCTTCGTGACTACTTGGATTAACAATGGCTAATCCAACTATTTACATTAATCCCGTCAGTGGATCGATTAAGATTCTTGGCGCAGTTGATTTCGTTGATGCCCAAGGAAACGTACTTGAGACGCGTGAAAACGTGAAGTTTTGCGGATGTTCACTGAGTAAAGACAAGCCCTTTTGTGATGGCAGCCATAAAGTGATTACGCAACCAACTAATTAGATAGCAGGAGTTTCTACTAGCTTTTCGCTCTCGTCCTGAATCTTTGCGGCTACAGTCTTTAGCTTTTCAGTGTATTCCTTGCCATGGTGGGCACAGAACATAAGCTCTCCGCCATTGAGAAGTACTGCCCGCACATATGCCTGGGCTCCGCATCGATCACAGCGGTCAAGGGCGTTAAGAGGTACTGATTCGAGCAACAACTGTTCTGACATATCTCTCTCCGTTCTCGGTATTACTTCTTCCTATGGAACATCAAACCATGTCTAGATATTCCCCGCTCGTTAATAGTGAAATATTTTGCTGAAAATCTGCAGATTAGGCGGGGATTATCAATATTTGAGACGCAATCGGCGCGCTTGCCGGTGATATTGCGCTTCGGCAGATAACCTTTGGGCCCGTGGCTGAAAAAGATATTGCGACAAATGTGCAAGATAGCTATACCGCAAAAGATTTAGCGGTTTTAGAGGGCCTCGATGCTGTTCGTAAACGCCCAGGTATGTATATCGGCTCCACAGATTCACGTGGCCTCATGCACTGCCTATGGGAGATCATCGATAACTCCGTAGATGAATCTTTGGCTGGACACTGTAAGAAAATTGAAATTAATCTTGAATCCGATGGCTCGGTTGAAGTCCATGATGATGGCCGTGGAATCCCAGTTGATAAAGAGCCAAAGACCGGCTTAACAGGTGTTGAAGTTGTTTTAACAAAACTACATGCTGGTGGAAAATTTGGTGGCGGTTCTTATGCTGCATCGGGTGGTCTGCACGGTGTTGGTGCATCAGTTGTTAACGCACTTGCATCACGTTTAGATGCAGAAGTTGATCGCGACGGAAAGATTTATTGGATGTCATTTCAACGTGGAACTGCAGGAATCTTTGATGGTGATGGACCTAAAGCACTTTTTGAACCTAAATCTGGCCTACGTGTAATTGGAAAGATTTCTAGCAAAGTAACTGGAACGCGTATTAAATGGTGGTCAGATAAGCAGATCTTCTTAAAAGAGGCCGAGCTAGAACTCTCTGAGATCTATGATCGAGCGCGACAGACTTCTTATTTGGTACCTGGTTTAACGTTGATCGTTAACGATAATCGAACTAAGACAAAGACCAGCGAAACGTTTTTTCATAAGAGCGGAATCACTGAGTACTGTAACTTTTTACAACCCGATGAACCTGTTGGCGATGTAATTCGCATCTACGGTACTGGCCATTATCAAGAGACCGTGCCGGTATTAGATGATAAAGGCCATATGGTTTCAACTGAGGTTGAGCGCGATATGGAAGTAGATATTGCGATGAAGTGGGGCAATGGCTTTGAGACTACTCAGCGCTCATTTGTAAACATTATTGCTACGCCAAAAGGCGGCACGCACGTTCTAGGCTTTGAACGCTCCCTGGTCAAGGTCATTAACGAAGCGCTGCGATCTACTAAGACTCTGGCCAACAAAGAGGCCGATGTCATTAAAGATGACATCCTCGAAGGCTTAACTGCAGTTGTGACTGTCCGAATGTCAGAGCCACAGTTTGAAGGTCAGACGAAAGAAGTTTTAGGAACTGCGGCAGCAACACGTATTGTGACTGCGGTAGTTGCTGAGAAGTTGAAAGAGTATTTCAATACAACTAAGCGAATTGATAAAGCTAATGGTCGCCTCGTCCTTGAAAAGATTGCTGCAGCATCGCGCACACGAATCAGCGCACGTGCGCACAAAGACTTACAGCGCCGCAAGAACGCCCTTGAATCTTCATCACTACCTACAAAGCTCTCAGATTGCCGCTCAGAGGATGTAACACGTACCGAGTTGTTTATCGTTGAAGGTGATTCTGCCCTCGGAACAACCAAGGCTGCTCGCAACAGTGAGTTCCAAGCGATTCTGCCGATTCGAGGAAAGATCCTTAATGTGCAAAAGGCATCGCTGTCGCAGATGCTCGAAGATAAAGAGTGCGGTTCGATTATTCAAGTAATCGGCGCGGGCTCTGGTAAATCATTTGAACTCGATGAAGCCCGTTATGGCCGAATTATTTTGATGTCAGATGCTGATGTCGATGGCGCGCATATTCGCTGCTTGCTTCTTACGTTGATGTATCGCTATATGCGCCCTCTGATTGATTCAGGCCGCGTATTTGCTGCAATACCTCCTCTGCACCGTATTGAAGTGATGGGCGGGGGAGGCAAGAAGGGCGACTACATCTATACCTACAGCGATGATGAGATGAAGAAAATTACCGCAGAATTAAAAAAGAACGGTAAGAAGTGGAAAGAGCCGATTCAGCGCTATAAAGGTCTTGGCGAAATGGATGCCGATCAGCTGCGCGAGACGACCATGGATCCAAATGCACGTACATTGCGCCGTATTACAGTCTCTGATGCCAGCGCCGCCGAGGCGATGTTTGAGCTATTGATGGGCAGCGATGTCGCCCCACGTAAAGAGTTCATCGCTAATGCCGAGATCGATCGCGACCACATCGACGCTTAGTCGATACTCACTAAGTCGAAGTAATCTTCTTTCCATAGATCTTCATCGCCATCTGGCAACAAGATAACGCGCTCAGGCTTGAGAGATTGCACTGCGCCTTCATCGTGGCTAACCAGGATTACTGCGCCTTGGTACTCACTGAGGGCGCCAAGGATTTCAGCACGTGATGCTGGATCTAAGTTATTTGTTGGCTCATCAAGCAGCAACACATTTGCGGCCGATACAACAAGTACTGCCAACGCTAAGCGCGTACGCTCACCACCTGATAAAACCTTTACTGGCTTATGAACATCATCACCGATAAAGAGGAATGAACCAAGAGTGTTGCGCGCTTCTGGCTCACGCAGGTCAGGGGTAGCCGACATCATGTTCTCTAATACTGTGCGCTCGAAATCAAGTGATTCATGCTCCTGGGCGTAGTAACCAATCTTTAAGCCATGGCCATGTTCAACGGTTCCGGTATCAGACTCTAACTCTCCGGCTAGAATTCTAAGAAGCGTTGTCTTACCTGCACCGTTAAGGCCAAGAATTACAACGCGCGATCCCTTATCGATCACGCATGAAACATCGGTAAAGATTTCTAACGAACCATATGACTTCGATAACTCTTCACCCGATAACGGAGTTTTGCCACATGGGGCAGGGGTAGGAAAGCGAAGACGAGCAACTTTGTCACTGACGCGTACGTCTTCAAGGCCGCTGCGAAGCTTTTCAGCACGACGTAACATTCCTTGAGCCGCCGTTGCCTTACTAGCTTTGGCGCGCATCTTCTCGCCCTGCTTCTGCAAAATTTCGGCACGCTTTTCAGCGTTAGCGCGCTCTTTCTTGCGGCGATGCTCATCTTGTTCGCGCTGTAATAAATAAGCTTTCCAACCTAAGTTGTATACATCGATCACGTTGCGGTTGGCATCTAAATAAAAGACTTTATTCACGACGGTCTCGATCAAGTTAACGTCGTGAGAAATAATTACTAAGCCGCCAGAGTACTTAGATAAGAATTCGCGCAACCATATGATTGAATCAGCATCTAAGTGGTTAGTTGGCTCATCGAGCAACAAAGTCTCGGCGCCACTAAATAAGATACGTGCAAGTTCAATGCGTCGGCGCTGACCACCAGAGAGTGTAGAAAGTTCGTGGCCAAAGACAGCCTCGGTGACACCTAATGAGGTTGCAATAGCTTCGGCCTCAGCCGTTGCGGCGTAGCCGCCTGCAGCACTGAACTCGTGCTCAACGCGGGTGTATCTATCCATCGCTTTTTCTAGCGCCTCATCCTGCGCTGTTGCCATCTCTTCTTCTACTTGGCGCATGCGGTGTGCAATTTGATCTAAGTTGCGTGCCGACAAGATGCGCTCGATAACAGAGCCAGGTTCATCTCCTGTACGAGGATCCTGCGGCAGATAACCGATTTTGCCTGTCCGGTTTACCGCGCCACCTGCTGGCAATGTTTCGCCAGCTAGAACCTTTGCAAGTGTTGATTTACCAGCACCATTGCGACCCACAAAACCAATACGATCGCCGCTATTAATGCGCACTGTCACGCCTTTAACTAATAGGCGAGCACCTGCACGAAGTTCAAGGGCTTGGGTTGAAATCACACCGTATTCTAGCCGAGTTTATGCCGCGCCAATTCTGGTCTTTCGAGGGGTAGCAAAGGACTTAGCAACAGCGGTTAACTCATCAGAAACCTGCGTCTTGATAGCTTCCTCACTTTTAAGCAGCTTAGTTAACTCAGCGATTGTCGCTTTGAGTTGCTTTTGTTCGGTTTCAAGTTCTAATTTGCTCATTTTTGTTAAACGACGAAGTGGCATATCCAAGATATAAGTGGCTTGCTCATCGTTTAACTTAAAATCCTTCATTAACTTATCTTTGGCAGTTGATGCATCATCACTTGCACGAATGACTTTAATGACCTTATCTATATCGATAATCGCCTTCAGCAAGCCATCTACCAAGGTCAAACGCCCTTCGGCCTTAGCTTTTCTGAACTCACTGCGCCTGCGCACAACTTCAATACGGTGTTCGATGAAGACTTTCAGTAGCTCTTTTAATCCCAAAGTCTGCGGACGACCCTTTACAAGTGCTACTGCGTTAATAGAGAAAGCATCTTCCATTGGCGTGAGCGCAAAGAGTTGTTCAAGAACTGCCTCTGGTTCAAAGCCATTTTTCAGTTCAATAACAACGTTAGTTCCAGTCTGTCCATCGGTTAAGTCGATGATGTCGCTGATGCCTTGGATCTTCTTAGATTTAACCAGGGCAGCGATACGTTCTACAACTTTTTCTGGTCCGATAGTAAATGGCAGTTCCTTTATGACAAGACCCATTTTACGGGAGGATACTTTTTCAATCTCAACCGTTGCGCGGACTTTAAATGATCCCTTACCCGTTGCATATGCCTCGCGCACGCCATCAAGGCCAACGAGTTCACCACCAGTTGGAAAATCTGGACCAGGAATATGTTTCATTAACTGCTTGACAGTTGCCGTTGGATTTTCAATTAAAAACTTAGTGGCAGCAATTACTTCTCCTAAGTTATGGGGCGCCATATTTGTGGCCATACCCACGGCAATACCTGAACCACCGTTAACTAATAAGTTGGGGTATGCCGCAGGTAGAACTAACGGCTCTGAGAGTTGACCATCATAGTTAGGGCCATAATCAACGGTGTCTTCATCGGCCTCGGCAACCATCGCCATCGCAGCATTTGCAAGGCGAGCTTCGGTATAACGCATCGCTGCAGGACCTGCATCGAGTGAACCAAAGTTTCCGTGCCCATCAATTAAAGGTAAGCGCATAGAAAATGACTGTGCCATACGTACAAGTGCGTCATAGATTGCGCCATCACCGTGCGGGTGCAACTTACCCATAACTTCACCAACTACGCGTGCACTCTTTACATGTCCGCGCTCTGGACGCAGACCCATATCTGCCATCTGATGCAAGATGCGACGGTGAACAGGTTTTAAACCATCGCGCGCATCGGGCAGTGCGCGTGAATAAATTACCGAGTATGCATACTCAAGAAAGGATTCGGATACTTCTTTAGAAACATCGATATCAACTATCTTGCCTGGAAACTCTCCAGGTTTAGGGCCGACGGGTTTCTTCGTCTTACTTGTACTCGTTGTCTTTGCCATGGGGGAGATTGTGCCAACTACAAGGGTTAATTTAAGGGAGGACGCGCCCCAACTGTTGCAACACACTTTGCTGCCAATGTTGTTCCCGCGGTGAGAGCAGCTTCCAGGTCACGTGTTTCTAGCCACTTCGGAATAAATCCAGCGGCAAATGAATCACCTGCACCGGTCGTATCGACAACATTGGTGGTCACCGCTGCGACTCGGACTGATTGATCGTTGTGCATCGCCATTGCACCTCGAGAGCCCAGTTTGATTACTACAAGCGGTGTGTACTTCTTCAAATTCTCTTCAGCCTCTTCTAGATCTGTTGAGTTGCCCAGATACAACGCCTCTTCAGCGTTTAAAAGGATTCCATCCATCAAAGAGACCCATGAGAGAACTTCTTCTAGCGGCACAATCTTCATGGCGCCAGTAGTCGTTGGGTCAAAGAAAATAGGAACCCCAGCGGCTTTAATTTTTTTCACCATGGCTAAAACTGCATCACGACTGCGAAAATCCAGAAGTGCATATCCGCTCAGATATGCACCATCGAAATCATTTAGTGGTGGTAGATCGCTGACCTCTAAATCGGCATTAGCTCCATTATCTGGAAACATCGTCCGCTCTCCATTTGCATCAACCAAGATAACTACTACGCCTGTTGGGCGACCAGAGCGCATTAAATTTAAGTGATCGACGCCGTATTTATCCAGATCTGAGATAAGCGCAAAACCAACTGGATCATTACCCACACGAGCAACTAATTGAGCTCTGGTGTTTGTGCGTGTAATCCAGGTAGACACATTTGCCGCCTGTCCACCTGGGTGAGTAGAGATTCGACTGGCGGTGTCATTTCCGTAGTTAATGCTCTCTTTGAGCTGAGCAATAACGTCTAGAGCTAAGTCGCCGATGCATAGAATCTTTTTCATTGAAGTGCCACCGCAATATCTGCAGCTAATGCGCAGTTTGATTTAATAATTTCAGTGTTGATGTCGAGTGACTCACCCTTTGAAGCGATATGAAAATGCTCTAGCAAGTATGGGGTAACAGCTTTACCGTCAATTCCATCGTGGGCAGCTTTAGCTAAACCAGTCGCAAGAATTTGATCGTGACGGTGCTTTTCCATCTCTTTTGCAACTGGGTTTGCAACAATTAACGCTTTGAACTGTGTGCCAATCGCAGTGCGCGCCTTAATAATGGCGGCAATCTCTGCAGGACTATCTACTCGATGCTCTAGGGCAAAGCCTGAGTCAGTCAAGTAAAAACCGGGAAAGCGATTGGTTTTATATCCCACTAAGCCGATTGCCAAGGTTTCTAGGCGCTCCAGCGTTGCATGAACATCTAAAATTGATTTAACTCCGGCGCAAACAACCGTCATATCCAACTGTGAAAGTGCAGTGAGATCAGCTGATTCGTCAAATGACTCATTGGCACCGCGATGGACGCCACCTAATCCGCCAGTTGCAAAAATCTTGATGCCAGCCATTGCAGCAATGTGAGCGGTTGCAGCAACAGTGGTTGCAGCGTTTTTCCCTTGAGCAACGATTATCGCTAAATCCCGGATTGAGGCCTTAGAAATATCATCGCGATTAGCAACTATGTTAAGTTCATTAGCCTCTAGGCCTACGTGGATGATGCCATCTAGCAACGCAATTGTTGCAGGCACGGCCCCTCGATCTCGAATAATACGTTCGCACTCGATAGCAACGGCTAAGTTAGAGGGCCGTGGTAATCCATGACTGATAATCGTTGATTCAAGGGCGACAATTGGCGAGTTAGCGGCTATTGCAGCTGAAACTTCAGCTGAATATTTAATTGCGCTCTTCATGTGTACAACCTTAGCGGATGTAATGAGAAGATACGCACGTGCATTTATCGCAGATAACACCATCGATTTTTTCCTCGTTGGGGCTAACAACTGCTTCGGACACGCTGGGTTGTGGCCCAAGCCCGATTGGCCGAGAAGTTCTTATTCTTATCGATGGCTTTGGTGCCAATACGTTTGAACTATTTGCCGATGCGATGCCAACTATTACAAGGCTTACTAGACACGGGATTGTTCAGACCGCCTTTCCATCAACTACTGCGACAAGTCTTGCCACGTTAACTACTGGAACTCTTCCAGGCACACATGGAATGTTGGGCTACACCGTACAAGTTCCGCGCAGTGGTGGACGACTTCTTAATGCGTTGAAATGGGATGAACGCGTTGATCCGAGTAATTGGCAGCCAGTGCCTACGCTTTTTGAAAGAGCCAGTGCCGAAGGTATTCGCGTCTCACACGTTGCGGCCGAGCGTTATGAAAACTCTGGATTCACGCGCGCAGTGTTTCGTGGCGCAGAGTATCGTGGAGCAAATATTGTTCCGGATTTAATCGCTGAAACTAAAGCAGCATTGCATAAGACTCCTTCATTTGTTTATTTGTACATGAATGATTTAGATGTTGCCGGACATAATGATGGTGTAGGAAGTGCAAAATGGTTAGCCGCACTTTCTATGATCGATCAAATGTTGGCTGGATTAATGAAAGAGATGCCAGCTGGAACACGAATTTGGTTAACTTCAGATCATGGAATGGTCAACGTTGGGGAAAAAATTGTTATTGGTCAAGGCAATCCACTACTCAACAACATTGCAGTTATTGCTGGAGAGCCACGAGCAAGGCACTTATACCTAAACGATGATCACGATAGTCCAGCTGCGCGTAGCAATGTAGCCAATGAGTGGCAAGAGTATTTAGGCCAGCGTGCAGATGTCTTCACGCGAGAAGAGGCAATTAGCAATGGGCTTTTTGGTGCACAGGTAAGCGCCGATGCAATTGATCGCATGGGAGAAGTCATTGCAATCGCTAAAGCCGACGTTGTCCTGATTGATCCTGAGCGCGCAGATAAAGAGGGCTCAATGGTTGGCCATCATGGCGGTCAAAGTGATATTGAAACTCAGGTTGGATTGTTAACAACTACGTTAAGTTAGAGCCACCTACCTATAACCATTTTGCTTTTTTGAACTTGTATACCAAGAGTGCACTTAATGATGAAACAACTCCAAGAACTAGTGGATAGCCGTATTTCCAACTGAGTTCGGGCATGAACTCAAAGTTCATTCCGTAGATTCCAGCGATCATTGTTGGTCCGGCCGCTAATGCAACCCAGGCCGATATCTTTCGCACATCTTCATTTTGGCGCACTTGCACATGCGCTAGGTCGGCTTGCAACGCAGTGGTTAAAAGTGAATCCATGCCTGATGCGTGTTCGCACGCACGTAAGAGGTGATCTAGAGTGTCGCGAAAGAAGGGTTTGAGGGCATCGGGTGTTTGGGTGTAAGTCTCAGATACTAACTTTTGTAATGGAATCACAAGGGGCTCGATTGCATGCCGGTACTCAATTAATTCTCGCTTTAAAAAATATATCTCTTGGGAAAAAGTTTGGCGCTTGCCGCTAAATACCTTGGTCTCTAAGTTGATGACGTCATTTTCAAGCTCAGTGGCGATCAACGTGTATTCATCAATTACTCGGTCAACGACTGCGTGCAAAACTGCGAAGGGGCCTAAATTTAGGAATTCTGGTTTAGCTTCAATCTCATGGCGCACTGTCGCTAGGGGTGTTCCCTCACCGTGGCGAACAATGACTATGAACTCTTTTTCAACAAAGCAGATTAACTCACCCGTAGAGATTGCGCTATTAGATTCATTGTAAAAAACCGTCTTTAAAGTAAAGAAAGTGAGGCCCTCGTACTCTTCAATCTTGGGTCTTTGTTGGGCATGAACGGCATCTTCAACGGCAAGCGGATGAAAGTTAAGTTCGCCTACAACATGTTCGAACTCACTTTGGGTGGGTTCTGCCAGACCTAGCCAGACAAATCCACCAGATGCACGAGCGATATCTACTAAGTCGGATATGTCGGTAGGGCCAATAACGCGACTACCATTTTGATAGAGCGCTGAATCGACAATCATAAAAGAGTCCTACTGATCTTCGGTTGGTTTAATACCAAACATAATTTCATCCCAGCTTGGAACTTTTGCGCGAGCGACAACGCCATCGCGCGCAGCATCGTTATCAGGTGCTTCACGAATTACTGCAAGGCGTGGCACTTCAGGCTCTGAGTTCTCTTCATGCCGCATCGTTGGGTGTGGTGCATCGGAATACACAAGTCCTGGTGCAACGATGGGACGCGGCGCAGGTTCATCGCCCATCATCCACCTAGCGTTTTCATCCAATGAGACAAGAACTCTGCGTGTTGTATCAAAATTCCACTGCGCGATTCCATGGCCACTGGCATTTGGATAATGCAGTTCGAGAGTCCACGTGCCATCTTCTAAACGCCAAGTATCCCACGATAGATCGGCTAGATCCACATTACGTGGAGCAAGACGTGAGACTACAACACCTAATAATGAGACTGGATCACGTCCACCCTCTTTGCGAATTGCTATTTGCTGGGCTTGATCGATGATGTAAATACGCTCTTGCACAATTGGGCCAGAGAAGCGTTCAATTTTTTCAAGGGAAATATTGTTTTCGCGAGCCAACTCATCAGGTAGCACGCCTGCACGTAAGCGACGTTGTATCTCTTTAACAGAGATAGTTTCAACTTCTTGTTCTGGTACCGAAATCAAGTGAGGTTGGTTAACCGAGCTCTTCAAGGCATCGCTAATACGAACGGTGAATTCATTTCCATCGCTATCGTGAAGATCAAGGTGGGTGCCCTCATCGCTCTTTCCGATGAATCGCAGCTCAGTCATGTTGGGAAGAATAACCGATGAGCCCCTTATAAGTGGTGAAGTAGGGCAGCGTGGCTACAAGTGCGGCAGTCATAAATCCCAATGGAAGCCAATAAGCAGTTTGTGCGCCGTAGTTATATATAACCCAACCAGCTGTGGCACTTGAAATAGCTCCACCCAAGGGCATTCCAGCGATAACCCAACTGAGTGCCTCGGTAATCTGTTCAGATGGAACTGAGGTTTGAGCAACTCCATAAGCACCGACGATTAGTGGTGCAATCGCAAAGCCATTGAAAAATAACGCGACCGCTAACCAGAAAATACTGTCCACGAAGAGAAATGGAACCGATAGCAGGGTTAGCGAAAGCAGAAAAAATAGAAAGCGAGCGGCGTGAGAAATTCTCCATTTAATGAGGCCGTTTAAAATCGCTGCAATTGCACTGCCGCAAGCCCATAGAGCAAGCAGCAGACCAGATTGGCTCTTATGACCTAGCTCGTCGGTAAAACTAACTGTCACAATCGCAACTGCACCGAAGAATGCACCGATGAATAGAGTTGGAAGCACAATCGCTTGAAGTGACTTGCGCAGTATTACATGCGGGTGGGGATCGATTGTGCGCTTTGGTGAGGCTGGAGGTTCGGTTGCACTTTGTAGTGCAAATAATGGAACGCCAATTACGAGGAAAATCATTCCAGCGATTAGTCCGGCAGAAGGCGCTATTGAGGTTGCGCAAGCCGTTGCGATTATCGGTCCAGCGATGAAAACAAACTCATCATTGAGCGCCTCTAATGAATACGCCGTATTTACCAAATGGCGATCACTATTATCTTCTGCAGTTGTAGTTTTATCTGGGCTCAAAATGTGTAGCCAACGGCGGCGCACAAGCCCACCAAGATTTACCGAAGTTGATTCAGCGATAATAATTGAAATAAACCAACTCCACGTAGGTGCGTGATTAAGAACTAAAGCGAGAAAAACGCCTTAGCCAATAAGTTTGATCGGCACTACCCTCATGAGTAGTGCGCGCTGGCCAATGCGATCAGATACGCGTGCCCAGTAGGGCATAGCGATAGATACAACTATTGAGGCCGTGGCACTGAGCGCGCCTGCCAGTGCGTAAGAATCACTGGCGGCAACTACGATAAAAATCAGAGCTAGAGAGTCCATTGAAACCGGCATACGACCAATAAGTGCTGCAAGTGAGAACTTCATCGCCCCGGGGGTGCGAAAAAGTGTGGTGTATGCCGAGAACATAGTGGGCAGTCTATTGCAGCGTTAGACTAGGTAGATGAGTCTAGGAAATGAACTTCTGCAGCTTGCATTAACTATTGCACGAGCAGCAGGAGATTTACTTGTCAATCGGCCCGCATCGTGGGATCTCACGATTAAATCTACTGCGATCGATATTGCGACACAGATGGATATTGCTAGTGAAAAACTCATTGTCGATGCAATTCTTAAAGCACGCCCCGATGATGCAATCATTGGAGAAGAAGGCGCTTCACGTTCAGGCACTAGCGGAATCACGTGGGTTATCGATCCCGTTGATGGAACTGTTAACTATTTTTATGGCCTACCTGGATGGAACATCAGCATTGCGGCAAAGGATTCAACCGGCACACTTGTAGGTGTTGTTCACGCTCCTAGCATTGCCTCAACATGGCATGCATCACGTGGGGGAGGTGCATTTCTCAATGGAGTCAAGATTGAGTGCAATAACCCTGTTGAGTTAAATCGTGCATTAGTTTCAACAGGCTTTGCTTATGATGTGAAGGATCGGATTCATCAACTAGAGATCATCGACCACTTAGTTCCCACGATTAGGGATATTAGGCGCATGGGAGCCGCGGCTACAGATCTATGTTGTGTGGCAACTGGAATGGTTGATGGTTACATTGAAACCGGCTTAAAAGAGTGGGATCTAGCTGCAGGGGCGCTTATCGCCACTGAGGCTGGGGCAGTGGTGACAACCCATAGATGGCGAGGAATGGAGCTGACAGTGGCCGCTGGCCCGTCATTGCATGCAGAGCTGCGCTCGCAGGTTCCTAGCTAATCTGGCCGATTTAGGCTTGAGGGCCTATCTGTGGCAAGATATGCCGTCTGCACCGCCAAAGTGAGTGCTTGTAGAGAAACAGAAAAAGGTACGTAGATGAACATCCTTGACGCCGTAGATGCAGTATCCCTGCGCAAAGACATCCCTCAGTTTCGTGCTGGAGATGAGCTCAAGATTCACGTACGTGTTATCGAAGGCAGTAAGAGCCGCCTTCAGGTCTTCCAGGGAATCGTTATGCGTCGCCAAGGCGATGGCGTTCGCGAAACTTTTACAGTACGTAAAGTTTCTTACGGCGTTGGCGTAGAGCGCACTTTCCCAGTGCACACACCAGTTATTGAAAAAATTGAGTTAGTGAAGAAGGGCGATGTACGTCGCGCCAAGCTTTACTACCTACGTGATCTTCGCGGTAAGGCTGCAAAGATTCGCGAAAAGCGCGACGGTGTTGAGGGTTACGGCGATGGAATTCTTTCTACACCTGCACCGGTTGCCGTTGCAGCTCCAGAAGCAGTTGTTGAGGCACCAGTTGTTGAGGCACCAGTTGTTGAGGCACCAGTCGCAGAAGCTGTTGTGGCCGAGGTTCCAGCTCCAGAGGCAACTGCAGAAGTTGCATCTGAAACTCCTGCTGAATAACTAGCGTCAATGCGCCGTAAGGGCTCCCTCCTTCGAGAGTTCCCAGTTCTTGTAATAGTTGCGCTGCTTGTATCCCTATTTATTAAAACTTTCCTTGTACAGTTTTTCTATATTCCATCTGGATCAATGGAAAATACTTTGCAAGTTCATGACCGTGTAGCTGTCAACAAACTGCCATTTGCCTCCAAGCATATTTCACGTGGTGATGTAGTTGTCTTCCGCGATCCAGCCAAGTGGCTTCCATACTATGAAGATACTTCTGGAAATAAAGTTATCACCCTAGCTAAAAAGGTTTTGGTTGAAGTGGGCGTGCTACCAAATCCCGCAAAACAGTATTTAGTAAAGCGAGTTATTGGCGTTTCCGGAGATCACATTGTTTGCTGCACTAAAGCAGGTTTATTGACGGTCAACGACAAGGCAATCACTGAACCATATATTTTTGCTGGCAATGTTCCAAGTGATATGAAATTTGATATCACGGTTGCAAAGGGAAAGTTGTGGGTCATGGGTGATCACCGTGGCGCAAGCGCTGATTCACGTTATCACCAAGAAGATATTAATAAGGGAATGGTTCCGCTCTCGCGAGTAACTGGTCGCGTCTTTTCAGTTATTTGGCCTTTTAAAAATCTGACATACATTCCACAGATCGACGTTGTTAAGTAGCTCTTCATGAAAGTGATTGAGCAGCTGCTCATCAATGCAGGAATATCTCCTATTGCCGGGGTTGATGAAGCTGGTCGTGGTGCTTGTGCCGGACCATTAGTTATAGCTAGCGTTATTCTGCACAATCCCTATGCACCCGAGTTATCGGTTGTGCGTGATTCAAAAGAAATTTCTGAGAAAAAACGTGAAGAAACCTTTGAATTGATTCAAAAATCTGCCCTATCAATTAGCGTAGTGATTGTTCCAGCAAAAGAAGTTGATCAACGAGGCGTGCATGCAGCTAATCTCGATGGCATGCGTCGTGCGGTACACGGTTTGGATCAGATCCCTGCCTACGTCTTAACCGATGGGTATGCAATAGAAGGTTTGGGTCTACCAAATTTAGCAGTGTGGAAAGGTGATCAAGTCGTCGTCTGCATTAGTGCAGCATCCATAATTGCAAAAGTGACTCGTGATCGAATTATGCGAGCGATGGACGCGCAGTATCCGCAGTTTGGTTTTGCTGGACATAAGGGCTATATCACTGCTTCACATACTAGAGCCCTTGAAGAGCATGGCCCGTGTATTGAACACCGACGCTCATTTTCAAATATCGCCGGACTCATCCACAAGTAAAGAGAAGATTCATTTAATTGTCAGAGTGAAAATTTATGGTCTCCCTATGCAAAAAATTAGTAATCAGCGCACGGGTGCATTTGGGGAAGAGATAGTTACCCAGTACTTAAGCGCCAATCACGCAGAGATCATCGAACGTAACTGGCGAATCCGCGAAGGCGAGATCGATATTGTCGCGCTCTATCCCAACGGCATCTTTGCTTTCGTAGAGGTTAAAACTCGCTCATCGGTTGCATTTGGTCATCCCTTCGAGGCGATTAATCGTGATAAAGCGCGACGGATGCAGCGGCTAGCGTTGGGATGGTTAGCAACCCATGGATGTTTTGGTTGTGACTACCAGATCGATGCTGCAGCTGTCTTAATCGCACCTGATGGTTCGCACAGCATTGAATACCGAGCAAATATCCTATGAGCCTGGCACAAACTCTCTGTGTCGCACTCCTTGGCTTAGATGGTCACGTTGTAACTGTAGAAGTTGATATTGCTGATGGGCTTCCCATGTATTCACTCCTAGGTTTGCCCGATGCTGCACTCTCAGAGTCCCGCGATCGCGTCCGTGCAGCGATGGTTAACTGCGGTGAAAGTTGGCCCAATCGCAAAGTTACAGTCTCACTTTCTCCTGCTTGGTTGCCTAAGAGTGGTTCCAGCTTTGATGTTGCTATTTGTATCGCCTTATTGTCAGCCCACGAGAGTATTGCACCTGAAAAGATCCGCGAGATTGTGTTCATTGGCGAATTAGCACTCGATGGTCGAATTCGTTCAGTACGAGGAGTATTGCCATCGTTAATGGCGGCCTATAAATCTGGAGTTCGTACCGCAGTTGTTCCAGCTGCAAATTTCGAAGAGGCATCTCTTATGCAAGACATGGAGATTATTCCGATGGAGCATTTGAAGAAGATTCTTATATGGCTTCGAACAGGTGAACGAGATTGCGCAGAGCAGTTTGATTTAGAGTGGCAACCAACTGATGATCGTTTAGATTTTGCCGATGTAGCCGGTCAAATGCAAGCGCGTTTAGCTGCAGAGATTGCGGCAACTGGAGGTCATCACATCTTATTGATTGGTCCACCCGGGACTGGAAAGACAATGATTGCCGAGCGAATTCCCACCATTATGCCTGCGCTAGATATCGCCCAAGCTTTAGAGGTCACAGCCGTACATTCCCTGGCGGGAACTTTTGCAACCAGATCACCTACATCATTGATTGCGCCGATAGTTTCTCCGCATCACACAACTACTCGAGTAGCCATGGTTGGCGGGGGAGCACATGCCATTAAGCCAGGTGCGTGCTCCTTGGCTCACAATGGCGTTCTCTTTATCGATGAGGCACCCGAGTGCCCTTCTGGAGTTCTGGACTCTCTTCGCCAGCCTTTGGAGGCAGGCACAATTACTATTGCCCGCAGCATTGGAAATGTAACTTTTCCCGCCCAATTTCTATTAGTTCTGGCGGCAAATCCATGTCCATGCGGAAAGTTTTCAGGTCGTGGACGCAACTGCACATGTTCATCTCAACAAGTTCGACGCTACTTAGGAAAACTCTCTGGCCCACTGATGGATCGCATAGATATGAGAGTGCATTTAGATCCAGTTGGTCGCTTAGACATGGCACGCAATGAGCTTGGAGAAAGTAGTGCCTTGATACGCCAAAGGGTTATTGCCGCCCGAGCCATTGCAGCTACCCGATTTAAGAGTTATGGCTGGAGTTTGAACTCCCAGATTCCATCGCGTGCGCTGCGAACTATCTTTAAACCTGAGCCAGCCGCAATGAACTTCTTACACGAGGAACTTGAGAGTGAACATATTACTGCGCGCGGATTACATAAGATTGCACGAGTAGGTTGGACGTTGGCAGATTTACATGGCCACGAGGCTCCCACTTTGGCCGATATTAAGCTAGCGAATAGCCTTCGTTCGGGTATCGAACAGTGAACGAGCGAGAAGCGCGCGCAATTCTCTTTAGCGCTATTGAAGGTGGACATACATTCTGGGCCGCTGAAATTTACGGCTCAAGTGCCTTAGAGGTTATTAATAAACTAATCAATGGTGGTTATGATCGAATTAAATATGGTGCACTTATTGACTATATCTCACTGACTTCTTCCGATTCAATTCTTAGTTCTATCGATGCAGCGGGATCCACATTTTTAGTTCCTGGTGATAATTTTTGGCCATCTCGAGTTGAGGATTTAGTAACGCCGCCAATCGCACTCATTGGCAAAGGAAATCTTGCCGTGTTAACAAATGACTCTCTTGCAATTGTCGGTAGCCGAAACCCTACAAACTACGGCGCTCGTATCGCTGGAGATTTTGCTGCCGGTTTTGTAGATAGAGAATGGGCAGTTATTAGTGGCGGTGCATACGGTATCGATACATACGCACATAAAGGGGCGCTCATTGCCGAGGGGTGTACCGTCGCTGTAATCGCCTCCGGTATCGATGTTAATTATCCGGCTGGTAACACCAGATTATTTGAAGAGATCTGCGAATCTGGCGCGTTGATTACTGAGGTGATGCCTGGAGTAAAAGCCATGCCACATCGATTCTTAACGCGCAATCGATTAATCGCAGCGATGTCACTTGCCACACTTGTAGTCGAAGCCGCATTTCGCAGCGGCTCACTTCGTACCGCCCGGGATGCCGCAGAACTATTAAGACCCGTCATGGCAATTCCTGGTCCTATTCATTCACCAACTAGTGATGGCTGTCATCGACTGATAGGTGAGCGAGCTGCAGAATTAGTTACATCGGTTGCAGATGCAGTGGAGTTCATAGGGTTAAATCAATGAGAGAATCTACCTATGAGTGATTTCCGTTCGGGCTTTGTTGCCATTGTTGGCCGCCCAAACGTTGGAAAATCAACATTAATTAACGCACTTGTAGGTAGCAAGATTGCAATAACCTCTCATCATCCAAATACCACTCGCAGTGCGATTCGTGGAATTGTTCACGGTTCAGATTTTCAAGCCGTTCTGGTCGATACACCAGGAGTTCATAAGCCAAAAACGCTTCTTGGTCATCGTCTCAATGCCCTTGTAGATCAGAGCATGGATTCAGTTGATGTGGTCATTCTGTGTATTCCAGCCGATGAGACATCTGGTGCTGGAGATTCATTTATTGCGCAAGAGATTGCAAAGCATCCACGTTCAAAGAAGTTTGCAGTAGTGACTAAAACCGATTTAATTTCAAAGGAAAAATTAGCCCTTCGCCTGGCTGGAATCATGGCGCTAGCTCAAGGATTTGTATGGGATGAAATTATCCCAGTTTCGGCAGCGATTCATGACCAGATCGATTTGTTAAATGAACTCATTGGTAAGAGCCTTCCTTCAGGTCCACAGTATTACCCTGCTGGCACTACGAGTGATCAAGCAATCGAACAGTTAATCTGTGAGTATATTCGCGAAGCAGCTTTGCAAGATGTACGCGAGGAGCTTCCGCACTCAATTATGGTGACTATCGATGAGTTTGGTGAGCGCGAAGAAAAAGGTTCTCGACCTTTTTATGATGTTCACGCAACAATTCACGTAGAGCGTGATACGCAACGTGCGATTTTATTGGGGCACCAGGGCAGTCGATTAAAGGAGATTGGAATCCGTGCCCGTGCCGATATTGAACGCGCACTTGTTGCTAAGATTTTCCTAGGATTGCATATAAAAGTATCTAAAGAGTGGCAGCGGGATCCTAAATTATTGGAGCGTTTAGGATTCGGCGATAACAACTAAATTACTTTTGCGGCTAGCTAAATAAGAGCCCAGAAGTACTAATGGCAGGCCAACAATAATTCCCAAAGTAATCGGTTCGTGTAAAATTATGATTCCAAGAACTACCGCTACGGCAGTGTTAACGTAAGTAGTCAATGAGCCGCGAGCTGGACCAATCTCTTTGATAACAATAAAAAAGAGCATGAAGGCAATTGCTGTAGAAAAAACTCCAAGTGCAATCAAGGCTGCGACCGCATTTAATGAGACGGGATTCGATGGCCACATGGCGATGGCGATAGGGGTATAGAAAGTTGCAGTAATTGCCATGGCGACACCATTGATTGCAACGCCATCGACCCCAGGTAAATTTGATGTCACCATCAAGACCGCATAGGAGTAGAGGATGGCGGCGAGAATACACATAGCTATGGCCTTCGGATTACTGCTACCGGTGATCGATTCGATTCCAACTAGCGCAACAATTCCAATAAAACCAACAACTAATCCAAAGATTCGTTTTGGTTGCCAGACTGAATGATCTCCGCGCAAAGATGTAAATATTGTGGCAAAAATTGGAACGGTTGCAACAAGAAGGCCAGCTAAACCAGACGAGATTTCTTTTTCAGCATTAGTTATCAAAATCCACGGGCCGACCATTTCAAGAAATGCGTAAGGAAGTACGTATTTAATACCTCTAATGGCATGCATAAAGGATTTTTGGTGGATAGCTATGGGAATTAAGATGCTAGCACCAATGATTGTCCGTCCAGCAACAATCAGAGGTGGTGGAATATCGGCAACAGCAACTTTCATCAACAAATAGGGGATTCCCCACAGAAGGCCGACAATGGCAAATTGAATCCAAGATTTACGTGTCATTTTACCAATCACTAGTGTTATTGCGTAAGGTTCGGTACTGATCCATTACATGTGGCGTTGATTTAGAACTGTGCGAATTAGTTTCTCCAATGTTCCACGTTGGCATATGCCCAAGTATCGCCCACGCCGCCTGTTTAGCAGCGCCATCGGCAACGTATTCACCTACTGGCGGCACAATAACAGTTCTCCCAAAAATAGCACTTGCAATTGCTGGGATAGCTGGATTCTTAGCTGCACCACCAATGAGTATAACTCGATTAACTTGAACTCCCATCGCAATAAGTGAATCAACTGCATCGGCTAAACCACACAACATTCCCTCGATCATGGCTCGAGCTATATCATTTTGATTCGAGTTATTTAAGTTCATACCGGCAAAAACCCCAGTTGCATGAGGTCGATTCGGAGTGCGTTCGCCTTCGAAGTATGGCAACAGCGTTAAGCCGTTAGAACCTGCGGGTGAGAGCAAGGCTAATTGGCCAACCTCATCGTGGGTTTTTCCTAATATTTTTGTTGCCGCATCTAAAATTCTGGCAGCGTTTAACGTGCACACTAATGGTAAGAAATGCCCGGTTGCATCGGCAAAACCAGCAACTGCACCAGTTGAATCATGAGTGGGAGTCTCAGAGACTGCGAATGCAGTTCCACTTGTTCCTAATGAGACGATAACATCGCCCTGTTGAGCTTGAACTCCAAGGGCTGCCCCTGCGTTATCACCGGCACCTGCAGCGATAGGAACTCCAGATAAGGTAGTGCCACCAAAATCGGCAGGGTTGATGATTCGCGGCAGCGTAACTTCTAAATCATGGCGTAAAGCAAGACGCACAATATCTTCACGATAGTGCGACGTTGTTGGATCAAAATAACCTGTACCTGAAGCATCGCTACGATCGGTAAAAAGTTTGTCTAAATCTTTTCCACCTTGTAACTGCCACGACAACCAATCATGTGGAAGTGCAACGGCAGCAACTCGAGCAGCGTTTGCGGGTTCATTATCTGCAAGCCAGCGCAATTTAGCTGCAGTAAATGATGCAACTAAAACCGAGCCGACTTTTCTTGCAATCTGTGCATCTCCACCGAGTTCGTTATTTAAATCTACAGCCGCTTGCGCTGAACGCGTATCATTCCAAAGAAGCGCAGGCCGAATTACATCTCCAGTACTATCTAGGGCGACCATGCCGTGCTGTTGTCCAGCAATTGAAATCGCAGCGACATCATCTAGACCACCGGCTTGTTCAACGGCTGAATCAAGGGCCGCCTTCCACATCTGGGGATCAACTTCTGTGCCATCTGGGTGGGGCGCACGAGCTTGGCGAACTAACAGGCCAGTAGTGGCATCTCGCACGACAACTTTTACCGATTGAGTTGAGGAGTCCACGCCGGCGACGAGTTGTTGATTAGCCATGACTGAAGGCTAGACTGTGTGAGTCAACGTTGACTATAGGTTGGGTGATTTGATAGTTCGAGCCCTTCTTCATAAAACTTTTCTTAGTGGAGTTAATAATGCGTATTGGTGTACTAACTGGCGGCGGAGATTGCCCAGGACTAAATGCTGTTATCCGTGCAGTGGTCCGAAAAGGCGTAAAAGAGTATGGACATGAGTTTGTTGGTTTTCGCGATGGTTGGAAAGGCCCACTTGAGGGTTTGACTATGCCATTGACCCTAGAAACTACTCGTGGAATCTTGCCTCGCGGAGGAACCATTCTGGGCTCTTCACGCACAAATCCATTTAAGATCGAGGGCGGCGTTGAAAAGATTAAAGAGAATTTAGCAAAGGCTGGAATCGATGCGCTTATTGCTATCGGTGGCGAAGATACTTTGGGTGTTGCAACAAAACTAGATTCCTTGGGGGTCAAAGTTATCGGCGTTCCAAAAACTATTGATAACGACCTCAACAACACGGACTACACATTTGGATTTGATACGGCGGTAAATATTGCCGTTGAGGCGATCGATCGTTTACACACGACTGCTGAATCCCACCACCGTGCATTAATCGTTGAAGTTATGGGCCGACATGCTGGATGGATTGCACTTCACGCCGGACTCGCTGGTGGTGCTGCATGTATTTTGATTCCTGAACAAAAATTCTCGTTAGATAAAGTCTGCGAATGGGTTGAGTCTCGATTCAAATCTCACTACGCCCCGATTATTGTTATTGCTGAAGGTGCGATTCCACAAGATGGAGATATGGCAGTCAAAGATAAATCACTCGACGCCTTTGGTCACGTCAAGCTAGCAGGTATCGGTGATTGGTTAGCTGGAGAGATTGAAGCTAAGACTGGCAAAGAGGCACGGACTTCAGTGCTTGGACATATTCAGCGCGGCGGCTCACCCACGGCCTTTGATCGCGTACTTGCAACTCGCTTTGGTATACAAGCAATCACTGCCGCCCATGAAGGTGACTGGGGCACAATGGTCGCCCTCCATGGCACCGATATCGTTCGCGTTCCGCTTGCATCGGCTACTGAAAAGTTAAAGCTAGTTCCACTAGAGCGCTACAAGGAGGCCGAGATTTTCTTTGGTTAATCGCACGTCGCGAAGCCATGGAACTCTCTACTCTTATACCTATGAATTCATCGATTGATTCGCTCTTCACGCCTGGATTAGTTGCCGCGCAACAGCCCAACTGGCCAGGTGGAGCCGACGGTGCACCTATAAAGGCTGCCGTTGCAGAGTTGAAATCTTTTCCACCACTCGTCTTTGCTGGTGAGTGTGATGATCTCAAAAAGCGAATTGCCCTTGCTGCTGATGGAAAAGCTTTTTGGTTGCAAGGTGGAGACTGTGCTGAAACTTTTGCTGCAGCTACCGCCGATTCAATTCGCAATCGAATCAAGACGATTTTACAGATGGCTGCAGTTTTGCAGTACTACTCATCTCTTCCAGTTGTAAAAGTTGGGCGTATGGCTGGACAGTTTGCCAAGCCTCGCTCTAATGACATGGAGACCAGAGGAGATGTAACTCTTCCGGCCTACCGTGGAGATGCAGTCAATGATCTTGAATTTACTGAAAGCTCAAGAACTCCTGATCCTCATCGTTTAGTTCGCGTGTACAACACATCAGCGGCAACATTGAACTTAGTTCGCGCATTTACCCAAGGCGGCTTTGCCGATCTTCGGCAGGTTCACGAATGGAATAAGGGATTTATTCGTGACTCATCCGTTGGAGTTCGCTACGAGCAAATGGCAAATGAAATTGGCCGAGCTCTAGCCTTTATGAAATCTGCCGGAGTTGATCCAGAGTCATTTAAATCAGTTGATTTCTTTTCAAGCCACGAAGCTTTAATCTTGGAATACGAGAAGGCTCTGACTCGTATCGATTCTCGAACTGGAACACCATACGATGTATCTGGACACTTCATTTGGATCGGCGAACGTACTCGCCAATTAGATGGCGCACACATTGATTTCGCATCTAAGGTGCGCAATCCAATTGGTGTAAAGCTTGGACCTAAGTCAACGGTCGAAGATGCACTGGCCTTGATCGATAAATTAGATCCAGAGCGCGAACCAGGACGTTTAACTTTTATTACTCGCATGGGTGCGGGCAAAATTCGTGAAGCACTACCTGCTCTTGTCGATGGTGTGACCAAATCCGGCGCTAAAGTCTTGTGGGTCTGTGATCCGATGCATGGCAACACTTATGAAGCCCCCAGTGGATATAAGACGCGCAGCTTTGATGATGTTATGGATGAAGTAAAGGGTTTTTTTGAAGTCCATAAGGCCCTAGGAACTCACCCGGGTGGAGTTCATATTGAACTCACTGGTGATGATGTAACCGAGTGTGTTGGAGGCGGAGAAAAAATTTCTCATGAAGATCTGGCTACCCGCTATGAAAGTGCCTGCGATCCGCGACTCAATCATGCGCAGTCATTAGAACTGGCATTTTTAGTTGCCGAGATGTTGCGCGACCGCTAATTTAGGCGAGTGCCTTTACTCGTATCCTCCCTTAAGACCCCAGTTGGCACCCTCAATTTATTAGCTGATGATCAGATTCTGATAGGTGCAAACCTTTCAACGATCACAGCATTCAACGTTAGTGGCGAAGTAAAGAGCGTTAAAGTGATTCCAGTTATTTCAGATCTTATTAGTGATTACTTCGATGGTGATTTAACTGCGATTAATGCCATCAAAGTTCGACAACCTGGAGCAGCATTTTCACAAGCAGCATGGAAAGCTATGCGAAAAGTTAATGCCGGTAAAGTAATTTCATACTCTGACCTTGCCGAGAAGGCTGGTTCACATGCAGCAGTTCGCGCCGCCGGGAGTGCATGTGCAAGTAATGCGATTATGTTAGTTGTGCCTTGTCACCGGATTGTTAAAACCGGAGGAGCGCTTGGCAACTATGCCTATGGTGTTGATAAGAAGGAATGGCTACTAAGCCACGAGGGCTTTCTTTAAGATTTCAATAGCTTGGGCGCATTGAGCGTCATCAAAATCCATGTGTGTAACAAGACGCGCATACTTTGGTCCAAGAGCGCTTATCCATAAACCAGCATCTCGGCAACGTTGAGAAAGTTCGGCGGCGGTAAATGGCATTGACGCTAAATCTAGTCCCACAATATTTGTCACAACAGTTGAAGGATCGATAAGAGAACTATCTATAGCTGCGATTGCAATCGCTAAATCTTTAGCGCGGCGATGATCATCGGCTAGTCGCTCAATATTATTATCAAGGGCATAGTGCGCTGCCGCTGCCAAGATTCCTACTTGACGCATTCCTGCACCGTAACGTTTGCGCCAAATGCGTGCCTTTGAAACACGTTCTTTGGTTGAGAGCATGATTGAACCAACCGGAGCGCCAAGGCCTTTAGAAAGACAGACGCTTATGGTGTCAAAGTATTTTCCGTATTCAGAGAATGAGACCCCACTTGCAATATGGGCGTTCCAAATTCGTGCCCCGTCTAAGTGCAGAGCTAGACCTAATGCATCAGCACCTTTACGGAGGGCGGCAATCTCAGTTATTGGTTGTACGGTTCCGCCACCAAAATTATGGGTATTTTCAACGGCAATTGCCGTTGTGGAGACTAAATATGGGCCTGAATCTGGTCGGGCAATTTCAAGTGGATCCGCCGCCTTTAATAATCCAAAGGGTGCAGGCCATGTACGAGTTGTTATGCCGCTAAAGACGGCAGCCGCACCAAGTTCAGCACGAACAATATGTGAATTAGTTTCAGCGATTAACTCTTCTCCGGGTGCAACTAGCATGCGAATTGCAAGCTGATTCGCTAAAGAGCCAGTAGGAGTAAATACACCAGCTTCTTTGCCAAAAAGTGCAGCTACGCGTTCTTCAAGGGAGTTAACCGTTGGATCATCGCCGTAAACATCATCACCAACGGGTGCGTGAGCAATTGCTTCACGCATCGCAAGTGATGGTTTGGTGACAGTATCGGATCTTAGATCAATTGCCATGGCCTAAGCCTACTTCTCTTCTTTCATGACAATCAAATACATCGCAGTGACGACCATTACCCCACCAATGGAGCTCTGTAATGTCAGACTTTCTCCGCCAAAGATGATCGCAAAAAATGCAGCAAAGACAACTTCCATAGTCAAAATTACTGCGACCTTAGTGGCGCTCATATGTGCTTGCGACCAGGTCTGAACAATAAATGCGATTGCTGTAGCAAAGACTGCAGTGAAGATAACAACTGCCCAGACTCCAAAATCAGGTGGAGGGGAGTAGCCACCGGGAATCGAAGCTAAACCAGAGATAAAGGCGCACATTGATAACTGAATGACAGTCATGGCGTATGCATCACGGCCCGAACTCCACTTACTGAGCGCAATAATATGAAGGGCGTAGAAAATAGCGCTTATAAAAGTTAAAAACTCACCAAGGCCAATAGTCAAACCATGGATAGAAAGTAAACCAAGGCCGATTGTTGCAATAGCAACACATGTCCACGTAAATCTACTTACCCGTTGTCGCAAAATTATCGATGCAAGAAGCGGTGTCAAAACAATGTAGAGCCCAGTAACAAACCCAGTGATAGCAGCCCCAGTGCGGGCTAAGCCTAAAGTTTGAAAAATATAGCCAAAACCAAGAAATACTCCGGCGGCTAAAGCTCTAAGAACAAGGTCTTTAGTGAATAATTTAATAACACGTGGACGAATCAGAACCATTACTACGATTGCTAGTACAAAACGTGTAAAGAGAAAATTGTTGACGCTTTGTCGCTCAATCGCATCTTTCATAACCACAAAAGCTAGGCCCCATGCCATTGAGACTGTAAGCAGAGCCCAAGGAGCCATCTGTAACTTCCACTGATGCTTGGCTGTGCTCATTTCTTATCGCGGAGTTTTTTTAATAGAGCGACTTCAACAGTATGTTTTTTCTCCATACCTGGAGTCTCTAAAACTAAAGGAACGCCGGCAACTGCTGGGTGTGCTAATAATTCGGCAAAGGCGTTGACACCGATATGACCATCTCCAATATTTTGATGGCGATCTTTTAGGGCACCACATACATCCATTGAATCATTGGCATGTATCAGCTTGAAACGTTCAACACCTGCAATTTGAATGAGTAAATCTATGGTCTTAGTCATTCCACCTTTAACGGCAATATCGTGCCCGGCAGCAAAGACGTGACAGGTATCTAGACAGATTCCTACCTTTGGATGATATTCAAGAGCTTTTAAATAGTTCTCTAAATCATCTAGCTTTTTAACCAGTGATTGACCTTGACCTGCAGTGGGCTCTAAAAGCAAGAAAGGAGCATCATCATCAAGGGCGTTGAGTATCGGCATCATGCCCTCATGAATCTGCTTCCACGCTTGATCGACATAGGTCGCATCTACCGCCGAGCCCGTATGAATTACTACACCAAGGGCACCGATATCAACTGCTCGTCCTAATGAGTAAGAAGTAGACGCTAGAGAGTTCAGATACGTGGCCTCGGTTGGTGAACCTAAGTTAATCAAGAATGGGGCGTGAACATAGGTTTCAATATCTAACTCTGCCGCCTTAATTTTAAAGGCCTCATCTAAATCTGGTTTAGCTGCAGGCATCGCCCACATGCGAGGACTAGATGCGAAGACTTGAATAACTTCTGCGCCAGTTGTTAATGCATATTCAATAGATCGCTTAGCCATACCACCGGTGGTAGGAGTATGTGCACCGATTCGTGGCTTGGCTTTAGGCATTGACCTACCCTACGGTAATTGTGACCGTACTGCCACGTTTAACTTTGCTACCAACCTTTGGCGAAATATTCGTTACCTTTTTAAGCTTTTTTGATCCCAACTTCTTAACGATAACTTTGAGCTCTAAATCTTTGAGGGCCTTTATCGCTTTTGCCTCATCGATAGAAAAGACATTTGGTATAAATACATATTGAGAACCCTTAGAGACAACCAGGCTAATCTTTGCACCCTTAGGAATTGAGCCATCGCCCTTGGGATTTTGAGATATGACGGCACCAGCAAGAATCTTCTCATCAAAAGCATATGTACTTTCGACATTAAAACCTGAGCTAGTAAGTTCATTTAGAGCTTGGTCACCGCTCTTACCTACGTATGAACCAACAGCAACTGTCTCTATACCTTTACTGACTACTAGGTCCACGACAGAATCGCGTTTCACTTGTAATCCTGCTTCAGGAGAAGAGGAGATTACAAATCCTTGGGGTACTTCGCTATTAAAAGCCTCAGAAACATTTCTAACTGTTAGAGGTAACTTTCCAATTGCACTCTTTGCCGCTTCAGGTGTTAAACCTTTAAGCACCGGAATTAGGTAGCGCTCAGGGCCTTTAGAAATAATTAATGTAACACTTCCACCATTATCAATACGCCCGCCTCCAGGAGGAATAGATTCGATAATGGTTCCTTTAGCAATCTCCTCATCAAAGCGTTTTTCAACTTTGACGCTAGTGATTCCAAGTGGATTAAATGCTGCAACCGCATCATCGTAACTTCCGCCAACGGTAGAAGGAACAACGATTCGTGAGCCGGGGCCAATAAGCGTGTACCAGGCGCCAATTCCTAGGGCAATAGCTAGAACTATTGCAACCTTTCGATTACGGCGTACTCGCTTACTGGATTTATGTTTCTTTTCTTCAGAACGCTTTAGAGATTTAGAATCTTCAATTACCTCTATGGTTTTTTCCACAACCTCTTCAACTATTTTTTTGACTTTACCACGCGGCTTTTCACGTATCGGCTCTACTGGTAGATCCAAATCTAGCTTTAATTGATTTTTCTTTGGGTCAAGGTCGATAGAGATTGTTTCAAGAGCCGCCAAAAATTCTCCAGCATTGCGCGGACGTTTATCTGGATCTCGATCAGTGGCCCGGCCAATTAATGCATCTAACGCCTCGGGAATCTCGTTACGCTTGGAACGCAGCGATGGAATCTCTTGATTTACATGCATATAAGCAATTTGAATCGGGGAGTCCCCAATAAATGGTTTTTCACCTGTGAGCATTTCAAAGGCGACTATTCCCACTGCGTAGACATCACTTCGGGCATCAGCTATTCCACGTTGAACTTGTTCGGGTGATAAATATGAGACCGAGCCCAGAATGACACTGGATTCAGCCGTCATAGTAGAGCCGATGAGTTCGCCCCGAGCTAGGCCGAAGTCGGCAATTTTGATACGTCCCTCTTTTGAAACAAGAATATTCTCCGGTTTCATATCACGATGAACAATTCCTAATGCATGTGCAGCCGCAAGTGCGCTTAATATTGGAGTTAAGTAATTGATTGCGTCTTTTATTTCAAAGCGACCTCGTTCGTTGAGGTACTCACGAAGTGTGTGTCCTTCGATTAATTCCATCACTAAAAAAACTGCGGGCACACCGTTTTGATTCCACCCTTGATCTTGGACTGCGACAATGTTTGGGTGCGAGAGGGCAGCAGCAGCTTTAGCTTCTCGTATGAAGCGACTGACAAATGCATCGTCTTGGGCTAAATGGGGGTGCATTATCTTTACAGCGACTTTACGGTCTAGTCGTGTGTCTACGGCTTCATAAATCGAAGCCATCCCACCAGTGGCGATCTGACGAATCAATTGATAGCGGTTATCAATGATTTCTCCCGATAGATCAGACATACGGTGGATTTTAGGGCTTTTAGCCTCACGAACTTTGAATGTGTTGTGCGTTTTCGCGTGTCTTATCTGATAGAAAATGGATTTCTTGGTCGAGTTGCCATTGGTGCATAAAGAGTGCAATCTCTAGACCATCGCGGGCTAAGACTCGCTGGAGTCCAACAGTGGGCTCAATATCGAGCCAAAATGTTGTAGCCCCAGCATCACGCACTATTTTTTGTGCCGCACCAACGCCTTCTATAATCAATACGTCACTTGATTGAATTCTTTGAACGCCATCAAATTTCATAGACGTCCAGTTAAATATTTCAATTTCGAAAGCCAAGCCAAGGCTATATCGGCGCAGAATGTCAGCGAGTTTTGAGGTCAATTTAGTGTTTAGCGGATTGCTCCAACCGTTGTAGAGATCATCCATGTGAATCACAGCTACAGATTGACCCACACTATATTCATGCAGCAATTTCTCAGCCAGCGTTGTTTTACCAGCCCCAGCTGGCCCATCAATGGCTATAAGTGTCATGCCAGCGTTTCCACCCTAGTACTGCGATTAGAGTAAAAGCCGCATACAAAACTGCAGTAAACCAATATCCCAGCAATGCATATTGAATAGTTCCTACGGCATCCACGATTAACCAAAGAATCCAGGATTCAACTTTTTCATACACCATTAATATTTGAGCGACCAAACTCCCAATTAATAAAAATGCATCTGACCATGTAGCTGCTGCTCCAATATGAGATAGCAATGGCGTGAGAGCAATTACAGAGACGATTGTTCCAAGCAGGCAATACATTTGTATCCGTTGTGAGAGAGTTCCCGGAACTGCGCCGGTCGGTGCCCAATCGCGCCAACCCCATACTGCGGCGAGAATAAAAACTATTTGTAGCGCCGCACTTGCAAAGAGCTCAACTTGATAAAAGAAAACCAAGTACAAGGCGCTACTCAAAGCCCACCACGGCCAGGTAATTCGTTTCCCCGTAGTGCCCAGCCATACGCCGACAAAGGATGTAACGGCGGCAACGAGCTCCAGATATGAGACTTCATAACCCCA
Source organism: Streptomycetaceae bacterium (assembly GCA_007279945.1). Classification (GTDB taxonomy): domain Bacteria; phylum Actinomycetota; class Actinomycetes; order Nanopelagicales; family Nanopelagicaceae; genus Planktophila. The sequence goes on along the minus strand of QYPG01000041.1, from coordinate 12,125 downwards.
AGCAGCAAAAGCAATCGATGACATATATACCCTTCCACGTCCGCATTATCGGACGGGTCAATCGGTCGGTTTGAATCTCAAACCCTCTCAGCCTTATGCGGCTCCCGTAGTTCCTAGAGTAGCGTTATCTCGTGCACAAGTATGGATATCTCGCGATGATTCTCTTCACAGTCGCTGGATCATTTTGGCTGGAGCTTTTCTTAAAAGTAGGTGTACTCAAGCAGGTTAAACGAATGCTCAAAGCAATTGCCCCCGTTGCATTTCTCTTTATCGCTTGGGATAAATATGCGATCTCTCATGGACATTGGCTTTTCGACAAGGATCAGATTCTTGGAATCTATGGACCATGGTGTATTCCACTAGAGGAGTATTTATTTTTCATCGTAGTTCCCATTGCGGCCCTCATGACTATTGAGGCGGTTCGTAAAACCAAGAAGTTCTGGCCATTATGAGCTATACACAGCTAGCCGTGGTAGCTGTGGTAATCGCCATCAGCTTCGATATGTATTTATTCAATACTCAACTACTGAAGCGAAAAGTATTTTGGACGTCTTACGCAATTATTCTTGGTTTTCAACTGCTTACTAACTGGTGGCTGACCTCTCGCAATATAGTGATGTATAGCCCAGATAGCATTATTGGTTTTCGCATAGCATCGGCTCCAGTTGAAGATCTGTTCTTTGGTTTTGCCTTAGTACTTGGTGTTATGTCTAATTGGATACGGCAAGACGTTTCACGTAGGCCTTAATAAATACTTTTAACCTGCGGGGCGTTGAAGTCTTTGCTCTGTGATTAAAAATGTCATAACCGATTTTTTCGACCTCATCAACGATTCCACAGTAGAGCTCACTTGCGGCTTCAATACATGGGCGGCTATTAGGTGCCAACATCGATATTCCTGGTGTCGCCTCACGTTGTAATTGTCGAACGCGATCGATTTGAAATTTTAAGGCGCTCACAATCTGAGGTGTCAGAACTCGAGCTTCCAGCATCTCTCGGGTTACACCATGGTCGGCTAGCTCTTCGATAGGAAGGTAAATTCGCCCACGATCTAGATCTTCTCCAACATCTCGGATGAAGTTAGCTAATTGAAAGGCTATTCCTAGTTTCTTTGCGGCTTCATATGCCGCATCATTGAGCACGCCTAGCACTGGGACCATTTCTAAGCCAATGACTGCCGCCGAGCCATAGACGTATTCCAATAAATCTTCATATGTTTGATACTCCTGCACCGTTAAATCCATGGTCATAGAGTGTAGAAATGCCTCAAAATGTGCATGTGGAATTGCAAATCTTTGCACCGTATCAATTAATGCTCGACCAATAGCATCATTACTCGAACCAGTTTTCAAATCACTCACAATATTCGTGCCCCAAGTGTTCAAGGCGCTAGCTTTTTCTTCAACGCTTAAAGTAGATTGAAGATCGTCGACAATTTCATCGGCATAGCGCGCAAAACCATAAAGAGCGTGAACATATTTACGTTTGGCTTTTGGCAATAGCAGCGTCGCCAAATAATAAGTCTTCCCGTGCAATGAGTTTAATCTTTTGCACTCTGCATAGGATGCATCGAGTTCATCCATTTACTTGACTGGACCAACAATACGTTCAGCGGCTAGTCGCCCAGAGATTAAAACCATCGGTACGCCAACGCCTGGTTGAGTTCCAGAGCCGGCAAAGACCACATTTTCAATTCCAGCTGCCATGTTGCGTGGCCTAAATGGACCAGTCTGGAAAAAAGTATGCGCGCTAGCAAAAGGTGCACCACGCTCCATTCCCTGTGCCTGCCAATCTAGAGGAGTAGTAAGAACTTCGGTTTCAATTGCATCACCAAAGCCGGTGTAACCACGCTTTTCTAAGGTTTCGATCATGTGATCACGGTATGGCTGTGCCTGCTTGGTCCAGTCGATATCTGCATCCAAGTTTGGTGTTGGAAAGAGAATGTAATACGAATGTTTTCCAGGTGGAGCCAGAGTTGGATCATCGTGACTGGGGACAGTAACTAACACACTTGGATCACTCATGAGTTTCTTTTGTTTAATAAGCTCGTCAAAGACGCCATCCCACGACTTACCAAAGTGAATATTGTGGTGTGCGGCAAAATCATATTTCTTTGATGAGCCAACCAGCAACGTCACACACGAAGGGGAATAGTTAAGACGTTTGACTGACAGCGGGGTCTTACCCAATAAATCTCGCCAAGCAACAGGCAGATCGGGGTTGAGAATGACTGCATCACATTCAATGCGCTGACCATCTTCAGTCAGAACTGCTTGAGCACGGCCATTAGTTACTTCAATCTTAGAAACTGTGGTGTTGTACTTAAACTCAACGCCATGCTTTTGTGCTGCTCCAGCTAAGGCACGTGGAACCGCATGCATTCCACCTTTAGGAAAGAAGACACCATTGACTGAGTCCATGTAGGCGATAACTGCATAAATCGCTAAAGCCTGTTGCGGACTCACACCGGCATACATCGCTTGGAATGAGTAAACCTTTTGAAGACGAGGGTCCTTCATAAATTGATTGACTTTTGGTGATAGTCGACGAAAACCACCTATGGCGATTAAGCGGGCAAGATTGGGAGTTAATAGATTGAGTGGGCTATCGATATTTCTATCAATAAAATCATTCATCTCGTACTTATATAGCTTGGTCACAAAATCTACATATTTGCGATAGCCGGCAGCTTCAGCCGAGCTAACTTTGGCGGCAATTTCTGCTTCCATCTCATCTGTGTTTGCATGCACATCGATTTGTGATCCATCATCGTAATATGCGCGATATAACGGAGATACCGGCATAAGTTCTAGCCAGTCATTCATATCTTCACCTACGCAATTAAATGCATCTTGAATGAGTGAAGGCATTGTTAAAACAGAGGGACCAGTATCAAATGCGTAACCTTGATGATTGAGTAAACCATTTCGTCCGCCTGGTACAGATTCACGCTCTATAACTGTAACTTTTCGACCTGCACCGGCTAAGCGGAGGGCGGCACTTAAACCGGCTAGGCCAGCACCAACAATGACAACGTGATCAGTCGGACCTTTTACGCGCGCAACCATTTATGTATTCCTCTTCGTAGCAATTTTGGCTAACTCTGTTAACAAGTCTCGTCCATTATCATTGATTTCAGGTCGTTCAAGTACGCTCAAAGACTCTTCGGTTAACTTATCAATCATAACCTCTAGGGCCTCTTTAGCTCCAGTAGTGACAATCATCTCTTGCAAAATACTGACACCCTTTTCATCTAGATCTGGGGCACCAAAGTATGTGCGGCTTGTCTCGCGCATCGCATCTGTTGAGCGCGCATCAGTGAGTGCAATCAGAACTGTTCGCTTTCCCTCGCGTAAATCATCACCTGTAGGTTTTCCAGTTAAACTCGAATCCCCAAAAACACCCAGCAAATCATCTCTATATTGAAAAGCTTCGCCGAGCGGTAAACCGTAACCAGACAGTGTGGACATCAGCTCTGATGATTTCTTACCCGAAAGTGCAGCACCAATATGTAAGGGGCGCTCGATTGTGTACTTGCCAGATTTATATCGGGCAATCTTTATAGAGCGATCTAAGTTAGTGTTCTTTTGAGTCTGTTCATGAATATCTAGAAATTGTCCCGCCATTAATTCGACACGCATTTCATCATGAATAGGAAGAACATCGCGCACTTGTTGTTGCGAAATACCAGATTCATTTAACATCTGATTTGACCACACCAGTGCAAGGTCACCCAACAAAACTGCTGCGGCTAAACCATAGGCTGGAGCAAAACCTTCTAACTCGTCTTGAACGTGGATAGATTCAAAGTGGCGGTGAATAGAAGGTTTCCCTCGCCGCGTATCTGAGCCATCCATTAAGTCATCATGAATGAGTGCACATGCCTGCAAGAGTTCCAGGCTTGCAATGGCACTGATCACTGGCGCAGAGATTTCTGCACCAGCACTGATAAAACCGCTATATGCAAATAGAGGCCGCAAACGTTTTCCACTATCTAGGACAAATGATGATAAAGCTTGCGATACAGGCTTCAAATCACTTGATATTGAGTCAAGAAAATCACTCTGTTGCTTTAAGAATGCAGAGAGCTCTATATCAACGGCGTCGCGAATCTCTTGCAATTCGCTATTGGCTACTGAACTCACACCTCAACGGTACCCTCACTCAGTGCTAGTCCGCACTTCGTATTTATTGGAGTGTTGCTACCAAATAAAGCCCGCACGGCATGAATCAAACCCATATCTTGTGGGCCTAAGGCTTTGGCCGACCAACCTATGACTTCTATACTATTCACAATGCAACAATCACTCTAGAGATTTAAGAAAGCCTACACAGTGCTCACTAAAGAAGAGTTTTATGCAAAGTGGAGTTCCTTACATGGTGACGCCGCCATAACAGGCATTGTTGCCGCCTGGTTAAAGATTTCATATCGATTTGGTTTGATTGCAACTTTGCTAAGGATCTCACCTAATGTATTAACCCTTCTTGGTCTGCTCAGTGCAGCGATAACTGCCCTTACAGCCACTACGTGGTGGGCGGTTTTATTCTTGGTCTATTCGTTGTTTTGCGATGGAATTGACGGCAGCGTCGCAATTTTTCAAAAGAGAGATAGTGCTTGGGGAGCAACCCTGGATTCCGTTGTTGATCGCATCAGCGAAGCTTTTTGGTTGTATGCCCTTTATGCAGTGGGGGTGCCAGCCTGGCTTTCAATTTCACTGTGGAGCATCTCAGCTTTTCAAGAGTATGCGCGCGCAAAACTTGTTTCACTTGGTGTTTCAGATATTGGAATCGTAACGCCAGCTGAGCGACCAATGCGTGCTAGTTTTATTTTTATTATTCTAATACTTGCACTTCTGGATTTACCTGGTGTTGTCTTGGCTGCAAGTATTTTTCTGGTTGTTCAGATCGTTAGTTTCTTGATGGTTGTGCGTTACGCGCGTCTCCAATTGCGTTAGCAACAATTTCTCCGCTAAGTCCAACGAGTGGTAATCCACCACCAGGATGGGCTGAGCCGCCTACACAGTAAAGATTCTTAATCGGCGAACGGTTCTTAGCGCGCATAAAAGCTGCACGAGATCCATTGCTAGAAGTTCCATAAATCGAGCCCCCTGGAGCACCGACTGACGCCTCAAGATCAGCGGGCGTTCTAAATGTAAATGACTCAAGGCGAGCACGAATTGCAATGCCACGTTCTTCAATCTGATCGATTATTGAATTGGCATATGTGCGGTTGAAATTTTCGTTGCTCCAATCAAAGCCATTTACGCCATGATGCGGGGCATTAATTAAAATAGACCAGCTCTCTAGGGTCTCATCCTTAGTCATTGCATCATCAATCGGAGCACAAATATAGATGGTGGGCTTCTCCACTGGTGTCTTGCTAGAAAAAATCGCATCGAACTCAGCGTCGTAATTCTCTGGAAAAAGTACAGTGTGATGAGAAAGCGGCGCTGATCCATCTTTTCTAACTCCCACCAGCACTGTAAAGCCGGCGATAGATGGATCTGCCTGACTTAAATTTTTGCGCACTTTCTTTAACTTACTTTTATTACCTTGAATAAGTTTGTTATAAGTAACTGCTGCATCGACATTAGTGACAATGACATCGGCATCGATAATGCTGCCATCGGAGAGTCGAATACCGGTAGCACGCCCTTTATTAGTTGTAATTTCAGCAACGTGAGAGTTAAAGTAAAAATTAACTCCAACATCGACACAACGTTGATGAACTAAAGTTGCAAGAGTTCCAAGTCCACCTTTGATGTGCCAAGCTCCAAAACTCTCTTCAACAAATGCGATAGTGGCAAGCACTGCTGGGGCTTTGCGTGGATCAGAGCCGCTGTAGGTTGCATATCGATCGAGAATGAAGCGAAGGTGTTGATCTGGCAGAAAATCATCGGCGAGTTTTCTCAAAGACTTCCACGGAGTAATTGTAAATATATCTTTGAGAATGCTAGTTCGCTTGAGTAGTGAGAGAGGTGAGCCAAGCTCTGATTCAACAAAAGGCTCTCGCGAAACGTCCCACATTTTTTCTGCTCTACGCAGCAGCGCATCCCACTGGCTCGCGACTTCATCACCATACGAACTTCGAATCGCATTAAGTGTGTTAAAACGTGAAAGATTTGCGAATTTAACACTGGTTCCATCGCTGAATCGATAATCAAAGGATGGGTCGACTGGAGTAATTTCACACAGCAAACCAAGTGGCTTGCCTGTGCGGATAAAGAAATCTTTATAGACTGCTGGAAGTGTTAGAAGTGAAGGCCCGGTATCAAAGGCTGACTTTCCAATCCATTCGGTACGAAGTTTTCCACCGTAGGTATCACTTGCCTCGTACAGGCTTACATCATGGCCGCTTCGAGCCAAACGGCCTGCCGCGGTCATGCCACCCATACCGGCACCGACTACAACGATCTTCATACAGTGCGGCCCTTCCATTCGATAGTTCCGCGTTTTAACCACGAATACACAATGAGGTAAATAAGCACGATAGATGAAATTGGATGTGCAAGCGAATCAATGATTCGCCCCTTACTCCGAAGGGCACTCAACATGCGTGTTACAACGACCAATGAGTATGCAATCCATCCCCACGATGCACCGGTAAACGCCACAACAATCGGTGCGATCCCGGTAATAAAGAGAAAGACAATTGCGAAGATTGATCCAACGATAGGACCAAAGGCCCGGTTCAGTGATTTTCCATAACCACTTTCGATTTGGCTCCACGACGAATACATACGACATGTAGCAATAGAAGCTCCATTAAGTACGATGCCATGGGAGCCAGATTTAATTAAATTACGCGCTAAAAACATATCGTCTAGAACATTAGACTTAACGGATTTATAACCACCGGCTAGTAATAATGCATTCCGGCGAACAATAAAAAACTGTCCATTGGCAACGGCCATCGATGGATGTGAGGTTTTTTTGGCGATTGCTAATGGAAGGGTTGCCATCCATGACCATTGTAAGAGGGGTTGAATTAAACGTTCGGCAAGGGATTGAGTTAGCTGACGGGGGTAGGGGGAGACGAAATCTAGGCCTAAGTTCTTTAAAGAAGTCAATGAACGACTGATTGCATCTGATGTAATCCGAACATCGGCATCGATAGAGACAATGATTTCGCCACTGGATGCTTGTAGAAGTTGATGTAATGCCCACGTCTTACCTATCCATCCGTGCGGAAGTGGTGCACCCTTGATAACTCTAAAGTCGGATAAGCCTGCCAACTCGCTTTCAAGTAGCGACAAAGTTTCATCCTCAGAATTATCATCTAAGAAAATGAACTCAACGCTTTCCAATTGCGTCTGCGCCTTGAGGCAGGCTACTAATTCATGAATATTTGCTGCTTCATTTCGAACTGGGAGTATGACGCTAATGAACTCCTCAGTAAGGGAACTGGATTTAGGCTCAATGATTGTTAGAAAATTAATAATTGAGATGAGCGTTATCAGAAGTACCGGAGTAGCTATCAAGAGAAACATTTAGTTTTAAGGCCGCCCCAACCATCTCGCAAAAAAGTAAGGCGTTGTCACAGCGCCAAAGATGGATCCAGCAAAGAGCGCAATTCCTGGTCGGTGAAAAAAGAAAAGGTTTCCAATGACACCAGAAAAGAGCGTCCATGCTACAAAAATATCAACAGCAGAAAATGAGGGGCTGATTTTACGTCGATCACGGGGGAGCATCAGGTGCAATAAGGCGATTAATCCCATCCCAGTTAACAGCCAGCCAAAAGTATTGGACAGTGGAACCTCTGGTTGAAAGGGAACGTGAGCTCCAGTTACTTTCCACGTCCAACGACCAGATGTAACCATTAGCGGATCTAGAAAAAGATCCCACGCTGCCATTGCAACTCCACCATATAGAAAAACCCAAAATCCAGCGATGCGTCGAGAGATAACTAAAACCGGGTGAGCGATCATGATCCACGCAAATGGAACTACGAGTGGAACAGAAAATAACTGAAAGCCAAGATCGGGCGAATATGAGTATTCGCCAAATGGCCATGACGTTGCTACTCCTATATTTTCAATTAAAAGTGCGTAAAAAAATGTAAAACCTAAATAAGTAAAGGCATATCGTGATCCATATGCCATGAGAGCGTGCAGAAGCATGGCCCCTGCGCCCCAATAGACAACGGCAATTGTCAGTAGACGTAAAGCCTCACCATCAATGAGTGGGTATGCAATTTGAAGAGATATAGCGATTGCTAACACCGTTGCTAGCAATGCATTCATTCGAGGCGACATGCGTCCGCGGCGATTCCGGCGCGGTGAATAATGGCGGATCGACATAGATATAAGTCTGCCCTATCTCAGGGCTTAGTCCTTAATTGAGCCACGCATATCTTGCAGCGCAAAACGTGCAAAAAGCTCCTCTGAATACCATTTGTACGTAGCTGTGGCTGCAATCGCCTTTGTATGAGCATCACCGCGGTATGCAAAATCTCGCAGCGCTGCGGGGGATTCCCAGATGGAAAAAGTACCTTGCAATCCGATGGGCGCTTCTCCAATCCCAATAGCAGCAATTAATCCTGGAGCCGACTTCAGCGAAGCTGTTACTGGAGGTACCGCTCGCCAAAATCTAAAGTTTTGTAGCCAAGCAATCCGTGCACGTGTGATTGCAACCACCTGACCATCCCAGTTCTGCGCCGACGGTGTGAATGGTTCTTTGCCAGCCCATTTGCCATGTGATGAAATTGGTTCAATCACTGCGCGAAATTCGCTGACACAGTTTTTGCGCCACTGTCTGATTACAAATGATTTATCAAAAACTTCAACATCATGTACTTGTGCAATTAAACCCCACCGAAGTACGTTGGCATCGGATGGAGTAAAGGTTTCACCTTTGCCTGTACCGAGTGATTTAAAGAAGCCCACGTTGGAAGAAGAACGTAATACGAATCGATCTAATGCCATCGCAACAAGTGCAAATGGAATTACGCTCGGCTTAATCTTCCAAAAATAGGCAACTATCATTTAGAACCAGCGAATCATGCCAATGACTCCAGCAGCAGCATAAAAGAACTGCAGAAAGAGAATCCCTTTGTGTTTACCCAAGAAAGCCCAAATACCAATAAGGGCAGATGATGCTAGTAAAAGAGAAAAACCAATGAACTCCGCGCCGATATTGGCTGCAACAAGAAGTGAATAAACAATCGCCGTTACAACACCAAGCCATTCAAAGATCTTTGATTTCATTAACCTAGTGTCTCATACAGGTATATGCCATACTTTTAACTATGAAAGTGAATTTGCAACCTTAATTCCATGAAAATCACCCTAAACTTTTGGCGAAAACGAAAGAAGCCTTTACTTTCAACTTCTGAACTTGAACTCCTGCGCACTGAAAACAAGGAAGCAAGAAAAGGCGCAATGAGTCCATTTGGTTTAAGCGGGGGAGCAGATTCTTCAACTAAAGCATTAGGGGTTGGCTATACGGTTAGTGGACCTACTTCAATTATTGGGACACCCTTGTCAGAAGAGCAACATCCTTAATCCAGTGCGGAATATCTGCCTCTGCTGGTTCCTATTTCTTCTCAATTAAATCCCACTTATTTCCGTATTTGTCTAGGAAAACAACAACTTGGCCATATGGCTCTTGGCGAGGGGATTCGATAAATTCAATGCCTCGGGAACTGTAGGTTTGGAAGGTTTCGGCAAAGTTTGTGGTGTACAAGAAAAATCCCACACGACCGCCAGTCGAGTTTCCGATAGCTGACTTTTGTTTGTCATTAGAAGCTTTTGCTAACAGTATTTTGGCTCCATCACTGCCGGGTGAGACAACAACCCATCTTTTCTCTGGTGTTATTTGATTATCTTCTATCAATTCAAAGCCCAAATCATTCACGTAATGTGAAATTGCCAGATCATATTCATCGACAACGATGGCGATCATCCCAAGGGTATTCATACTTAGTCGCCTACAACCATAGGTGTTGCACCGGTTACTCGCATCAGCTCAGCAAAAGAAGTCGAATAAACCGAATGCGGGTGCCCTGCTGCGGCCCAGGCGACTTCATACTCATTAAGTGCGACATCTATTAAAGTAATCTCTGGTTGATTAACCCAGCCAACAGGGGAGACGCCTCCGATTGAAAAGCCCGATGCATTCTTAACAAAATCAGCATCGGCGCGATGTAGTTTCTCAACACCTAGGTTTTTGGCAACTAATTCGGTATCAACCCGATGACGCCCGCTTGTGATTACTAGCAAGGGATTGCCACTAGGAAGTTTGAAAACAATAGAGGAAGCCACTTGGCCAACTGCAATACCAAGAGCTTGCGCAGCATCAAGGGCGGTACGGGCAGAGTCAGAGAGAATCGTTACTTCACCAGAACAACCCAGTTCTTTAAGCAGGGCAGTTACCCGGATGACTGAAGGGTTAGTTAAAACTTCCTCCACTATTTATGCAACGCGGTTTTCTAGCTTTAATGCAGACATGAAAGCATCGATTACTTCCTGCTTACTCCACGGCTTTGGTGCCTGCGTAATAAAGAAGTCGGCTAGTGCAATCTCTGCTAGTTCATCGATATCGGCTTCAACAAAGCCTAGGGATGAGAGAACGGGGAATTGCAGCTCTGCGAGGATTTTGCGAACTGCATTAACGCAGCGAGATCCATCCTTGGTGCCATCTTGGGGAACTCCCATTGCATCGGCAACGCGCTCCATTTTTTCAGGAACGATTTTTGCTTCGCGGGTCAGAGTTTCAACTAACACTAAACCGATAGTTAAACCATGGGGAACATGCTTTAAGCCACCGATGGCTTGTCCTAACGAGTGCTCGGCGGTGCAATCTGAGATATTCATGGTCAGTCCAGCCATCATGCTGCCTGATGCCATTCCGGCGCGAGCTGCTTTGTCGTTGCCATCCTTGAAAGCTGCAACGAGTGCAGGAGTCATAATGCGAACTGCTTCATAACCGATTGCATCTCCGATGGGAGTAGAGCATTTAGCAATAATTCCAGCGATAGCTTGGGCTAAGGCATCGATACCAGTGTTAGCCGTCATTGTCGGTGGCATTGAATAAGTAAGCACAGGATCAACGAGTGCAACTTGTGCGCGCAGATTTCCATTGGCAATTCCCGCTTTGCGACCAGCATCTGGATCAGAGATGACGGAGCCACCTGATACTTCAGAGCCAGTTCCGGCAGAAGTTGGGAGTGCGATCAGAGCAAGTGTGGGTGCTGGATAAACCGGCGGCTTAGATTGAAATTCGCCGAAGGTGCAGTTCAGTTGTGCACAAAGACGTGCGGCTTTAGCGGTATCGATTACTGATCCTCCGCCGAGTGCAACAACAACGTCAGAGCCTGCTGCTTTGAGGGCAGCGATAGCATCATCAACCATCTGAATGGTTGGCTCACCTGCTGGCTTTTCAAAAAGGGTGACAGAGATTCCTGCTGCGCTATTCATCAGATCAATAAGTTGTTTGGCTGCTGGGTTAAATTTTTCGATGTCTTTATCAACCATCAAGAAGACTTTGCTAGTACCAAGTTCGGCCACGACTGCCGGCAGAGTTTGTGCCACACCCTCACCAAAGCGAACTTTGACCGGAAGGTGATTGTTAAAGGCAGTGATGTTGTCCACGGTAGCTCCTTGATTTAAGTGTTATTGGTTGAATTCTATAGTGAGGAAGGCTTTTTAGAATACCTGGCCAGAAGAAAATGAAGCGCTATACCAATGGCCATACCCCAAATTAAGTCGATGGCTACAGTGCTAATCGCTGTAACCACTAAAACGCTTACCTCGCTCTTAGTTGTTCGAAGAGATTCCATGATGGAGGCAGGATTTAAAATCCGATAACTAGTGCCAAGTAGTAACCCTGCAATAACCGCCGTTGGAATTTGACTAACTAAAGGTGCAGCGATCAAGGCGATAAAGAGCAGAACCAGTGCATGAAACACTGAGGCAAGACGACTCTTTGCATGTGAGCGAATATTGACACTTGTTCGCGCGATTGCACCCGTTGCAGGCATGCCTCCAAAAATTGAAGCAGCAACAGTTGCGATTCCTTGACCAAAAAGCTCGCGGTTGGGTTCAAAGTGAACGCTCTCGTGGGCCATGCCGTCGGCAACTCGCGCAGAGAGTAAAGATTCAACGGCGGCAAGCAGTGCGATCCAT
>QYPG01000026.1 GCA_007279945.1 Streptomycetaceae bacterium | reverse complement strand
CCATTTACTGGGTTAAGAATCGGAATTGTCTTTGCACGAAGCTTTGCTTTGTCAAGAAATATAGAAGTACGGGGCGTGTGTTCACTTGATGCAATCGCAGCGCAAGTTAATACAAATGATTTTATTATTACCGTTGATGCCCGTCGTAAAGAGGTTTATTGGGCACGCTATATAGATGGAGTTCGAGTCGGTAATCCAGAAGTCAGTTTTCCGAGAGATGTTGTAGGAAATGAGATACACAACAATCTCTTTCCTGATCTGATTTCTTTAGTTGCATTAGTTGAAGAATTTACCGAACCTATTTACTTGCGACATCCAGATGCAGTTGCGACGGTGGATAGATGACAACTTTTCGAGAGGCCTTTGCCCTAGATCTTCCTGTTTTAGTTTCTTTGGAGAAAGTATTATTTGCCGACTCTCCATGGTCGATGGGCCAGTTTAAAGAAGAGTTCAAGGGCGTACCTCGTACACATTTCTTTCTTGTAGCAGTAGATGATGCCAATGAAATTATCGGTTATGCCGGTGCTATGGTCCCGGCCCCTGGTGTTGAAGCCGATGTATTAACTGTGGGGGTTCTGGCGGCGCATCGTAAAGCCGGCATAGGAAAAGCCTTTATGGCACAGCTAGAGAGTTGGGCTATCAATAAAGAGTCCAATGCAATGATGCTGGAAGTTGGAGTCGAGAACGCCGCAGCAATCGCCCTATATGAGCAACTTGGTTATAAAGAAATCTCAGTGCGAACTAACTATTACGGAGCCGGCCTTGATGCCCTCGTAATGCGAAAAGAGCTGCAATGAGTGCGCCAATAGTTTTAGGTATCGAAACCTCGTGCGATGAAACCGCAGTAGGAATTGTTTGCGGTCGTACTTTGCTAGCGAATGTTATTGCATCTAGTGTTGAAGAGCATGCCCGCTTTGGGGGAGTTGTTCCAGAGATTGCAAGCCGTGCCCATCTAGAAGCTATGCAACCCACAATTAAAAAAGCTTTACAGGATTCTAATTTAACTTTGAAAGATATAGATGCAGTTGCCGTTACTGCGGGTCCTGGTTTAGTCGGCGCACTTCTGGTCGGGGTCAGCGCAGCAACTGGATTAGCTCTCGGGCTCGATAAACCCATCTATGCCGTCAATCATTTAGCTGCACACATCAGCGTCGATTTCTTAACGCATGACGAACCTTTAGATCCAACGATTGCACTATTAGTAAGTGGTGGTCACTCTTCACTTTTACAGGTCGATGACATAACCGCTTCGATTACTAAACTTGGTGCAACTATGGATGATGCGGCCGGAGAGGCCTTCGATAAAATCGCTCGTGTAATGAAGTTAGGTTTCCCAGGCGGCCCAGCTATCGATGTATTAGCCCAATCTGGAGATGCGCAGTCAATCGATTTTCCGCGTGGCGTAACAACATCTAATGATTGGCAGACTCGCCCCTTTGATTTTTCATTCTCGGGGTTAAAAACTGCCGTTGCCAGATATTTAGAGGCCACACCTGATTATGCAAAGGCCAACGTCGCGGCATCTTTCCAAGAGGCGATCGTCGATGTCTTGTTGTTGAAATCCTTAGCTGCTTGTAAAGCAACGGGAATTGATTCCTTGGTAATTGCCGGGGGAGTTGCAGCTAACTCCCGTTTGCGAGCGCTAGCTTTGGAGCGCTGCGAAAAGGCAGGCATACGCCTTCGAATCCCGGCTCCTGGCCTGTGCACCGACAACGGGGCGATGGTCGCAGCCCTTGGCTCCCTGATGGTCGCAGCTAACCGTGCCCCCAGCCCAATCGCCTTTGATGCCGATTCCAGCCTGCCAGTGGGGGTTATAAGCCTGTCGTAGGCTCGATTTGCCCTTGGCAATAGGCACCTCTAACCTTGCGTTAGCACTCACGGGTCCACACTGCTAACCGGGCCCGCACGAGCAAAACAACGCAAAGGGAGTTATGGACATGGCCATTAAGCCACTTGAAGATCGCATCGTTATCAAGACCAGTGAGGCAGAGACAACAACAGCATCAGGTCTAGTTATTCCAGATACAGCTAAAGAGAAGCCACAAGAGGGCGTTGTCATCGCTGTAGGCCCAGGTCGCTTTGATGATGGCGTACGCGTTCCAATGGATGTCAAAGTTGGCGACGTTGTTCTTTACAGCAAGTACGGCGGAACTGAAATCAAGCATGGTGGAGATGACCTCTTGGTACTTTCAGCTCGCGACATTCTCGCTGTAATCGAGAAGTAAATGGGAAAGTCCCTTCAATTCGACGACAACGCTCGTCGAGCAATGGAACGTGGCGTCAATATTCTTGCCGACACAGTCAAGGTAACCCTTGGACCTAAGGGTCGCAACGTAGTTATCGCAAAGTCATACGGTGCTCCAATTATTACAAATGATGGTGTGACAATTGCTAAAGAGATTGAACTCTCTGACCCAGTTGAAAACATGGGCGCACAGTTAGTTAAAGAAGTTGCAACTAAGACCAATGATGTCGCTGGTGATGGAACAACAACTGCGACCGTCCTTGCACAAGCAATGGTCAAAGAGGGTATCCGCAACTTAGCCGCTGGCGCACAGCCAATGGATATTAAAGCTGGAATCGAAGCTGCAGTTGCTGCAGTCTCAGAAAAACTTAGCGCACAAGCTACGCCAGTAAATGGCAAGGCACAGATTGCAGATGTTGCGACTATCTCTGCTCAAGATCGTGCAATCGGAGATCTAATCTCTGAAGCAATGGATCGCGTCGGCAAAGATGGCGTTATCACTGTAGAAGAGGCATCCACAACTGGTTTGGATCTAGAATTCACTGAAGGTATGCAGTTCGACAAGGGCTACATCTCTCCATACTTTGTAACAGATCAAGATCGCATGGAGTCAATCCTTGAAGATGCATACGTATTGATCTCAGCTGGAAAGATCTCTGCGCTCGCAGATTTGCTTCCTATCCTTGAGAAGGTATCGGCTGCATCAAAGCCACTATTAATCATCGCCGATGACATCGAAGGTGAAGCCCTATCTACGCTGGTTGTAAACCGGATGCGCGGAGTCTTTGCCTCAGTTGCCGTTAAGGCACCTGGCTTTGGCGATCGCCGTAAGGCCATGTTGCAAGACATCGCAACACTTACTGGTGGGCAGGTTATTTCAGCTGAAGTAGGAATGAAGCTCGATGCTGCAACTCTTGAAGACTTAGGTCGCGCACGTCGCATCGTGGTCTCAAAAGATGCAACAACAATTATCGAAGGTGCTGGAGACAAGGGAGCAGTTGCAGCTCGTGTTTCAGAGCTTCGTAAAGAGATTGAAAACTCGGACTCCTCATGGGATAAAGAGAAGTTGCAAGAGCGCGTTGCAAAACTCGCTGGTGGCGTTTGTGTTATCAAAGTTGGTGCACACACTGAGGTTGAACTCAATGAGAAGAAGCACCGTCTCGAAGATGCAATCTCTGCAACTCGTGCAGCAGTTGAAGAAGGTATCGTTGTTGGCGGAGGCGCAGCACTTGTACACGCCGCTGATGTTTTAGAAGGTGATCTTGGCTTCACTGGCGATAAAGCTGTTGGAGTTCGTTTAGTGCGTAAAGCATGCGATGAGCCACTTCGCTGGATTGCAGAAAACGCTGGACTTGAAGGCTACGTTGTAGTTGCAAAAGTTCGCGCCATGAAAGATAACGAAGGCTTTAACGCTGCAACTGATGTCTATGGAGATCTTGCACAAGATGGCGTCATAGATCCAGTGAAGGTAACGCGTTCAGCACTTGCTAACGCCGCATCTATCGCCGCGATGTTTATTACAACTGAAGCAGTTGTCTTTGAACGTCCTGCCGATGCACCAGCTGAAACCGGAGCTAATGGACATTCACATGGTCCAGGCGGACACTCTCACTAATAGATGTAATAAAAAAAGCCCCTCGCAGATTGCGAGGGGCTTTTTTTCTTAGGAGGAGGGAAAACTATGATGCATGAGAAATATCTGGGGCCACATCTTTTCCAATAATGACAAGGCGATCATCTTCAGATAATCCGCCCCAGATTCCATACGGCTCTTGAACCGCTAAGGCATGAGTGCGACATGCGAGCATCACCGGACATGAGATGCAGATAGCTTTAGCGGTATTTTCTCGGTTACGACGTCGCGGACCTCGCTCACCATCTGGATGAAAAAACATCTCAGCTGGCAAGTCACGACAGGCACCCTCATACTGCCACTCCCATTCATCGGCAATGGGGCGGGGTAATCTGGAGAGTTCGGCCATAGGAAGACCATACAACCGCTTCATAGGTTGTTCAAGTCCATCGGTACCATGCCGTGATACATGTTGCTTTGGAGTGGTGGGTTGAGCATATTCACGCAACGATAAGCCTATGAAGCCCAACGAGGAGCTCTTGACGGTGGCCGCTGTGGCCCGTCGCCTTGGGGTGGCACCTGCCACGCTGCGCACGTGGGATCGACGCTACGGCTTAGGGCCCTCACAGCATAAGGTTGGCAACCACCGAAAATACTCTCCACTCGATCTGGCGAAATTAATGGTGATGCGCCGACTCATCTCAACTGGTGTTTCAGCGTGCGATGCCGCCCAAACGGCCAGGGGTCTTGAAGGCTTAGGTGAGACCGCAGTGATTTCACATGAAATTTCCGATGCAGTGGAGTTGGTTTCTACACTGCATAAGTCGGCTAAGAAATTAGACATGGTTTTTGTGGAGAGTGAACTGCGCAGATGCCTAAGTAAAAATGGTGTTGTTTCAACGTGGTCTCACGTGATCGCCCCATTACTTTTTCTGGTTGGAAAGGATTGGGAAGATACTGGAAAAGGCATCGATGTAGAACATCTATTGACTGAGACGCTCATTCGCATTTTGCGCGAACCGCTTAACACAAAGATGAAGCCAGTAAATGCAACCCCCATCTTGTTAGCTTCAATTGGTGAGGAGCTGCACTGTCTTGCTTTACATGCATTAGCGGCGGCATTAGCAGAGCGAAGAATTGAAAGCCATTTCCTAGGCGCTCGAACTCCCTTTGATGCAATTTCTGCGATAGTCACGCGCACTGCGCCACCAGCTGTCTTTCTTTGGGCGCAGTTGGAGAAGAATGCCGATCCTGACTTCTTCCGAGAACTACCTGCAGTTCGGCCATCGCCACGCATCGTGATTGGTGGACCTGGTTGGAACCGTGAAGAGTGCACTGGCGTAGCAGTTGTAGAGGATTTATCGCAGGCCTGCCTTGAAATTGAGCGTGCAGTAGGGCTGTAAAAGCCCCGATAGACTGCCCACCTTACGAAAGGGGGCCATGGTGAGCGATAGCGACAAGATAGCAATGCTGGGGCTCACCTACGACGACGTCCTACTGTTGCCCGATGCCTCTGACGTTGTTCCCTCCGAAGTAGATACATCTGCACAACTCACTCGAAACATAACACTGGCAATTCCACTTGTTTCATCGGCCATGGATACCGTCACCGAATCGGCCATGGCAATTGCTATGGCTAAAGCTGGCGGAATTGGCATTATTCACCGCAACCTTCCAATCGCTGATCAAGTTACCCACGTAAAGCTAGTTAAGAATGTTGGTCTAGCAGGTGCGGCCGTTGGTGTTGGCGATGATGGTTTTGCGCGTGCGCAAGCACTCATTGAAGCCGGAGTAGACGTTGTTGTTGTCGATACGGCACATGGTCACCATCGCGCCGTACTAGATGCTATCGAGCGAATCAAAAAGTTTTCACCAACGACTGAAATCATCGGCGGTAATGTTGCAACACGTGCAGGTGCGCAAGCGTTAATCAACGCTGGAGCCGATGCGGTAAAAGTTGGTGTTGGTCCAGGTTCAATTTGTACAACTCGAATCGTTGCAGGTGTTGGTGTTCCACAAATTACTGCGATTATGGAAGCGGCCAAAGCATGTAATAAAGCCGGCATTCCATTAATCGCCGATGGCGGACTTCAATACTCAGGAGACATAGTTAAAGCAATTGTGGCCGGGGCCAACTCAGTAATGCTGGGATCATTACTTGCAGGGTGCCAAGAGTCACCAGGTGAGCTTGTAGAAATTAAGGGTGTCACATTTAAGTCCTATCGCGGCATGGGTTCATTGGGTGCGATGCAATCTCGTGGTGAACAAAAATCATATTCAAAAGATCGCTATATGCAGGATGATGTTTTATCTGAAGACAAGCTTGTTCCTGAAGGTATTGAGGGCAAGGTTATTTTCCGTGGCAGCGTTGCGGATGTTGTGCATCAATTAGTTGGTGGTCTGCGCTCTGGAATGGGATATGCAGGAGCACCTGATATTCAAACTCTTCGTCGTGAAGGTCGCTTGATTCAAATTACCGCTGCCGGCCTGCAGGAAAGTCACCCACATGACGTTGCCCATGTTGCCGATGCACCTAACTACCAACAGAGGGGCCGCGCATGAGCGAGATCGAGATTGCACCTGGAAAACGTGCCAGAACTGCTTATTCCTTTGACGATATTGCAATTGTGCCAAGCCGCCGCACTCGCGATCCTGAAGAGGTTTCAACCTCATGGCAGATCGATGCCTACAAGTTTGATTTACCCATGTTGGCTGCGCCAATGGACTCAGTTGTTTCGCCACAGACTGCCATTGAAATTGGTCGCTTAGGTGGCGTTGGCGTATTAAATCTTGAGGGTTTGTGGACTCGATATGAAGATCCACGTATTCCATTAGGTGAAATTGCATCGATGCCCGATAAGCATGCAACCAAACGAATGCAAGAGATTTATAACGCACCCATTAGGCCCGAGCTTATTAAAGAGCGCATCCAACAAATTCGTGAAGCTGGCGTAACTGTTGCCGCTTCGCTATCACCTGCACGCACCGCGCAGTTGCATAAAGCGGTTATCGATGCTGGCGTGGATATTTTTGTTATTCGCGGAACAACAGTGAGCGCCGAACACGTTGCCGCAGAGACTGAGGCCTTGAACTTAAAGAAGTTTATTTACGAACTCGACGTTCCAGTTATTGTTGGTGGAGTAGCTACGGCAACTGCTGCGCTTCACTTAATGCGCGCAGGAGCTGCTGGAGTGCTCGTAGGTTTTGGTGGCGGGGCAACACATACAACGCGCAAAGTCTTAGGTATTGAAGTTCCTATGGCTTCAGCCGTTGCCGAAGTTGCATCGGCTCGTCGCGAATACTTAGATGAATCTGGTGGACGTTATGTTCACGTTATTGCCGACGGTGCAGTTGGCCGAAGTGGTGATATCGCAAAGGCTATTGCGTGTGGCGCTGATGCGGTCATGATGGGTTCACCACTTGCAAAAGCACTTGAGGCACCAGGACTTGGTTGGCACTGGGGCTCTGAAGCTCATCACCAAGTTTTGCCACGTGGAGAACGCGTCGCCGTGGGAACCGTTGGAAGCTTAGAAGAGATTTTGCTTGGCCCATCACATACATCGGATGGCTCTATGAATCTCTTTGGGGCTCTGCGTCGCGCAATGGCTACCTGCGGATATTCAGATGTTAAAGAGTTCCAGCGCGTAGAGGTTCTTATTCATCGTGCCTAAATCTCACGGCGTACTTGTTGTCGATTTTGGTGCGCAGTATGCACAACTCATTGCCCGCCGGGTTCGCGAGGCCAAGGTATTTTCAGAGATAGTTCCTTCAACAATTACCGCTGCAGAAATAAAAGCTAAAAACCCTGCAGCAATCATTCTCTCTGGCGGACCTTCGAGCGTCTATGCCGACAATGCCCCAATCATTGATCGTTCAATATTTGATTTAGGTATTCCAACTTTCGGTATCTGTTATGGCTTCCAAGTGATGGCTGAGGCCCTAGGTGGCGTTGTAAGCCACACAGGTAAGTCTGAGTTTGGACGGACCGAGATTAAGGTTAATGCGGCATCAAAGATTTTCACATCACTGCCCATACAACAACATGTATGGATGTCTCATGGCGATGCCGTTACTACTGCGCCATCTGGTTTTACCATTTGTGCAACTACTGCAGATACGCCAATCGCTGCTTTTGAAAATGAATCAGGTTTGTTAGCCGGCGTGCAGTTCCACCCTGAAGTTTTGCACTCCCAGCATGGTCAAGCGATTCTGCGACACTGGTTAGTCAACATAGCTAAGTGTGAAGCAACATGGACTACGGCCAATATTGCTCAGACCGAAATTGCCAAAGCTAAAACTATCATTGGCGATAAGCGAGTGATATGCGGCCTATCTGGTGGAGTTGATTCAGCGGTTGCGGCAGCGATCATTCAACGCGCAGTAGGCACTCAATTAACATGCGTTTTTGTAGATCACGGGCTTTTGCGAAAAGGTGAGGCCGAGCAAGTAGAGCGTGACTTTGTGGCATCAACTGGCATTAACTTAGTTGTTATCGATGCTAAAGAGGTTTTTCTCGCATCTCTTAAAGGGGTAACTGATCCTGAAGAAAAGCGAAAGATTATCGGTCGCGAATTTATCCGAGCCTTTGAAAAAGCAGCCCGTGATATTGCATCAGGAGGAGAAGTTGAATTCTTAGTCCAAGGAACGCTTTATCCCGACGTCGTTGAATCTGGTGGGGGAACTGGAACTGCCAATATTAAATCTCATCACAATGTTGGCGGTCTCCCTGATGATTTAAAATTCTCTTTAATCGAACCTCTTCGTACATTGTTTAAGGATGAGGTTCGATTAGTTGGTCTTGAACTTGGACTTCCTGAAGAGATTATTTGGCGCCAGCCTTTTCCAGGTCCAGGCCTTGGAATCCGCATCGTGGGCGAAGTTACGCAGGAGCGTCTTGATTTACTGCGTGAAGCCGATGCGATCGCACGCTTTGAATTAAAAGCCGCCGGACTCGACCGTGATATTTGGCAGTGCCCAGTTGTGCTACTGGCCGAAGTGCGTTCAGTGGGGGTGCAAGGCGATGGTCGAACCTACGGGCATCCAATTGTTTTACGCCCAGTCTCTAGCGAAGATGCCATGACTGCAGATTGGTCGAGAGTTCCCTATGAAGTTCTTGAGAAGATCTCGACGCGTATTACCAACGAGGTGCGCGAAGTCAACCGAGTCGTGTTAGATGTGACTAGCAAACCACCCGGCACGATCGAATGGGAATAGAAAAATGTTAAAGAAGTTAGTTGCTCCAACTTTTATGAGTTTAGTTTTGTGCGCCATGTTTATTTCTCCCGTTGTACAAGCTGCACAGCGACCTACCACTGTCTCCGGTTGCGCAGCGGTCACCGCTAAGGGTCATACTCCAATGAAAGTTCTTGAGCCTATGGCGGTCAATAAGAGCTTGCCAAAGACCATGACACTTGTTACTAACTGCGGATCTATTGTTATTTCACTTCTATCAAAGCAAGCACCGTTAACTGTTACAAAGATAACCGCTCTAGCTAAGGCAAAGTATTTCAATGCTTCGCTGTGTCATCGCCTGACAACAGATGGACTCTTTGTTTTGCAGTGCGGAGATCCAACGGCATCTGGTTCGGGCTCTCCTACTGGATGGAAGGGTTATGCCGACGAGAATCTTCCAGCAAACAAGGCAGCTAACTATCCAGCTGGAACGGTTGCCATGGCTAACTCTGGCCCCAAAACAAATGGAAGCCAGTTCTTCTTGGTTTATAAAGACACACAGTTACCGCCTAATTACACAATTTGGGGAAAGATTACTTCGGGAATTGATTTCTTAGTAAAACTCTCTGAAGTTGGTTCTTTCACAGTTAACCAAAGCGATGGAAAGGCTTACTACGCCACCGATGGAAATCCAATTCAAGGCGTTGAAATTAAATCAGTAACGCTTCGCTAATTAATTTGTATTAACTATTTTAAAAGCCTCAGCGATTCGGCCTTCGGCAAAGCCCGCGGCTGCCGCATTTCGTTGGCCCCACTCGCGAACCATATTTTCTAATTCGGGATTATGAGAAGTCTGTGAGGCATGAGCATGAAGTGCCTTCATCTTTAAATCGAAAGTCTCCGTGATATCTACAAAGTGATCAGGGTGTGCAAATGAACTGACCCAAATCTCTTTTACGCGCCAGGGTTCTAAACCTTCAACTTCCAACAAATCAGTGAAAGCAAAGGGATTACGCGCATCTGGGTACACCGCTTGAATCGAGGCTTCACCGGCAGCTAAATGATCTGGATGGCTGGCACCGATGCGATCCCAGTTACGTTCTGGACTTTGACAGACCAAACGATCTGGTTTCGAAATCCGCATCTGACGCACTAAATCTTTACGCAAAGCAAGAGTAGGTTCTAAGTGACCATCTACATAGTTGAGAAAAGTTATATCGGTTACGCCAATCGCAGCACCCGCGGCACGTTGTTCGCGTTGGCGAATTGCAGGCATCTCCTCTTTTGTAAATCCCGACTCTTCGCCACCTTGGTCGCCATTTGTACAAAAAACATATGCGACGTCAATGCCCTTCTTAACCCATTGGGCAATGGTTCCTGATGCTCCAAAGTCAGAGTCATCGGGATGGGCACTTATGACCAAAACTCGTTTGATCTCACTATCGGCGATCGGTTCCATCGCATTAGCCTAATAGACTTAAGGCCATGATGAGTAATGAAACTTTGCTTGCAGGTCTAAATCCTGCGCAAAGTACGGCAGTTACTCATGCAGGTGGGCCTTTGTTAGTAGTGGCAGGTGCAGGTTCAGGTAAGACTCGAGTCTTGACTCGCCGAATTGCATATTTAATGTCACACAGAAACGTTGCTCCTTATCAAATTCTGGCAATTACATTTACAAATAAAGCGGCCGGCGAAATGAAGGAACGCGTTGGAGAATTAGTTGGCCCCGTTGCGCAATCTATGTGGGTATCTACTTTCCACTCAGCGTGTGTGCGCATTTTGCGCCAAGAGGCCGCACGCATGGGTTACAGCAACTCTTTTTCGATTTATGACTCTGCGGACTCTTTGCGCCTTATTACAATAGTTGCAAAAGAACTTAACTTAGATTCAAAGCGTTACCCAGCTCGCCAATTTCAGGCCATGATTTCAAATGCTAAAAACGAACTCTTAGGGCCTTTAGATTACTTAAATGCTTCGAGCAATCAATTTGAACAAGTCGTAGCCGATGTTTACAGCGTCTATCAATCACGGCTACAACGTGCCAATGCGATGGATTTTGATGATCTTATTTCCAAGACTGTAGAAGTTTTGCAGAGATTTCCCGAAGCAAAAGCCCGTTTTAGATCTCGCTTTAGCCATGTTTTAGTCGATGAATATCAGGATACAAATCATGCTCAGTACATACTTGTAAAAGAGTTAGTTGGAAATGAGGACGAGGGCATGCCGCCAGCTGAACTATGCGTGGTTGGTGATGCCGATCAATCAATTTATGGCTTTCGTGGTGCGACGATCCGCAACATCTTGCAGTTTGAGCTGGATTATCCCAATGCGACTACGGTGCTATTAGAGCAGAACTACCGTTCGACGCAGAACATTCTTAATGCAGCTAACGCAGTCATCACTAAGAACGAGAGCCGTAAAGAGAAGAGCCTCTGGACTGATTCAGGTTCTGGAGCACTCCTTACTGGTTATGTCGCCGAGAGCGAGCATGATGAAGCCAACTTTGTCGCCGATGAGATTAGACAGCTTCAAAAGGATTCACACTCAAATCCAGGTGATACAGCTATTTTCTATCGCACTAATGCCCAGTCTCGTGTATTTGAAGAAGTCTTCATGCGAAATGCACTTCCATACAAGGTCGTTGGGGGACTGCGATTCTACGAGCGCCGTGAAGTCAAAGATTTATTGGCATATTTACGGGTTCTGACAAATCTTGAAGATGAGATCTCTTTGCGCCGAATTATCAACGTTCCTAAGCGGGGTATTGGTGATACAACGCTCGATTATGTAGATGAATTTGCACGCCTGCGTGGAGTTTCTTTTTGGCAGGGTTTACTTCAAGCCTCACAGATTGAAGCCTTATCCTCTCGAGCTGCACAAGCAATCAATGATTTCACTTCAATGATCAGCGCGCTCAATGTATTAGTTGAAGCTAAAACTCGGCCGTCAGTAATTGTGGAGGCTGCATTAGAGCAATCAGGAATCTTAAAAGAGTTAATTGATAGTACGGATCCACAAGATGAAGTTCGAGTTGAGAACCTTAAAGAACTTGTTGCCGTTTCAATGGAGTACGAAGAACGAGAGTTTGATGAACTCTTCGAAGATGAAGAGATTTCACTCTCAGGCTTTCTAGAGAAAGTTTCACTTGTTGCAGATGCTGATGAGATTCCAGAGGGTGAAGATCATGGAGGTGTTGTCACAATGATGACTCTTCATACTGCAAAGGGTCTCGAGTTTCCGACCGTATTTTTAACGGGCATGGAAGATGGAATCTTTCCGCATTCTCGAACGCTCGGTGAAAAAGATGAGATTGAAGAAGAGCGCAGACTTGCATATGTTGGTTTAACTCGTGCGCGCGAACGCTTATATCTATCACGCGCGGAATATCGTTCAACATGGGGTGCTCCGAACTACAACCCACCATCACGATTCTTAGATGAGATTCCAGAAGATGTGATTGAGTGGCGCAATCAATCAAGTGCGTCTTTGTCTCCATCAGTGATAAAGCGCTCTCGTATAGCACCACCACCTCGAGCGACAGGAAAGAAGATTTCTTCAATTGAACTCAGTATTGGTGAGCGTGTGTCACATGACACATTTGGTTTAGGCACAGTCGTCTCAGTAGCCGGTGAGGGAGATAAGGCAGAGGCGACAATAAAATTTGGACAGTATGGCGAGAAGCGATTGTTGCTGCGTTATGCACCCGTTGAGAAGCTCTAGGATTACCCCCTGAACATGATGCGGAGTACCAGTGGATCTCTTTGAATATCAAGCCCGTGACTTATTTGAAAAGCATGGGGTGCCAGTTTTGGCGGCTGCAGTTGCAACAACGGCCGATGAAGCCGAAGCTGCAGCAACAAAAATAGGCGGCAAAGTTGTCGTTAAGGCACAAGTCAAAGTAGGTGGACGAGGTAAAGCTGGCGGAGTCAAGGTGGCCGAGAATCCAAAAGATGCTCGCGAAAAAGCGGCAGCAATCCTTGGAATGGATATTAAAGGCCATGAAGTTCGCATTGTGATGATTGCCGCGGCTGCACCCATTGAAGCTGAGTACTACTTAGCTATTTTGCTAGATCGATCTAATCGAACATTTCTAGTAATGGCTTCGGTTTCCGGCGGAATGGATATTGAAGAGGTTGCACATACTGCGCCTGAAAAATTAGCAAAGATTCCCGTCTCTGCAGTTGATGGAATCAGTGTGGCTAAGGCAAAAGAGATTATTGCAGCTGCTAATTTTCCAAGTGATGTTGCCGATCAAGTTGCGGATGTCCTATTGAAGCTTTGGGAAGTTTTCCAATCTGAAGATGCCACATTAGTTGAAGTCAACCCATTGGTTAAGACTAAAGATGGAAAAGTAATTGCTCTCGATGGAAAAATTACTCTAGATGACAATGCAGAGTTTCGCCAACCTGATCATGAAGCCTTAGTAGATCATGCGGCAACAAATGCATTAGAGGCTGCAGCTAAAGCTAAGAACTTAAACTATGTAAAGTTGGATGGTGAAGTTGGGATCATTGGTAATGGCGCAGGTCTTGTGATGAGCACACTTGATGTTGTTGCCTATGCGGGCACCAAGCATGGTGGGGTTCGCCCGGCTAACTTCTTAGATATCGGGGGCGGAGCATCGGCACAGATTATGGCCGATGGCCTTTCAATAATTCTTGGTGATAAAGATGTGAAGAGCGTCTTCGTTAATGTATTTGGTGGGATCACTGCATGTGACGCCGTGGCAGATGGAATTGTTCAAGCATTGCAGCTCCTCGGCGACAAGGCGACTAAGCCAATTGTTGTGCGTTTAGATGGCAATAATGTGAAAGAGGGGCGTGCAATTTTGGCTAAAGCGGCACACCCGCTCATCGAACAGGCCGACACCATGGATGGAGCAGCTGACCGAGCTGCAGAATTGGCGGCTAAGTAATGTCTATCTTCCTTAATGAAAATACTAAGGTCATTGTTCAAGGTATGACCGGCTCTGAAGGAACTAAACACACACGCCGTATGTTGGCATCTGGCACAAAGATTGTGGGCGGAGTAACTCCTGGTAAAGGTGGACAGGTCGTAGAAATCGATGGCCACCAGCTTCCCGTCTTTAATACAGTCACTGAGGCCATGTCGGCAACTGCTGCCACTGCTTCGGTTGTCTTCGTTCCGCCAAAGTTTGCAAAAGCTGCAGTCATC
The DNA here is from genome assembly GCA_007279945.1 of Streptomycetaceae bacterium. Taxonomy (GTDB): domain Bacteria; phylum Actinomycetota; class Actinomycetes; order Nanopelagicales; family Nanopelagicaceae; genus Planktophila. Next base: position 34,433 of record QYPG01000026.1, on the reverse strand, counting down.
GATGCAATCGATGCAGCGATGCCGTTGGTAGTTGTTATCACTGAAGGAATTCCAGTTCATGACTCTGCAAGTTTCTACGCATACTCAGTCACCAAGGGAACAACTCGAATTATTGGGCCAAACTGCCCAGGCTTAATTAGTCCTGGAAAATCAAATATTGGAATTATTCCTGCTGACATCACAGGTGCGGGGCCTATTGGTTTAGTTTCAAAATCAGGAACTCTTACTTACCAAATGATGTATGAGCTACGCGATATTGGTTTTAGTACGGCAGTTGGAATCGGTGGAGATCCAGTTATTGGAACAACACATATTGATTGCTTGCGCGCATTTCAAGATGATCCAGAGACAACTGCGATCGTCATGATTGGTGAAATTGGTGGTGACGCAGAAGAGCGCGCAGCGGCTTTTATCGCCGAATATGTGACTAAGCCAGTGGTTGGCTACGTAGCAGGATTTACCGCACCTGAAGGAAAGACAATGGGCCATGCAGGTGCAATTGTTTCGGGCTCGTCAGGTACAGCGCAAGGTAAGAAAGATGCACTCGAAGAAGCAGGCGTAAAAGTTGGCCAGACTCCTAGTGAAACCGCGCAGTTGCTGCGCGATATTTTAGGTCGGTAACAGAAATGTTCGGGCGCGTACTTGGAGTCACACTGACCCAAGTGCTGCGCAGCATTGCACTTCTATTATTACCTACATCTTTTATAGCTCTCTTTGCCTGGGCCACTGCAGGTAGCGCCACCGGAAACACCGGAGATCCACTTCGGGCAGCGTTATGGATTTGGTTATCGGCGCACCAACTGCCATTTTCGCTAGCGCTTCCGCCAGTCAATGCTGCAGGTTATCTATCGTATTTACCACTCGGGGCACTTGTATTTCCAATTCTTGCGATACGAAATGGAATAGCACGAACAATTGGTCGCCTCGATCATGACACATCACTTATTCCATTAGCACGAACAATGTTTGCCGTTATATATAGCGCAATCGGTGCGCTTTTTGCCATTTTCTCTTCCACGAGCGCAGTAAAACCAGTGTGGTATTTGGCCCCACTTTTCTTCTTGCCACTCACACTTGTTAGCGGCGCAACAGTAGGTCGCCGCCTAATTTTTGGGCAGGCGATTCTCTACAGTTCGCGAATTATTGCATTCTTACTGGGCATCTCATCAATCATCTTTGGAATCAATATTTTTGCCCATTTATCTACCGTAAAGAACTTAACTACCGTCCTTGAGCCAGGATTGCTTGGTGGTTCACTTTTACTCTTGCTCAATATTTTGTATTTACCTAATGCCGTTGTTGCAACCTTAGGTTATTTTTCAGGTGCGGGCTTTGCTGTTGGATCGGGTTCGATGATTTCACCTTGGAGTTTTCACCTTAATTCCATCCCAGCTTTTCCACTTCTCGGAGCGCTTCCTTCAGGTACCTTCCACTTTGCACTCTTAGGAATTGTAATCGTTATTCTTTCTGGCGCATTGCTTGCAGTGTGGACTGTTGCGCTTAATACAAAAATTCTCATGCAGAGTTTGACTGCCTCTGTACTAATAATTGCCCTTATCGGATATGCCGGTAGCGGGGCTTTGATTACTGATGCAATGTCAGCGGTAGGAGTCTCTCCCTGGAAATTTACTTTAAGTGTTGGGGGAGAGTTAATTATTGGTGCTTTGCTCGCGCTTTACATTCCTCGAATAGGTAAGCGTTGATGGCTCATCGCCTTGTCATTTTGGCTTCAGGTTCAGGTACGTTGGCACAAGCAATCTTTGATTCGCAGGCTGACTTAGATATAGAAATCGCTGCAGTAATAAGTGATAACGATGCAGCACCGGTCTTAGTTAAAGCACAGGCAATGGGTATTGCAATCGATGTCATTGCCGTTGGGGCTTCACGCCAAGATTGGAATCTTCAGATCACTGAGCGAGTCGCTGTATATGAACCCGACTTAGTGGTGAGCGCCGGCTTCATGCGCATCCTTCCCCCTGATTTCGTCCATAGATTTCCAACAATAAATATCCATCCCGCGCTATTGCCTAACTTTCCAGGCGCACATGCAGTCAGAGATGCACTTGCCGCTGGTGTTGCAGTAACCGGCACAACAGTTCACTGGGTAGATGATGGTGTCGACACTGGGCCAATCATTACGCAGATGGAGGTTCCTATTCTGCCCGGTGATGATGAGGCAACACTTCATGAGAGAATTAAGAAAGTTGAACGAGGTCTCATTGTTGCGACCATTGCGCTAATTCTTCCAACTTTGGAGCGACATGTCTGAACGTAAAGTGATTCGACGGGCACTTGTTAGCGTCTACGATAAAACTCGCTTACTCGAGATTGGAAAAGTTCTTAGCGAAGCTGGAATCGAAATCCTTTCAACTGGTTCGACTGCCAAGAATTTAGCTGCCGTAGGTATTCCAGTAGTAGAAGTAAGTGAGTACACAGGCTTTCCAGAGATTATGGGTGGGCGAGTTAAGACTCTTCATCCTCGTGTGCACTCTGGAATTCTGGCCGATCAAAGCAATCCAGAGCACTTAGATGCAATTGCTGAGTTAAATATTGCCCCTTTTGATCTTGTCATTATTAACTTGTATCCTTTTGCCGAAACCATTGCTTCGGGCGCTGATTTTGCTGAATCTATCGAGCAGATTGATATTGGTGGCCCATCCATGTTGCGCGGAGCGGCAAAAAATCACAACTCCGTGGCGGTCGTCTGCAAAACATCGCAATACGATGCTTTGATTGAAGCGATCAAAGCTGGTGGCTTTACCTATGAGCAGCGCAAAGCATTGGCTTTAGAAGTCTTTAGAACAACGGCTGAATATGACTTAGCGATAGCAACGTGGCTAGATACCAGCGAAGAGTTACCTGATTGGTTTGGCCGAATTTATAAGCGCGAAAATACTTTGCGCTATGGCGAAAATCCACACCAGAGTGCAGCGATTTACTCAGGCGGGCCTGCAGGAATTGTTGGCGCAGTACAGTTACATGGAAAAGAGATGTCATTTAATAACTACACCGATGCCGATGCAGCATGGCGGGCAGCGTTAGATCATGAGCAGCCATGTGTTGCAATCATCAAGCATGCTAACCCGTGTGGAATCGCAATTTCTACAGAAATAGCGGTTGCCCACAGCAAAGCACATGAGTGCGATCCTGTTTCTGCTTTTGGCGGAGTAGTTGCAGCAAATCGCCAAGTGAGTCTGGCTATGGCACAGAAGTTGTCTGAGATATTTACCGAAGTTGTTATTGCGCCAAGTTATGAAGCGGGTGCAGTAGAGCTCTTAGCTCAGAAACCTTCGATTCGAATTTTACAGTGCGATGTTACAACTATTTCAAAGCTTGAAATGCGCCCAGTATCTGGGGGAGCTTTACTCCAAGAGACGGACTTAATAAATGCACCGGGAGATAGTTCAGCAGCCTGGGTTCAGGTTAGTGGTGAAAAAGTCAGTAATGCATTAATGAAGGATTTAGAGTTTGCGTGGAAATCAGTACGCGCCGTAAAGAGCAATGCAATTCTATTAAGTAAAGATGGCGCATCGGTTGGAATCGGAATGGGACAAGTCAATCGCGTAGATTCAGCGCGCCTTGCAGTTACTAGAGCGGGGGATCGAGTGGCGGGCTCTGTCGCCGCCAGCGATGCATTTTTCCCATTTGCAGATGGTTTACAAATCTTGCTCGACGCTGGTGTCATCGCTGTGGTGCAACCTGGTGGCAGTGTTCGAGATGAAGAAGTCATCGCTGCAGCGCAAAGCGCTGGAATCGCGATGTTCTTCACAGGCACGCGCCATTTCTCTCACGCATAGAGCTGGCATAGGATTGCCATATGAGCGCACAGATCTTAGATGGCAAGGCATTAGCAGCTTCGATTAAATCTGAATTAGCTGTAAGGGTTCTCGAATTAAAATCTCGTGGCATCACGCCAGGGCTCGGAACAGTTTTAGTTGGCGATGATCCCGGTTCTCACTCCTACGTGGGTGGTAAGCACCGTGACTGCCATGAAGTTGGTATCAACTCAATTCGTGTCGATCTGCCCGCCGATGCAACCGAGGCCGATGTTATGGCGGCGATAAAAGATCTCAATTCATCCCCAGAGTGCACTGGTTACATCGTTCAACTACCACTTCCTAAAGGAATCAATACTCAAAGAGTTCTAGAAGCAATTGATCCAACAAAGGATGCCGACGGGCTGCATCCGATGAACTTAGGACGCTTAGTCTCTGGTTATGACGCTCCATTGCCATGTACACCTCATGGAATTGTTGAGCTCTTAACGCATTATGGAGTTAGTACACAAGGCGCAGAGGTAACCGTGATTGGACGTGGCTTAACTGTTGGTCGCCCACTTGGTTTACTACTTACTCGCAAACAAGAAAATGCAACAGTCACGTTGACACATACCGGTACTAAAGATTTGTTAACTCACACAAAAAACGCCGACATTATTGTTGCAGCTATCGGTCAAGCACATTTCCTAAAGGCCACCATGATAAAACCAGGCGCTGTTGTCATTGATGTTGGAATCTCACGCACGGATAAGGGTTTATTGGGCGATGTAGATCCTGGTGTTATGGAGGTTGCATCATGGGTTGCGCCGATGCCGGGTGGAGTAGGTCCGATGACTCGCGCAATGTTGATTAAGAACGTAGTTGATGCATGCAGCTAACTAATCGACTGCTGAATATTTTCAGTAGTATCTCGATACTTCTTGGCGTAGCTTTAGGCATAGGTGGAATTGTGCGAGGTGGGTCACTTTTTATCGCAGCCGGCACTGCAGGAGTAGCGCTCAAAGCGCGTAGCCGTCGTAGATTCGACTTTTATTTTCCACTCATTATCGCAATAGCCCTTTTTGCTCTGGCAGTTGCACTTCCTCACGGACGGTAGAGTTTACGCAGTGCCACAACACACAAAAAGGAGTACGCCATGGGCGGAAAAGTAACAGTAGTAGGTGCAGGCTTTTATGGTTCAACAACTGCACTTCGATTAGCCGAATACGATGTTTTTGACACGGTCGTGCTAACCGACATTGTCGAAGGAAAGCCTGAAGGTTTAGCTCTCGATATGAATCAATCGCGATCAATCGAAGGTTTTGAAACCAAAATAATCGGTGCAACTACAACAGCCGAAGGTGCTGGTTATGAAGCCACAGCACATTCAGATGTCGTTGTCATTACCGCAGGCCTTCCACGCAAGCCAGGCATGAGCCGCATGGATTTAATCGGCGTTAACGCTGGAATTGTTCGAGGAGTTGCAGAAAACATTGCTAAGCATTCACCTAAAGCAGTCATCATCGTTGTTTCAAATCCTCTCGATGAGATGACCGCCCTTGCTCAAATTGCAACTGGTTTTCCTAAAAATCGCGTCATGGGTCAAGCCGGAATGCTAGATACTGCCCGCTTTACAAACTTTGTTGCCGAGAAGTTGGCAGTCAAAGTTGGCGTTGTAAAAACTCTGACGCTTGGTTCACACGGTGACACCATGGTTCCAGTTCCAAGTCGTTGCACTGTTAATGGACAAGCCCTGACTGAGCTTTTGTCGCAAGTAGAAATCGATGAACTAGTTGATCGCACACGCAATGGTGGCGCAGAAGTTGTCGCCTTGCTCAAGACAGGCTCTGCGTATTACGCACCATCTGCAGCTGCTGCACGTATGGCAAAGGCCGTCATCGAAGACTCTGGTGCCGTGATGCCTGTGTGTGCATGGGTCGATGGCGAATATGGAATTTCAGGTGTCTATCTTGGTGTTGAAGCCGAGATTGGCCGTAGCGGAATCAAGAAAGTCGTTGAAAGCGCACTGACTGAATCCGAAGTTACCGCGCTTAAAGCTGCCGCTGAGGCAGTTCGTGCAAAACAAGCAGACGTCCAAACACTCTAAAGGGGAGAACAACGCATGGCCAAGATTAAAGTAGAAGGAACAGTTGTTGAGCTAGATGGCGATGAGATGACTCGCATCATTTGGCAGTTCATCAAGGAGTCATTGATCCTTCCTTATCTAGACGTCAACCTTGATTATTACGATCTTGGCATGGAAAACCGTGATGCAACCGATGATCAGGTAACCATTGATTCCGCACATGCGATTCAAAAGCATGGCGTTGGAATTAAGTGCGCAACGATCACTCCTGACGAGGCCCGTGTTGAAGAGTTTGGCCTTAAGAAGATGTGGAAGTCCCCTAATGGAACTGTCCGCAATATCTTGGGCGGCGTGATTTTCCGCGAGCCGATCATTATCAGCAACGTTCCACGTTTGGTACCTCACTGGACTAAGCCAATTGTTATTGGTCGCCATGCTTTTGGCGATCAGTACAAAGCAACAGATTTCAAAGTTCCAAGTGCCGGCAAGTTAACAATGACATTTGTTCCAGCAGATGGCTCTGCGCCAGTTGAATACAACGTCTTTGATTTCCCATCATCGGGTGTTGCAATGGGTATGTACAACATGGATGAATCAATCCGTGACTTTGCCCGGGCTTCTTTGAACTACGGACTTAACCGTAACTTCCCGGTTTACCTGTCAACCAAAAACACAATCTTGAAGGCTTATGACGGTCGCTTTAAAGATATCTTTGAAGAGATTTTCCAAGCTGAATTCAAGACCGCCTTTGAGGCTGCAGGGATTTGGTATGAGCACCGCCTAATCGATGACATGGTCGCTATGTCACTTCGTATGGAGGGTGGATATGTCTGGGCATGTAAGAACTACGACGGCGATGTTCAATCTGACACCGTTGCTCAGGGCTATGGCTCACTTGGTTTGATGACATCTGTCTTGATGACTCCAGATGGAAAGATTGTAGAGTCAGAGGCCGCTCACGGAACTGTGACCCGTCACTATCGTGATCATCAACAAGGTAAAGCGACATCGACAAATCCAATTGCATCAATCTTTGCCTGGACTCGTGGCTTAGCCCATCGCGCAAAGCTAGATAACAACGCCGAACTTGCAGCTTTTTGTGCAACGCTAGAACGCGTATGCATCGAAACTGTTGAAGAAGGCAAGATGACGAAAGATCTAGCATTGCTTATCTCCAAAACTGCGCCATGGCAAACAACACAAGAGTTCTTGGCATCAATTGATGAGAACCTTAAGAAAGCTATGGCATAACGCTCAACTCTCAACTCTATTGAGGGGTAGGCCTCAGATTCTCCTTGTTAGTCATCTGACGTAGGTCTAGTTTCAATCCAACATGTGCGCACCGTTGCGCACGTGAAATTGGAGAAGAAATGACTGATTTCATCGCTCCCGGCCAACCCGGAAGCAAAGTTACATATCTACCTCGTTATGACCATTGGATTAATGGCAAGTATGAAAAGCCAGATTCAGGTCAGTACTTTGAAAACGTAACTCCAGTAACTGGAAAAGTTTTCTGTGATGTTGCACGTGGAAATGCTAAAGATATTGATAAGGCACTTGATGCAGCACATGCTGCAGCTCCTGCATGGGGTAAGACATCTGCAACTGAACGCGCAATTATTCTTAACAAAATTGCCGATCGCATGGAGGCAAATGTTGAAGCCATAGCAGTTGCCGAAACATGGGAAAACGGAAAACCAGTTCGTGAGGCGCTCTATGTAGATATTCCACTTGCAATCGATCACTTTAGATACTTTGCCGCAGCTATCCGTGCGCAAGAAGGATCAGCTGGCGAACTGGACAATGACACTGTCGCCTATCACTTCCACGAACCACTGGGTGTAGTTGGCCAAATTATTCCGTGGAACTTCCCAATATTGATGGCAGTATGGAAGTTAGCTCCAGCAATCGCCGCAGGTAACTGCGTCGTACTAAAGCCAGCTGAGCAGACTCCAGTATCGATCTTGTTCTTGATGGATATCATCAAAGACCTTTTGCCAGATGGTGTTGTTAATATCGTTAACGGCTTTGGTGTCGAAGCCGGTAAGCCATTGGCATCTTCTCCACGCATTGCCAAGATCGCATTCACAGGTGAAACCACAACAGGCCGCTTGATTATGCAGTATGCATCAGAGAACATTATTCCTGTCACCCTTGAACTCGGTGGCAAAAGTCCGAATATCTTCTTTGGTGATGTTGCTGCCGAAGACGATGCCTTTTATGACAAGGCACTTGAAGGCTTCACGATGTTTGCCGTCAACCAGGGTGAGGTCTGCACCTGCCCTTCGCGCGGTTTGATCGATACCAAAATCTACGATCGATTCTTAGGTGATGTCACTGCACGCACCAATGCGATTAAGCAGGGACACCCATTGGATCTTTCTACGATGATTGGTGCACAAGCCAGCACAGATCAGTTAGAAAAGATTCTTTCCTACCTAGATATTGGTAAGAAAGAGGGCGCAAAGGTAATCACGGGTGGTGAGCGCGCAGATTTGGGCGGCGAGCTTTCCGGTGGCTACTACGTTATGCCTACTATCTTTGAAGGCCATAACAAGATGCGCATCTTCCAAGAGGAGATCTTCGGTCCAGTTGTCTCAGTTACAAAGTTCGATGGCTTCGATAATGCCATTGAGATTGCCAATGACAGCTTGTACGGTCTAGGTGCAGGTGTATGGACACGCGATATGAATACCGCTTATCGCGCAGGCCGAGCTATCCAAGCTGGTCGTGTCTGGACTAACTGCTATCACGCTTATCCAGCTGGAGCTGCATTTGGTGGCTACAAAGCCTCTGGAATCGGCCGCGAGAACCATAAGATGATGCTTGATCATTACCAACAAACTAAGAACCTGCTTGTTTCGTACTCACCAAACAAGCTCGGCTTCTTTTAAGGAGTACTAATGTCTCTGCCGTCCCGCGTTGATTACACACCCGAGGCGGCAGAGCTATTACTCAAGTTAACAAAAATAAATGGTCCGCTAATGTTTCATCAATCAGGTGGTTGTTGTGATGGATCATCGCCTATGTGTTATTTGAAAGGTGAGTTTAGAGTTGGTGGCTCTGATGTTTTAGTCGGCGAATTAGTTATTGAAGGAGTTGAAGAAGCGATTCGCGTATGGATGTCTGCAACTCAGTTTGAATACTGGAAGCACACGCATTTAACTATTGATGTTGTAGATGGAAGAGGAGGAGGGTTTTCCCTCGAGTCGACAGAGGGAAAACGCTTTCTTACAAGGTCGCGGTTATTCACTGATGAAGAGTGGCGCGTGTTAGAAAATTCGCCCGTAACAACTGGGGCGTAGATACTCACTCTCATAACTAGTTCTTGCATGAGAGGTTGCACTCACATAACTGCAGAGATAGTGCTGAGCTTTTTTATAGCAAAGGTAGGGTTACCCCATGGAAATTATCTCAATCACTCAGGCTCCAGAAAATGCAGGATCTCATTCATGTCGTTGCGGTGAAGAGAGTTCATCGACATACCCAGAGCTCGATGCAACGCTTATTCCTCACGAGATTCGTCACCCAGCAATTTTCGGTGCCCTTGAATCACTCAAGGTTGGAGAAGGAATGGTTTTAGTTGCACCCCACAAGCCAATTCCGCTCTTAGCCCAGATTGAAAAGATGCACCCAGGTGCTTATTCGGTCAACTTTCTCGATGAGGGTCCCGATAAGTGGCACATTGAATTTATCCGAAGCACGGTAGAAGTTAGCCGTGCCAACTAAAGTATTTGTAGTCGATGATCATGAGCTGGTTCGAAAGGGCTTAATTGATCTCATTGATGCCGAAGCTGACTTATCCGTTGTGGGCAGTGCGGCAAATGTTGCTGACGCACTTTTTCATTTTGTGACAGTAGATGCCGATATTGCAGTATTAGACGTGCGGCTTCCCGATGGAAATGGAATTGAGTTATGTAGAGAGTTAATCTCTATTAATTCCAAAGTAAAGGTTTTAATGCTGACGTCCTTTCAAGATGATGAGGCTCTTCTTGGTGCAGTCCTTGGCGGTGCCTCTGGCTACCTGATTAAGGATATTAAGAACCTTGAACTTCTTGCATCTATTCGTAAAGTTGCATCTGGCGAAAGTTTCCTCGATACGAAGTTAATCTCTTCAGTTACTAATCGCCTTCGCGAAAACAAGAATCCAGCAAGTGAGATTTATGAGCTCACCGATCAGGAACAGCGAGTTCTTGAGTTCATCGGTGAGGGAATGACTAACCGGGAGATTGCAAAGAATATGTTCTTGGCTGAAAAGACTGTTAAGAACTACGTCTCGTCTCTTCTAAGAAAACTAGGTTTGGAGCGTCGAACACAGGCTGCTGCAATGGCGGTTCGTTTAAGCGTTGGCAGAAGTTAAAGACTTCCACGCCACATCGCTCGGGTGCCCGATGAGCCATCTTTAGTAATTTCAAACTCTCCACCTCTGGCCAATGCGCGTTGCTCAAGGTTGAGAAGACCACTCTTTCGCTCACTAGGTACATAACCTTTGCCATTATCAACGACTCTAATTTCACAGTATGTTTGATTGGCCATTACTACTAAATCGATAGAAGTTGCCTCTGCGTGGCGAATCGCGTTAGTGACAAGTTCGCGAATGACTGGAATCACTTCTCGTGCAAGATCTGGGTTAATGACTGTATCTACTGGTCCTATATACGAGTGTGTCACTTGGAAGCCAGCGATTGAGGACAGAGATGCAATTTCGCCAAGGACTAATGTGCGGACATTCTGAATTGGGTGGTCATTGTGAAGGGCAAAGATAGTCGTTCTAATCTGCTGAACCGTTGAATCTAGATTTTCTAAAATATCGTTAATCTTTGCTAGTGATTGCACTGGGATAGATGCATCGGCGGCAATTGATTGCAGGGATATTCCAGATGCAAATAGTTGCTGAATAACTAAATCATGTAAGTCACGAGCAATACGTTCCCGTTCAGCCAGAACTCCTACTTGATTACGTGCAATGTGCCCCCGGTAGCTATCAATTGCGATTCCAGCGGCAGATGCTAAAACGACAACAAGCTCTTCATCTTCTTGCGTGAAATCTTCACCATTGCGTTTTTGAGTCAAATAAATACTGCCGTACAGCTCCTCACGAATGCGAATCGGAACACCTAAAAAACCCGACATGGAAGGGTGTCCCTTGGGAAAACCAACCGAGGATGGGTGATCTTGAATAACTGACACACGAAGTGGTGCTGGAAATTTAAGTAAGTGGCCAAGAAGGCCCTTACCTTCAGGAAAAGTATTTATCTCATCGGCAGTTTCATCACTCATGCCTACGTATGTGAAATCCTCAAGTGTGCCATCAGGAGTAATTGAACCAAGAGCACCATAAGTGCAGTCGGTAATGAGAACAGCGTTATGAATGAGCCGCTTGAGTGAAGTCTTTAAGTCTTCGCCCTTAGCGACATCCATAACAGCATCGGAGAGTGCGCTAAGCCGGGTGACATCCATGACGTGAGTCTGCCGAATATCACCCGGAATGACGAGTTAGCTTCGCGCCTCAGCCTCTTTGCGCGTATAGAACCACCAGGCGATGCATGTGCCGACTACAGCAAAGAGTGCGACCCCTTGGAAAAAGCCCGCAGGAGCCATCATTGAGAGCAGAACTCCAAAGATGAAGGGACCAAAAGCTGCGATGGCACCCGTCCACCCAATAACACTTCCTGCTTGACGAGGCTCAAAGATCATTGGCATCTGTTTGAAAGTACTTGCATTTCCAACTCCAGCAAAGAAGAAGATGGCCATCATGCCCCAGAAGAACTTCATAAAGTCATCGCTGCTACCGGGTGTTAATTGAGTCGATGTAAAGATTGCCGATGCGGCAATACCGATTCCCGAGAAGAAGGTAAGAATTCCTCCACCTAAGCGATCTGCAATCGGTCCGCTGATTACGCGAGCCGCCGAACCTACAAGAGGGCCGAAGAATGCATATTTAACTGGATCCGGCGCATTAGCGAATTCACCGAAGAGGTTCTTGATTAATAAACCAAATTGAGCTGAAAAGCCTGAGAAAGTTCCAAAAGTCATAAAGTAAAGAACGGTCATTAACCAGGTGTGCTTATTGTTGAAAATATCTAGTTGATCTTTGACACCCCGAGAAGTCACCGGCACGCTCTTTAAAAAGACCCATGAAAGTATGACTGAAATAATTACAAAAGGCACCCAGACAAGACCAGCATTTTGATACCACACAGATTTATCAATGCCTTTAACTTTGTCTACGAAATGTTGTGGAGCACCAAGGGTTGCACCAAACATTGCTGAGCCTACGATAATTGGCGTAAAGAATTGAATAATACTTACTCCAAAGTTGCCAACGCCGGCTTGAATTCCAAGAGCTAGTCCCTGTTTTGATTTAGGGAAGAAGTAGGACGTACTTGGCATAAACCCAGAGAAAACACCGCCACCGATTCCAGAGAAGAAGGCAAGAATGAGCAGAGCAAAATAAGGTGTTGAAGGTGAGCGCACCGCAAACGACCAACCGATAAGTGGCAGTAGAAGTAGCGACGTTGAGTACGTTACTAATTTGCGGGTTCCAAGAATTGGGGGGAGGAACATCCAGATTAAACGTAGTCCTCCACCTGCAAGGCCTGGCATTGCAGCTAGCCAGTAGAGCTCTTTTTTCGATAGATCAAAGCCTAAGTTATTGAGCTTTGGCGCAAGGGCTGACACTAAGAACCAACTCATGAAGCCAAGGGTTAGCGCATACGTTGTTACCCATAAGGTCTTCCAAGCAATTGTGGACTCCCACTTACCTTCAGCGTTGGGATCCCAAGATTCCAACCACTCTGAGGATTTAACCTTCTGTGTAGACATTTTAATCTCCATTCATTTGTGGGCGTAGATAATCGATTTGATGCTTGAGGGATGGGTTAGCTTGATTAAGTACTCTTACAACTACAACGTGCATCCAGATCGTTGCTGCCAAAGTCAACAGAAAAAGTACAACGAAGGTGGATTGAGGCAGTCCAGTCCAATCTTTAACTGAGACGAAAAGTGGAGGCAATAAGAATCCGCCCAGTGCGCCGAGCGTTCCCACCAAGCCACCAACTGCGCCAACATCGTTGGGGAAATATTCAGGGATGTGCTTAAAAACGGCGGCCTTACCAATTCCCATTGAGCAGCCAACAATGAATAAGAGAGCCGTAAAAGGCATTACACCTAAGTGATACGGTAAAACATTCTTACTGCCTGTTGGTGTATTCAAAACAATGTATCCAAATGGTGCTGCTAGAAAAAGCAGTGCAATGAGCATTGTGATAAATGTTGCGTACATTAAACGACGCGCCCCGATCTTGTCGGAAATGTATCCACCGAGTGGCCGAAGTAAGGATGCAGGGAAAATGAAAAGAGCAGTTAAAAGGGCTGCATCATGTAAGTTCAAGTTATAAACTGAGACATAGTATTTTGGCATCCATGAAGCCAGTGCAACATAAGCACCGAAGACGACAACATAGTAGAAACTAAATCTCCACACCTGTAGATACCGCAAAGGTGCAAACATCTGACGTAGAGGTCTAGAGGTTTGCAAATTCTCAGAGTCTGCAGGTGTGAAAAATAGGATTGCAAATGCGGTAATTACAAGAAGGACTGAATACAGTGCTGGAACAAAGCGCCATCCGCCAGGGATGATTCCACCTAAGTAGGATCCGCCAATTGTGCTAGCGATTACCGCTGGACCAATGAATTTTGTTGCAGATGCCCCAACATTTCCTGCGCCAAAAACACCCAGGGCAAAGCCTTGGCGACTGCGATCAAACCAGTGAGAGTTCCATGCAATTCCAACGCTAAATAGATTTCCCGCAAAGCCAACAAAGAAAGCTAAAACGAGCAACCATGTGTAAGTGAGTTCGAGATGTGCCAAAAGGTATGCAGGAATTGAGGTAACGAGCAACATAACTACTGTTACTTTTTTTCCACCAATTCGATCTGCAAGAACACCTAAAAGCAATCGCCAGATTGAGCCGTTAAGGATTGCAACTGATGATAGCCAAGCAAGTTGTGAGTCTGAAATTCCGAACTCTTTTTGAATCGGAATACCAAGAACTCCGAACATTAACCACACTGCAAACATCAAAGTAAATGCGAATGTTGAAAGTGCTAGCACTCGCCCTGAACCATTACGTTGTGACATGAATTCTCCTTATTGCGCACATCCTAAGCAAACAGTGCTCTATTACGACCATTGAAAATAGGGTCTTTGTACCTATATTGACGAGCAGGCATGCGCGAGAGACTGAGCACATGAAACGCGATAAATTCTCTGAAATAGATATCGAAGAATCACTTGTCAAACTTGGAAGATATTTTTCTAAGGGAGTTGTCTCCGATGATCTTCGATCAATCACAAAGAGTGGTGGTCGCGAGGGTGATGATTTCTATCGTGATCGATGGAGCCATGACAAAGTAGTTCGTTCCACACATGGCGTTAACTGCACGGGGTCTTGCTCATGGAAAGTTTATGTAAAAGATGGAATCATCACGTGGGAGTCACAACAAACTGACTATCCATCCGTTGGTCCAGATTCACCCGAGTATGAGCCACGTGGATGTCCTCGCGGAGCTGCATTCTCTTGGTACACATATTCTCCAACTCGAATTAGATATCCATATGTTCGCGGACTTCTATTGGACATGTATAGAGAAGCAAAGTCACGTCTCGGCGATCCGGTATTGGCATGGGCCGACATCATGGATGATCCAATTCGCAGAAGCATGTATCAAAAAGCGCGCGGAAAAGGTGGATTAGTTCGTGCACAGTGGGGTGAGATCTCTGAAATCATTGCAGCTGCACACGTGCACACAATTAAGAAGTATGGCCCTGATCGAGTCTTTGGTTTCTCTCCAATTCCAGCTATGTCAATGGCTTCCCATGCAGCAGGTGCTCGCTTCATCTCATTAATGGGCGGCTCGATGCTCTCATTTTATGATTGGTATGCCGATCTTCCCGTTGCATCACCTCAAGTTTTTGGCGATCAAACTGATGTACCTGAATCTGCCGATTGGTTTAATGCTTCTTACTTAATTATGTGGGGCTCAAATGTTCCAGTAACACGCACACCCGACGCTCACTTCATGACTGAAGCTCGTTATCGCGGGCAAAAAGTAATTGCAATTAGCCCAGATTATGCCGACAACACAAAGTTTGCCGATGAATGGGTTGCACCACATCCAGGCACAGATGGCGCACTTGGCATGGCAATGGGACACGTTATTTTGAAGGAGTTTTTTGTTGACAAACAAACTCCACGATTTACTGATTATGTAAAGAAGTTCACAGACCTTCCATATTTAGTCTCACTCCGTGAAAAAGATGGTGCTTGGGTGCCGGATAAGTTCCTTGTTGCATCAGATCTAGGTGACACATCGGAGGGTTCAAAGTTCAAGACCGTGGTACTGGATTCTGCAAACGGCAACACATATATCCCTAACGGCTCATTAGGTCATCGCTACAACGATGATTCGATGGGTAAATGGAATTTAGATCTAGAAGGCGTTGATCCTTCACTTACTGTTTATGGGCGATCAGATGCCTCGGCCGCACCGATTTTGCTTCCACGCTTTGACATGGGGCAAAAGGAATCAGAGAGTGGCGGAGTACTCCATCGCGGTGTTCCAACTATTCACATTGGCGATAAAAAAGTCACAACAGTCTTCGACCTAATGCTGGCTCAATATGGAGTTGGTCGCGAAGGTCTAGAAGGTGATTGGCCAACTGATTACACCGACACGACCCCATACACACCGGCATGGCAAGAAGAGATTACAAATGTTCCGGCAGCTCAAGTGATTCGTATTGCGCGAGAGTTTGCACAAAATGCTGATGAATCTGAAGGTCGTTCAATGATTCTTCTGGGAGCCGGAACTAATCACTGGTTCCACTCTGACACTATGTACCGAACATTCTTAGCCCTAGTTACATTAACGGGCTGCCAAGGCGTTAACGGTGGCGGTTGGGCGCACTACGTAGGTCAAGAAAAGTGTCGTCCCGTAACTGGATGGGCGCAGTTAGCCTTTGGCGCTGACTGGGCACGGCCACCACGCCAGATGATTGGAACAGCTTTTTGGTATGTATCAACGGATCAATGGCGCTATGACGGATTAAAGTCAGAGCTCCTTGCAACACCTCTTGGTGAAAAACGCTTTGAAAACATGAGCGCCATTGATGTTATGGCAAAGTCGGCACGCATGGGTTGGATGCCCTCTTACCCATCGCTTAATCGCAACTCGTTAGATTTAGCTGATGAAGCTCGCGCACTAGGTGTAGAGCCTTCAGCTCACGTCGTCACCGAGTTAAAAAATGGAAATCTAAAGTTTGCAATAGAAGATCCCGATGCACCAGAAAACTGGCCACGCGTCTTAACTGTATGGCGCGCAAATATTCTCGGCTCTTCAAGTAAGGGTAATGAATACTTCCTCAAGCATTTACTGGGTACCGATAACTCTGTACGTGCCGAAGAAAACGCTCCTGATGCAAGACCGCGAGATGTGAAGTGGCAAGAGGAGGCACCAGAAGGTAAGTTGGATTTGCTCGTCTCTATCGATTTTAGAATGACAAGTACTGGATTATTTGGAGATATTTTATTACCGGCGGCCACGTGGTATGAAAAACACGATCTATCAAGTACTGACATGCATCCCTTTGTTCACGCATTCACACCAGCGATTAATCCACCATGGGAGACAAAGACCGACTACGACATCTTCCAGATGCTGGGGCGCCAAGTTGCCGAAGTTTCGAAGGGACATTTAGGCGAACGTGAAGACATTGTTGTTGTTCCACTTTTACATGACACCCCCGATGCAATGGCAAATCCAAGTGGCATTGTTGAGGATTGGAAAGATGGAAATATAGAGCCGATTCCTGGTCTAACAATGCCGAAGTTAGTTGTGGTCAAACGCGACTACACCCAGCTAGGTGAAAAAATGGGAGCCCTGGGGCCCTTACTTGATCAGTTGGGCACTAATACGAAGGGCGTACCAGTTAGTGTTCTGCCAGAGATTGAAGTTTTACGTCATAAAAATGGCGTTATATCTCATGGAATCGCCGAAGGCCGGCCATCACTTGCTCGCGATGTAGATGCCTGCGAAACGATCCTCGCACTCTCTGGCACAACCAATGGGCGTATCGCAGTTGCAGGCTTTAGGGCGTTAGAAAAACGCACAGGCCAGCAACTAACTGACTTAGCTCTAGATAATGAAGGTAAGCGAATTACATTTGCCGATACTCAGGCCAGGCCTGTTCCGGTAATCACAAGTCCTGAATGGTCAGGCTCTGAACATGGCGGCCGGCGATACACCGCATTTGCAATAAATGTTGAGCGCTTAAAACCATGGCACACCTTGACGGGCAGACAGCATTTCTTTATTGATCATGATTGGATGAGTGAGCTCGGCGAGCAGATGCCAATCTTTAGACCGCCATTAAATATGCATCGCATCTTTGGAAACCAAGGCGATGGCATTGAAAAAGAGGTCACGGTTCGATACTTAACACCGCACTCTAAATGGTCAATTCACTCTGAGTACCAAGACAATCTATTTATGCTCTCACTTTCACGTGGAGGCCAAGAGATTTGGATGAGTGTTGAGGATGCTGAGACTATCGGAGTCAAAGACAACGAATGGATCGAGGCATATAACCGTAACGGAGTAGTTGTTGCGCGTGCATGTGTTTCGCACCGTATGCCAGCTGGCACAGTCTTTATGTATCACGCTAAAGATCGAGTTGTAGATGTTCCCTTGGCCGAGACTTCGGGCAAGCGTGGAGGAATTCATAACTCACTGACACGTTTAATGATAAAACCCTCGCACCTTATTGGTGGCTATGCACAGCTGACATTCGCATTTAATTACCTAGGACCAACTGGTAATCAGCGTGATGAAATCACTGTTATCCGACGACGTTCACAAGATGTGGAGTACTAATGAAGGTCATGGCCCAAATGGGCATGGTGATGAATCTCGATAAATGCATCGGGTGTCATACATGCTCAGTAACGTGTAAGCAGGCGTGGACTAATCGCACCGGACTTGAGTATGCATGGTTTAACAACGTCGAGACCCGCCCTGGGCAGGGATATCCACGCGGATATGAAGATCAAGCGAAAGCTAAAGGTGGCTGGGTACGAACTTCTCGAGGACGACTTCGCTTAAAGGCGGGCAGTCGCGCACGTCGTTTACTTTCAATCTTTTCAAATCCGCGCATGCTCAACATCAAGGATTATTACGAGCCTTGGACGTACGAGTACGACAATTTAATTACAGCTCCACTGGGACAACAGACTCCTGTTGCCCGCCCGAAATCACTTATCACTGGCAAACCTATGAAGATTGAATGGTCGGCCAACTGGGATGATGATTTAGGCGGAGGACCTGAAAATATTGAGAAAGATCCAATACTTAAAAAACTAGCCGAAGATGTAACAACAAAAGTGAAGCTAGCTTTTGAGCAGACTTTTATGTTTTACCTTCCACGTATTTGCGAGCACTGTCTAAACCCTGCATGTGTTGCTGCATGCCCATCGGGTGCGATGTATAAGCGCGCCGAAGATGGAATCGTTTTAGTCGATCAGCAGCAGTGTCGCGGATGGCGTATGTGTGTTTCGGCATGTCCGTATAAGAAAGTCTATTTCAATCACAAAACAGGTAAAGCAGAAAAATGTACGCTCTGCTATCCACGTCTTGAAATTGGCCTACCAACAGTTTGCTCTGAAACATGCGTTGGCCGACTTCGCTACTTAGGTCTCTTTCTCTATGACGCAGATCGTGTAGCAGAGGCAGCTGCAACCGAGAATGAAAAGGATTTATATCAAGCTCAACTCGATCTGATGTTAGATCCACATGACTCAGAAGTTCTTGCCGCTGCACGCGCCGAAGGTATTCCAGAGGATTGGTTAGTCGCGGCTCAAAACTCACCTGTATATAAGTTGGCAAAGGTGTACAAGATCGCCCTGCCATTGCACCCTGAATATCGCACGATGCCAATGGTTTGGTATGTACCTCCACTGTCTCCAATCGTGGATGTGCTGACCGAGACCGGTCACGATGGTGAAGATGCCGGCAATCTCTTTGGGGCAATCAATGCCCTACGTATTCCACTTGCTTATCTGGCCGAGCTATTTACTGCAGGGGATACTGAACTCGTTGAATCCACACTTCGTAAACTCTCTGCAATGCGTTCGTATATGCGGGATATCAACCTGGGCCGCGAACCACGTCCAGAGATTCCTGAGGCCGTTGGAATGAATCAAGAGTCGATTTATGAGATGTACCGACTACTCGCAATTGCAAAGTATGAAGATCGTTATGTAATCCCTGCAGCCCACGCCGAACAGGCTAAGGATCTAGAAAATATGGGGCAGAGTTCAGGATGTTCACTAGATGGTGTTGATCTTGGACCAAACTCTGGGCCTTTTGGTCAAGCATCGGGTAATCCAGTTCCCGTTACGATCGAGAACTTTCATATTATGAAAGATAGGCAGACAAAGTGAGCAAGGAGATTGCTCGAGCAATCGCTGCACAGTGCCTTGTCTATCCAGAGCAGGCCTTCATCGAACGAAACGGCGAACTAGCTCACCTGGCATCTAGATTAGATCCACAGCTTGGCAGTCCATTACTTATGTTTCTAAAGACAGCCGCTGAAATGCCACTTAATAAACTGCAGCAGCATTATGTCGAGATCTTTGACATGCGCAGAAAGTGTTCACTATTTCTAACATCGTGGACGCATGGAGATACCAGAAATCGTGGCATGGCTTTGGTCTACTTCATTGAAATCTATAAACGTTGTGGACTCTTGCTAAGCCCGGAAGAGTTGCCAGATCATTTAGCGGTGGTACTTGAGTTCGCTGCATTAGAGAATCCTGCAGAGGGAGATCTACTTCTTGGTGAACACCAAGCACCGATTCTGCTGATCAGAGATGCCTTACATAAAAGCGGCTCAATGTATGCACATGTATTAGATGCCGTAGTTGAATCACTGCCGGAAATGACGCCTGAGATTGAGGCGAGAGCAAAAGCACTCGCTATTACCGGACCGCCTAAAGAGTTCGTGGGTTTAAGTGGCGCGGTAGCTGTTGCTTTAGAACCATTTTCACCGCATAAAGATTTTTCACTAGAGGGAGTTTCACGATGAGTTCAACAAATATCCTTTTATGGTCAGTATTTCCATACATAGCTATCTCATCATTTGTGATCGGCTTAGTCTGGCGTTTCAAATACGATAAATTCAATTGGACTACTCGCTCATCACAAATCTATGAAGGTAAGTTGCTCAGTATTGCAGGACCGCTATTTCACTTAGGACTCTTTGCAGTAATTGGGGGCCATATAGTTGGCCTGCTTGTTCCACAAACTCTCACTGATTCTCTTGGCTTAAGCCACGAGGCTTATCACCTTGGTGCAGTCACTTTGGGTGGCGCCGCTGGAATTGCAACACTTGTTGGGATAACGCTTCTCATTTATCGTCGCCGCACTACGGCAATGGTTTTTGCACAAACGACGAAGAACGATAAGACAATGTATGTATTTCTTGTAGCAACACTTTTGGCTGGCAGTGCGGCAACGCTATCGAGTGCCGGAGTCATTGGTGAAGAGCACAACTACCGTGAAACTGTTGGACCATGGGTTCGATCGATTCTTACACTTAGTCCCAATGGAGAGCTGATGATGGCCAGTCCAATTGCTTTTAGGGTTCATGCAGTGATTGGAATGTCTCTATTTATAATCTGGCCCTTTACTCGCTTAGTACATTCATTAAGTGCGCCAGTGGGGTATTTATTCCGCCCATCTATTGTCTATCGCACGCGAGATGGTCGCGGCATTGCGGGTAACCGTAAAGCCCGTCCAGGGTGGGAGCGAATTAAGTATTAAAAGACATTAAAAAACCCGCTGACCATTATGGCCAGCGGGTTTTTTAATTACTAATTAAATACGCTCTCCAGTTACTGAGTTGAACAAGTGCACTGCATGTGGATTAGCAGTTACAGAGATTGTCTCACCTGGCTTTGGAGGGTTCTTTGGATCCCAACGCACAATGATCTGCGCGCCTTCGTCACCGGCTTGAGCAAACTTAACGTTTGTATCGGCTGGCTTTCCGTAAACAAATGCATCTGAACCAAGCTCTTCAACAACTTCTACCAATACGTGGAAGCCATCTGATGCTGGAGTAAAGCCTTCTGGGCGCACGCCAACAGTTACTTCGTTGCCAGCAGATGCTGGAACCGCGATACCAAGATTTCCAAGCATTGCCTTACCAGCAACGATTGGAGCGTTCAGCAAGTTCATGGCAGGGGATCCGATGAAGCCTGCAACGAATGCATTAGCTGGGTTGTCATAAAGATTACGAGGTGTATCAACTTGCTGTAGCAAACCATCTTTTAGAACTGCTACGCGATCACCCATTGTCATAGCTTCGACCTGGTCGTGAGTTACGTAAACAGTTGTGATTCCAAGACGACGCTGCAATGCAGCGATCTGTGTACGAGTTGCTACACGCAACTTGGCATCAAGGTTTGATAGCGGCTCATCCATAAGGAATACCTGTGGCTCGCGAACAATTGCGCGACCCATTGCAACTCGCTGACGTTGTCCACCTGATAGAGCTTTTGGCTTGCGCTCTAGATATGGCTCAAGGTCAAGAAGCTTTGCAGCTTCAAGTACGCGACGATCGCGCTCTTCCTTTGGAGTTCCTGCGATCTTTAACGCAAAGCCCATGTTCTCTGCAACGCTCATGTGCGGATACAGTGCATATGACTGGAAGACCATTGCGATATCGCGATCTTTTGGTGCAACGTTTGTTACATCGCGATCACCGATCAAGATGCGACCAGTGTCGATCTCTTCTAACCCTGCCAACATACGAAGTGATGTTGACTTTCCGCAGCCTGATGGGCCGACTAAAACCAAAAACTCACCGTCATTGACAGTGAGATTTAATTTATCGACAGCAGGTGTTGTTGTTCCTGGATAGATGCGTGATGCGGCTTCGAAAACTACTGATGCCATGAGATTGCTCTCCTTCTCCGGGCAGGTACGTGCCCGACGGTCCGTGGATGAAGGTGATGACCCGGATGGGCCAACGCGGCAAGATTACGCGCATTGGCGCAATATGCAAACGCAAGGCTTTCTTGAGGTGCCGTATAGTTGACCACATAATGGAATCTCACTCGTTGGGCTCTCTGCTAGGCGACCTGGCAATAGTCGGGGCTCTGATTCTGACCGCGGCGCTTTTCGTAGCCGCTGAAATCGCTCTCATCTCGCTGCGCGATAGCCAGATTCGCCAGATTGCCGTCCGTGGAAAACGCGGCGCTCGCGTTGCCAAGCTGACCGAGAACCCCAACCGATTCTTAGCCGCTGCCCAAGTCGGCGTGACAGTCTGTGGATTTTTATCGGCCGCACTAGGTGCTGAAAAACTTGGTGGCTACGTCATCCCATGGCTAGAAGACAAGGGCCTCTCTCATGGTGCAAGCACCACGCTGTCGATCATTGGCGTGACTTTAGTAATCGCATATTTCTCACTTGTCTTTGGTGAGCTTGTTCCTAAACGCTTGGCGTTTTTTCGCTCTGAAGAAATCTCATTAGCTTCAGCTGGAATTATCGATGTTATCGCCAAGATCTTTCGCCCAATAATCTGGCTGTTATCTAAGTCAACAGATTTTGTTGTCCGCGCATTTGGTGTAGATCCTAAAGAGCAGCGCAGTGCTATGAGTGAAGAAGAGTTGCTCGATCTAGTCGCTGGCCATGCCGCATTAACCGACGAAGAACGCGACATTGTCGAAGAAGTATTTAATGCATCCGAGCGCCAAGTGCATGAAGTTATGGTTCCTCGCACTGAAGTTGATTTTATGGATGCATCGTTATCAGTGGGCAAAGCTATCGAATTAGCCGTTGATAAAGCACACTCGCGGTACCCAGTTGTCCGTGGATCATCCGATGAAGTCGTTGGATTTATTCACGTACGTGATTTATTAGATACCTCTCTTGCCAGCAAGTCAACCAAGATCGTAGAACTAGTCCGTAGCATTATGTTTTTACCCGGCACTAAAGGCGTACTACCGGCGTTGACGGAGATGCGTGTGCAGGGTCAACACCTTGCAATTGTTTTGGATGAATATGGTGGCACTGATGGCATCATCACATTAGAAGATCTAGTGGAGTGTCTTATCGGAGATATTCGTGATGAATATGATGATGAAGAGGCCGAAGTTAACCTAGAGGCCCGCACGGGAGATTTTGAAGTTGATGGCTTGATCTCGATTGAGGATTTAATTGAGCAAACACAGCTCCAGATTCCTGACGGACCTTATGAGACGGCTAGCGGCTTTGTTATGCATTATTTGGGGCGGATTCCGCACGAGCACGACATCGTGAACCTCAATGGCCTGCGAATTACAGTGCTGTCCATGGAGGGCAAGCGTGCTGGTCAACTACTTATCTCTCGAACCGCATGATGTGTGAAAGAATCACACCATGAGTATGAAGCGAGTTCTTTCCGGTATTCAACCGACCAGTGACTCGTTTCATCTAGGTAACTACTTAGGTGCGCTTAAGCAGTGGGTAGAGCTACAAGATGGCCATGATGCTTTTTATTGCATTGTTGATCTGCATGCATTAACGGTTGAGACTGAACCGGCCTTAATGCGCAAACGCACTTTGGCTTCGGCGGCACAGTTATTAGCACTCGGGATTTCATCAGAAAAATCTACGCTCTTTGTTCAATCACAAGTCCCACAACATAATCAACTGGGTTGGTTGATGGAGTGTCTTGCTGGCTTTGGCGAAGCTAATCGAATGACGCAGTTCAAAGATAAGTCTTCAAAGACTGGCGCCGACAGTGCCCGCGTTGCCTTATTTACGTATCCAATGTTGCAAGCGGCCGACATACTTTTATATCAAGCCGATTTAGTTCCAGTGGGTGAAGATCAACGCCAACATATTGAGCTGACTCGCGATTTAGCAGGCCGCTTTAATACCCGATATGGACAGGTTTTTACTGAGCCAACTGGGTACATTTTAAAGACCGCGGCAAAGATCAATGATTTACAGGAGCCGACTTCAAAGATGAGTAAGTCTTCAGGATCAGCTGCTGGCGTTATTGAGATTATGGATATGCCGGAAGCCAATGCTAAAAAGATTAAGAGTGCAACAACAGATGCTGGCCGTGACGTTCGATTCGATGAAAAAGAAAAGCCAGGCATAAGTAATCTCTTGACTATTCATAGCGCTTTGTCGGGTCAAAGCATTGAATCCCTAGAGGCGCAGTTTGCCGGTAAGGGCTATGGCGACTTTAAAGGCGCAGTTGCCGATGTAGTAGTTGAGTATCTGCGGCCAATTCGTGCCCGTGCACTAGAACTTCTAGAGAATGAAGATCACTTAATTCAGCTGCTCCATACTGGCTCTGAAAAGGCCAAGAAAACCGCCTCTGTGACCCTTGAAGAGGCTTATAAGCACCTAGGAGTGGTTCTTTAGCCAACCTTCGACTATCAAGGCTAGGTTGAGGCTTTTAAAACGTTATCTCAACGACATCAAAAATAAGGAGTTCTCCTTGAGTTTTTATAGGCTCAAACACTAGGCTCACCATTACACATCAACCTTTTATATGCGCCATTTGAGCACATATCAAAGACCATTTGGAGGAAAATTGAAGAAGATATTTCGTCTCGTAGCAGCAGTAGCTGCAGCAGCTCTTGCAGTCACTGCATTTGTTGCACCATCAGCAACAGCAGCAGCATCAAAGGTAAAAGTAGGTATTGCTTATGACATCGGTGGACGTGGCGACAAGTCATTCAACGACTCAGCAGCAGCCGGTCTTGATGCAGCTAAGAAGAAGTTTGGCGTTACTGCTAAAGAAGTAACTGTCACAACTGGTTCAGATTCAGAGCGCACAGACAAGCTTCGCTTGCTTGCAAAGGCTGGATACAATCCAATCATTGCAGTGGGATTCCTTTACGCCGGTCCAATTAAGGCTGTAGCACTTGAGTATCCAAACGTTCAGTTCGGTATCATCGATGATGCATCAGTAGATCTTCTGAACGTTGCAAGCCTTGTATTTGCTGAAGAGCAGGGTTCATACCTTGCTGGTGTTGCAGCAGCACTTGCAACAAAGTCAAACAAGGTCGGTTACATCGGTGGAGTTCGTATTCCACTACTTCAGAAGTTTGAAGCAGGTTTCGTTGCTGGGGTTAAGGCAACAAACAAGAAGGTATCAGTTGACGTAAAATATGTAACTGAGTTCCCAGATTTCTCAGGCTTCAATGACCCAGCTAAGGCAAAGGTTATTGCTAAGGGAATGATCGATAAGGGCACAGATATTATCTACTCAGCTGCCGGTGGTTCAGGTGCGGGTAACTTTGCAGCTGCAACTGATGCAGCAGCAGCAGGTATGAAGGTATGGACAATCGGAGTTGACTCTGATCAGTACCTAACAGCATCTGCAGCTGAAAAGAAGAACATGCTTACATCAATGATTAAGCGTGTTGATACAGCTGTCTACGATGTTATTGCAACTGCAGTAGTTGGCTCATCAGTCAACGACGTTCTAGATGACAAGGCCGGTATCTACGGTCGTCATTATGATCTAGCACTTAACGGTGTTGGCGTCTCATACTCTGGTGGTTATATCACCAAGTACAAGGCCCAAATCGATAAGGCAGCAGCAGCAATCAAGTCAGGAAAAATTAAGGTTCCAACAAAGCCATAATCGGCTTTCAGTAGTGGCGTTTGGCCCGACAATGGAGTTTAATCTTCACTTGTCGGGCCAAATGTTTTTATTTACTAAGCAAATAACTAGATTAAAGGAGAGTCACAGTGTCGGTAGCGGTAGAACTACGACACATCTCTAAGCGCTTTCCAGGGGTCGTCGCTAATAAAGATGTCTCAATGAGCGTAGAAACAGGTACAGTTCACGCATTAGTCGGTGAAAATGGCGCTGGTAAATCCACAGTAATGAAGATTTTGTATGGCATGCAGCGCCCAGATAGTGGCGAAATCTTAGTTAATGGTCAATCAGTGCACTTTAAAAATCCAAATGATGCCATTGAAGCCAGTATCGGTATGGTGCACCAACACTTTATGTTGGCTGATAATTTTACGGTTTTAGAGAATATTATTTTAGGCTCTGAGCCCACTCACGGAGTAACAATTGATTTTAAGGCAGCCCGTAAAAAGATTACAGAGATGGCCGCTCAGTACGGCCTTGAAATCGATCCAGATGTTTTAGTTGAAGAGCTTGGTGTTGGTCAGCGTCAACGTGTAGAGATTCTGAAAGTTCTCTATCGTGGTGCTCGCATCCTGATCTTCGATGAACCAACTGCGGTCTTGGTTCCACAAGAAGTGGATGATCTATTTGCCGCTTTGCAAGGTTTACGTGCTCAAGGAATGGCAATTATTTTTATTTCTCATAAGTTAGATGAAGTCTTACGCGTTGCCGATGACGTTACGGTTGTCCGTCAAGGCTCCACCGTTGCTGAGGTTAAGTCAAAGGATGTAACTGCTCGCCAACTGGCCGAGCTGATGGTTGGTAGCGAATTACCTCAACCAACTACCCATGGAGTGACGCGTCGCGATCACGTTACTCTGTCACTATCACATGTAAGTATTCCCACGGCCACAGGTAGCCGTGATCTAATATCTAATATCTCTTTTAACTTACATGCAGGTGAGGTCGTTGGAATCGCAGGCGTTGAGGGCAATGGTCAGGCCGAGCTTGTTGAAGCTATCTTGGGTCTACGCGATTACACGGGTTCCATCGCATTTAATGGTGAATCAATTGACGATGCCAGCGTGGCCCAACGCCATGATTTGGGTATCGGCTTTATTCCTGAAGATCGTCAACGTCAAGGATTAATGATGAACTCACCATTGTGGGAGAACCGCATATTGGGTCATCAGCGCGCTAAACCAGTGATGCGTGGCTTTGTTTTGGATAAGAAATCAACTATCGCTGACACTAAGCGGATCATGAAAGAGTTTGATGTTCGCGCTCCTGGTCCAGAGACTTTAGCTGCAGCGTTATCCGGCGGAAATCAACAGAAATTTATTATTGGCCGAGAGATGAGTAAAGCCCCAGCGTTATTAGTGGCATCTCATCCAACACGTGGCGTTGACGTCGGCGCACAAGGTGCAATTTGGGAAGAGCTTCGCCGGGCGCGCGAAAAAGGAATGGCAATTGTTTTAATTTCTGCAGATTTAGAAGAGCTCATCGGCATGTCCGATCACCTTCTGGTTATGTTGCGCGGAGTGATCACGGCGCAGATTGATCCTGCTAAGACCTCACCGGAACAACTTGGCTCAGCGATGACGGGTGCAGCATGAAGAAGGTCAAACTCTCATCTTTTCTTCTTGCTATTGCAGCACCACTTGCTGCTGCGGTAGTTTCAATCTTTATCTCGAGCTTAGCTGTCTTAGCAACGCACAAATCTCCTATTGATGCATACAAGACAATGTGGGATTTTGGAACCGAATCTGGATCTTTAATGCAGGCACTTAACACGGCCACGCCTTATTACATAGCAGCTATCGCTATCGCAATAACTTTTCGGGCTGGCTTATTTAATATCGGCGTTGAAGGTCAGTTACGTTTAGGTGCTCTATTCGGTGCATACTTTGGTGCCATGTTTGTTTTACCACCCGTGATGCATATTTTAATTATCATGATTATTGCAATGAGTATTGGCGGACTCTGGGCGGCAATTGCTGGTTATCTCAAAGTAAAGCGCGGTGTGAGTGAAGTTATCTCCACAATTATGCTTAATAGTTTGGCCGGTGGTCTTTCCTCATATTTACTTGCCAATCACTTTGTAGATACCACCACAAATTCAAACAACTTATCAACTAAAACTCTCCCAGCGTCAGGTCAAATACCTGATTTAATGCCGATTTTAAACAAAATCGGCATTAAAGACCAACCTGGTGGTGGAGTTTACGGAATGCTCATTTTTGCCATTGTTTTAGGAATTGTTTTCTGGTTTGTTATCAGTCGCACGCGTTTTGGTTTCGAACTTCGTGCATCAGGTGCAAATCCAATCGCTGCACGAGTCAGTGGAGTTAATTCAAAGCGCATGACCTTTGTGGCTCTCGCCGCTTCCGGTGCCATTGCTGGGCTCGCAGGTCTTCCCGCAGTACTTGGTGAAACACACGCATTTAATATGGGCTTTCGTACGGGAATTGGCTTCTCTGCGATTGCCGTAGCTCTCTTAGGCCGAAACAATGCAGTAGGCATGGCGATAAGTGCGCTGCTCTTTGGATTCTTAGAAGTCAGCTCACGTTCTCTTGAACTTATTGATATTGCACCCGAGACATACGTGATTATGCAAGGATCGATTTTACTTTCATCAGTGATTGCCTATGAAGTTGTTCGTAGGTACAAACTCACTCTGCAGAGCAAAGAGCTTGCTAAGGCGGTCGAAGCATGAAGTTGATGAAGTTCCCAAAGCTATTAGTC
The DNA here is from genome assembly GCA_007279945.1 of Streptomycetaceae bacterium. GTDB lineage: Bacteria > Actinomycetota > Actinomycetes > Nanopelagicales > Nanopelagicaceae > Planktophila. Next base: position 6,136 of record QYPG01000026.1, on the reverse strand, counting down.
AATGCTTTTGCAGTAGTTTTAATTTTGTCTATAGTGCGCCAAATAACCGGTGCATCGGATTTAACTAGCATTGGAACTGCTTCGGCTGCACTATTGCTTTCGGTGCCAATCTTTTTAGCTGGTCTCGGTGGACTTTTCTCTGAACGATCAGGTGTAGTAAACATCGGTCTAGAGGGCATGATGATTATGGGTGCTTGGGCCGGAGGAATGATTGGTACCAAGCACGGACCATGGATAGGCTTATTAGCTGCTATTGCATTTGGAGCGACTGGGGCCCTTCTTCACGCAATTGCAACGATTACTTTTGGCGTCGATCATGTTGTATCGGGTGTAGCAATTAATATTATTGCTGCTGGACTAGTTCGATACATGTCTACAATTTTGTACAAGAGTGGCGCATGGTTAGGGCCTTCGCAGTCGCCCGATGTAACTTCAATTGGAATGAATGGTCTTCCTGTTTTATCGGGTGGAACGTACTTTGGTTGGAAAAGCCCTGATTTACTTGGCTCAATCGCCCATAAACACTGGTTTTTCATCTCTGATCTAGCGGCAATTCTGCGCGGCATAACTGGAGATCTCTCGTATGTAACTATGGTTGCAATAATCTTAGTACCACTGTCGTTATTTATTCTCTGGAAGACCTCCTTTGGTCTACGCCTCCGTAGTGCTGGAGAAGCACCAATCGCCGCCGAATCACTTGGTGTCAATGTGTATGCAATGAAATATGCCGGAGTATTGATGTCTGGTGCACTTGCTGGCTTAGGCGGAGGCTTCTTAGCAATCGTGGCCGCAAATCATTATCAAGAGAATCAAGTTGCTGGCCGTGGATACATTGGTCTTGCCGCACTTCTCTTTGGAAACTATCGACCAGGTGGAATCTTAATGGGCGCAGGATTGTTTGGTTTTGCAGATGCTCTGCAACTACGAGATTCAGCTTCAATTCATGCACTTATTCTTTTGATTGTCTTAATTTTAGGTTTCTTAGTTGTACGCGATCTGCGTAAAGGTAAGTTACTCAAGGCGGGACTTACTTTAGGATTTGCCGCTTTGTCACTGTGGTACTTCTTAGCAGTTGATGAACTACCTGGTCAGTTAGTAACAATGACTCCATACATCACAACACTTCTTGTAATGGCCGTTGCATCTCAACGATTACGTATGCCGGCAGCTGACGGTATTCCATACCGCCGCGGTGGAATGCGATGAGCGAGATCAATTGGGATCAACTTCGCACTTCAGCAGTTGCTGCGATGAAAACAGCTTACGCCCCATATTCAAAATTTCCAGTAGGTGTTGCAGCCCTCGTAAATGATGGTCGAATCGTTTCGGGCTGCAACGTTGAAAATGCTAGTTACGGTTTAGGGCTATGCGCCGAGTGCGGACTAGTTTCAAATCTGATTGCATCTGGTGGTGGACGTTTAGTGGCTATCCTCTGCGTCGATGGACAAGGAAATTATTTAGCACCATGTGGTCGATGCCGACAATTATTATTTGAACACGGCGGAGCTAACGCACTCTTGATGACTGATGATGGGGCACAGACTATGGCCACTATGTTGCCGTGGGCCTTTGGTCCAGATGATTTAGACCGTAACGAGCGGTAAATGTCATCGATAGAAGCCTTCTCCGCTACTGAAATCATCGCTGCAAAACGTGATCGGCATTCTCTAAGTGATCCTCAGATTGACTGGATTATTGATGCTTACACACGGGGTGCAGTAGCTGACGAACAGATGTCAGCATTATTGATGGCTATTTTGCTCAACGGTATGGAATCACGTGAAATCTCACGGTGGACCGATGCCATGATCAGCAGCGGTGAACGCATGAACTGGTCAACACTTTCTCGTCCTACAGTAGATAAGCATTCAACTGGGGGAGTCGGCGACAAAATTACCTTGCCACTTGCACCATTAGTGGCAGCATGTGGCGCCGCTGTTCCGCAGTTATCAGGTCGAGGCCTTGGACATACGGGTGGAACGTTAGATAAGTTAGAGTCGATTCCAGGATGGCGTGCATCTTTGTCAAATGATGAGATGTTAAAAGTTTTACAAGATGTGGGTGCAGTAATTTGTGCAGCAGGAGCTGGCCTAGCACCAGCCGATAAAAAACTCTATGCATTGCGTGATGTCACTGCAACTGTTGAAGCGATTCCACTGATTGCATCTTCAATTATGAGCAAAAAGATTGCCGAGGGTACGAGTGCTTTAGTACTCGATGTTAAAACCGGTGCAGGTGCATTTATGAGTGATCCAGCTAAGGCCGCTGAATTAGCCCACGTTATGGTGGGTCTAGGAAAACGTGCTGGGGTAAAGACCGTAGCTCTCGTTACTGCAATGGATGTTCCACTCGGATTAACTGCAGGTAATGCTTTAGAAGTTCGCGAATCAGTTGAAGTGCTTGCAGGTGGTGGACCATCTGACATTGTTGAGCTCACTGTTTTACTTGCGCGCGAAATGTTAGAGATCGCAGGAATCAAAGGAGCTGATCCAGCTGAGGCTCTGAAAAACGGTAAAGCCATGGATGTATGGCGCCGAATGATTAGTGCGCAAGGTGGTGATCCAGATGCCACGCTTCCCGTAGCCAAGGAAAATTTAGTCATAACTGCGCAGACGTCGGGCACGGTGTTAGGTATGGATGCGATGGCAGTGGGTCTTGCCGCATGGAGACTTGGCGCAGGGCGAACTCGGCAAGGAGAAGCAGTTCAGGCAGGTGCCGGCATTGAAATACACGCTAAACCAGGTGCGCTCATCAAGGCTGGAGCGCCATTGTTCACTTTGCATACAGATACTCCGGCAGCTTTTGTTCGCGCACAGGAAGCACTTATTGATAGCGTAATTATTGGTGATTTACCTATCAATGGAAAAGTAGATAGATTGCCATTAGTAATTGAACGAATCGTTGATTAAGGGAACCCAACAATGGCAATGAATAGCATTCCAACGGCAGATCAAATTAAGCGCGTTCCTAAAGTTTTACTTCATGATCACTTAGATGGTGGACTTCGTCCTCAAACAATCATTGATATTGCACAAGAGATCGGCTACACCGCACTGCCAACGCATGATGCCAAGGAGCTTGCAACCTGGTTCCGCGAATCATGTGATTCAGGCTCACTTGTGCGTTACTTGGAGACTTTTTCACACACCATTGCAGTCATGCAACGCCGTGAAGATATTATTCGCGTGGCTCGTGAGTGCGCACTAGATCTTGCTCGTGACGGTGTTGTTTATGCCGAAGTTCGCGGAGCACCTGAACTCTTTACTGAGCAAGGTCTAACTATGTCTGATGTTGTCGAAGCGACTATTGAGGGATACCGATTAGGTGTAGCCGATGCTGCAGTTGAAGGTTTAACAATCTCGGTCTTTTCACTTCTATGTGGAATGCGCCAGAATAAGAACTCACAAGAAGTTGCCGAATTAGTTGTTAAATATCGAGGACAAGGTGTTGTTGGTTTTGATATTGCTGGACCTGAAGATGGTTTTCCGCCCAGTGATCAAAAAGAGAGTTTTGATTACTTACGTAAAGAAGATGCGCATTACACGATTCACGCTGGTGAAGCCTATGGAATTCCATCTATCTGGGAAGCAATTCAAATCTGTGGTGCTGAGCGTTTAGGTCATGGTGTTCGCATCATTGATGACATTGATTTTTCTGGTCCAGAGCCCAAGCTAGGCCAATTAGCATCCTATGTTCGTGATCGACGAATTCCATTGGAGCTTTGCCCGACGTCGAATCTGCAGACTGGAGCGGCAAAAAGCTACGCCGAGCACCCAATCGGCGCTCTAGCCCGTCTACGTTTTCGAGTAACTCTAAATACCGATAATCGCCTCATGAGTCAGACATCAATGAGTCTTGAGATGCGCGAAGCAGTGAAGGCTTTTAATTGGGATTTTGCCGAGCTACAGCGCATCACCATTAATGCGATGAAGAGCGCATTTATCCCATACCCTGACCGCTTAAAGATTATAGATAGCATCATTAAGCCTGGTTATGCGAAAATCTCTTCGGAATAATGATCGATTTTAACGACGCAGCTTTTGTAGCAGATCCATACTCAGGGCTAGCCGAACTGAGAAGTTTTGGTAAACCTGTCTGGCATGAAGATATGAATATGTTCCTAGCTGCTGTCCACGGTGATGCTAACGATGTTTTTAGAAATAAGTCTTTAGGTCGGATCTTCATTGACAAGCAACCAGAGTTTGAATGGGAAACTTTTAATTGGCTACACTCAGATTCCATTTTGGATAGCGAACCACCTAAGCACACGCGTTTGCGATCTCTAGTTGCTAAAGCATTTAACCGCCAAAAGATTGAAGGCATGCGTCCTGCCATCGAGCGAATTACACACAGGTTACTTGATGATATTGATGTAAAAGTTAAGGCTGGACAAACCTTTGATTTAATAGCAGATTACGCTGAACCTTTGCCCGTAAAGATAATCGCTGATTTGTTAGGCTTTCCAGAGTCAGAAGAACACTTGTTGCGCCCATGGTCACAGGCAATTGTAAAAATGTATGAGGTTAATCCTTCACTGCAGTACCAACAAGATGCCCAAGTGGCCGCCGGTGAGTTCGCCTCCTATGTTCGTGATTTAGCAGAACACCGTAAGAAGAGTCCGGGTATTGATTTAATTACTGATTTAGCGATGGTCGAAGAAAATGGCGAGAAACTTAACTCCCATGAATTAGTTGCAACGTGCATTTTGCTTCTCAATGCCGGTCATGAAGCGAGTGTGAATGCTTTTGGTAATGGAATGGTTGCTGCTCTGCAACGCCCTGATCAAGTTAAGCTGCTGCGCGAAAACCCACGCGCGATTACCGCTACTGCGCTTGAGGAGTTCATGCGTTTTGATGCCCCACTGCAGCTTTTTGAGCGGACAGCGACGAGAGATACCCACGTGGGAGAGGTAGAAATATTGGCGGGTCAGAAAATTGCCGCCCTTATCGGGGCTGCTAATCGTGATAGTTCGGTATTTGATTCAGCTGATGAAATGGATCTAATACGTGATCCCAATCCACATATTGGTTTTGGCGCAGGAATCCATTTTTGTATCGGAGCCCCGCTAGCACGTCTCGAGATGAGTGTTTCTCTGCCTGCGTTATGGGAAAAGTATCCAACTATGCAGTTAGCTAGCCAACCAATTCGCAGACCTACATTTGTTCTACGAGGCTATGAAAGTGTTTTAATCTCAGCCTGAGAAGGATAAGAAGACTGAGCACCTTTTCTTGTGACACTAAAGGATGCAACTTTTATTCCAAGAGCCATTGCATTCTCTTCAGACATCCCACTAGCTAAGCCAAAAGCGAAAGTACCGACAAAGGCATCTCCGGCTCCAGTCGTATCAACTGCCTTCACAGGAGGTGCACTCACGCGAGTTAATTCTCCTTTTGCACTTATTAAAACCGCGCCTTGTGAACCTAAAGTCACAATTGAGCACTTACCCACTCTAAAACTGACAAGGTTTTTCTCATCGTGAGCGTCAGTCTGTGTCAGCGCCTTGAACTCAGTCTCATTAGGAATTAACCAATCAGTAACTGAAAGTAATTCATCACTGACAGCTTCGAAAGGGGCAGGGTTTAGAATTGTTGTGCACCCTCGTGCCTTAGCTGCAGTGAAGGCTGCAAGAGTGACATCTTGCTTGATCTCACATTGAGCGATCACTACAGATAAATCAGGGATCGATTGGATTGCTTTTTTTGCCTGAGAGATTTCAATGTCATGATTTGCTCCAGGAATAATTATGATTCGATTTTCGCCATGGCCATCTACCCATATATGGGCAACACCGGTTGGATTTTCACCACGCTCAAGCGAGTCAGTGTTTATTCCAACGGTTGAAAAATTAGCTGCTATTGAATCACCGAATAAGTCACGCCCCAACTTGCCGATAAAGTGAACGTCGGCCCCACAATGTGCGGCGATAACTGCTTGGTTAGCACCTTTCCCGCCGAAACCAGTTGTAAAAAGCTGGCCGAGTAATGTCTGACCAGCTTCGGGAAGAGTATCGGCATAGGCCGTGAGATCCATCATGGCGCTTCCAACGACAGCTATAACTGATTTACTCATGGCGATAGGCTATCGGGTATGAATAAAACTTCAATGATTCTAGATGTCGATACTGGCGTCGATGATG
>QYPG01000032.1 GCA_007279945.1 Streptomycetaceae bacterium | reverse complement strand
TGTCCTCCTAGTTCCAAACATCGAGGGAAAGCGGGCCCCGTCGAGAAATCGGCGGGGCTCTCCTCTTTTATCCCATGAATCAACTCACTCAAATTGAAATAGGATGCGCACATGTCAAAAATCGCAATTCTTAGCCACGAGCGCGTCTTCGAGACTCAGCCTTAATGGGGGAGTTTGCAGTAATAACTCGACCTTGGTATCGAATGACGGTTTTCCATGAGTTTCCAACTCTGTATGTATGTCCAAATCCATTTGATTTACGACGAGCAACTTCTGTCATTTGTATTCCTTTTTCTCATACAGCTCATGCTGACTAAGAAACGGACTTCAAACGAATACGGCCAGAAATGCATACCTTTTGCATACCTTCTTATAGATAAGAAGTCAGTTATGCGTTTTTTCAGGCCTCAAGTACGCTTAGATTTCTAGCCGCCCCCGTAGCCCAATGGCAGAGGCAGAGGACTTAAAATCCTCCCAGTGTGGGTTCGACCCCCACTCGGGGCACCAATAGTACTGATCAGCAACCTAGATATTTCTTTGAATTGGAATACCCTTGCCCTTGTATTCCTTTAGGAGGAGAAAATATGCCAAATCCAGATCAAAGTTCCTCATTTTTGAAAGACTTATTTGATTTCAGATTACGGAAATACATAACCCGTAGAGTTGCGTCAGCAATTTATTTGCTTTACTTAATAATGATTCCCATTTCAACTCTAATTCTGACATATGTTGCTTACTCTTATGCGCGTATGCAATTCCTAGACAGGAATTTCCACTGGCAATTATTGGGTATATGGATCTTAGGGCCAATTCTTGGTTTTATCACTTTGGTATATACGAGAATTCTTATTGAATTAAATGTAGCAGTTGTCAATATCGCTGAGAATACTGAACCAAAGGAGTAGTCAATTGCTAGCCCTAAAGAAGCTAACGTCAGTAAAAATTATTCTTCTGGCAATCTTTAGCTTAGTAATTTTGACTGGTTGTGGTGGAGGAAAATCAAGCCCACCAACGGCGCAAGGACAAGATTTTGGAACAGATTCAGGTGCTACTGAAGATAATACTGTTCACGAATCGCCATGGACTGCATCAGAAGGTGATGATGGAAGTGGATACACAGCCAGTTGCAATTTTTCTGGTGATGAAAATACTGGAGATTTAGTTTCATGCAAAATTTATTGGGATGCGCAAAATACTTCCACAATCCCACAAGAGTATTATGGTTTTAGTTATCTAGTTGTTGATGGAGCAACTTATCAATCCTCAGATAAGTATGCCGATCAAAGAACAGTGAATCCCAATTCATATGCAACTAATATGGGTGGATATAGCACTTTTTATATTCCTTATGCTGGCCAGATTTCAAATCTTTTCAAGGCAGATGGTCCAAATGACATCCACTTGTTAGACCTGCCGCTTAATATAAATGTTACAAGCGGCTAGCAAAAGTATAAGTAAGAGATGCTAATGATTCGCTTGAAGATGGGCCTTGTTGTCATCTCACTCCTTCTCGCCAGCTTTCCCTTTGCTGCCCATGCTCAGTCTCTCGATAATTGCCGCATAGCTGCATCTAAAAACCAAATTGTTTCTCTAGGCTTTCCATTGAGGACTGAAAGGCTTGCAAATATTTCAAATCCTAGAATTCTTGTGTTGCCCTACCAGTTAAAAAATGAGCCTCAATATATTCTCACTGATCAACAAAAGGCTGCCTTTAGTAAAACAGCGGCGAATATCAGCGAGCTCTCACATAATAAGAGCAATATTGATTTTGTCTTCAATCCGACAATTGAGATAAGTACTACCGCTGCAGAATTAGATTATATCAAGATCTTTAATCAAGAAAGTCACGAAAAAGACCTGGATAATTCAACGTGGGGTTTTGTTAAAAAGACTTTAATAGAAAATGACTACAAGGTAAATTACACGGGAGTAGATGCGATTTTACTTTGGGGAAATACTCCTAATTCCAATCAGCAAATTGCTGAAGCTATGATGCATACGAGGGACAAATTAGCTTTCGGTTACATCAGCCAGTCATCTGTCATTAATAGTAAGTGGTGGGATCCAAAAAAAATCGATGATAATTTGTTCGATCCCATAAAAACCGATGAAGGCGATATCAATAATGTCGCGTTACTTTGGAATCAATGGAACTATGCAGCAGTAGGAACGCTTACCCATGAAATTATGCACTTATACGGCTTAACAGACCTATATGGTTTGGAGACCAGTCCGCCACTCAGTCTTATGTCGGCTTCTGGGTGGCTAGGTGGGCCCATACTTCCTTATGAGCAATGGGTTTTAGGTTGGCTTCCAGATTCGAGCGTTACTTGTGTGAATTCTAAGAATGAGCTCACCCAAAATCCAATTGACAATAGATTTGTACTTGATTACTCAAAGGGTGATCAGAGCCTAGTTATTCCGACTGGATCAACGTCAGCTTTGGTTATAGACGTGATGACCTATCAACAAAAAACATATTTACTTTACTACGCTCTAGAAAATGATGCACGGCCGCCTATCGAGATTTTTTTAACAACTCAGACGCACAGTGATAGTTTAAAAATAACTGGGTATGCAGGTGTTTCTACCCAGCTAAAGTCACCCGACTATACGGTGCTAGTAAGCGACAACAATGGCGCTAGTGTTGCTGTCAACTTAATTCCAAATGGTGTAATTAACTCAGAAAAGTCACTTCAATTGATTAATCTAGCAACACAGAAGAAATCAGAGAATGCGCTGTTGGCTATCGCTAAGCAAGCAGCAGAGGTTAAGGCCGCTGCTGATAAAGTTGCAGCAGATCTAAAGGCCAAGGAAGAAGCCGAAGCCAAGGCCGTGGCAGATAAAGCCGCAGCAGAACTAAAGATCAAGCAAGAGGCAGATGCCAAGGCAGCCGCTGCTGCGAAAGCTGCAGCGCTTAAGAAAACAACAATCACGTGCATCAAGGGCAAACTGACTAAGAAGGTAACGGCAGTTAAGCCGGTATGCCCAGTCGGGTACAAGAAAAAGGCCTAACTAGGCAGAATCACAGGAGTTTTTAAAGATTTGAGCCCAAATCGGTTTACCTTGGGAATCAACTGGCCCCTAAACTTGTTATGTACGACAACCGCCAGAACTTCTGACGGTACAACAAAAGGAGAGAAAAACTATGCGCAGTTCAAACCCTGTTTTAGGACGGGCGTTTAATCAGCGTGGATACGCTGCATTTGACCCAAGCACCATTAAGTCAGATCCTGCAGCGATGGAAGATCTTTACAACGCACCTGCCGCATCATCATTGCGCACAGGTCGCATGACGATTGATGATGTCGTCACTCGTACTGGAATTTTATTTGCAGTTCTAGTCGCCGTTGGCGCAGCTGCATGGACTCTTAACTTGGGTGCTGGAGCAATGTTGCTCGGTGTCTTTGGTGGCTTTGCATTGGCGATGGTTAATACTTTTAGCAAAACCGTTAAACCAGGGTTAGCGATTGCATACGCTGCTCTTGAAGGTTTAGCCCTTGGCACAATTAGCCATCTTTACAACACTGTTTATCAAGGAATCGTTAGCCAAGCAATCATCGTTACGATTTGTGCATTTTCTGCGATGCTCTTTGCTTATAAGAGTGGCCGTATTCGCGTAACTCCAAAGTTCACTAAAGTGTTAATGACTGCGATGATTGGTTACTTAGTTCTCGGTTTACTTTCATTTATCGGCTCATTCTTTGGTGCAAGTATTTACAGTATCGGTGGCTTTGGTTTAATCATCGCTGCGGGTGGAATGGTGCTTGCCAGCTTCTTCTTGATTCTAGATTTCGATCAGATTCAAAAGGGAATCGATGCTGGTCTTCCAGAGCAAGAGTCATGGCGTGCAGCCTTTGGGTTGATGGTCACAATCGTCTGGCTATACATGGAGGTTCTGCGCTTTTTATCAATCTTGCGCGGTAACGACTAAAAGGTATTACTCGAGGGGCCTCAGGTTATTAACCTGGGGCCTTTCGTCATCTCCAGGCAAATAAGCGTGACGGGTTTCAGGAATTTGGGTTGTTAACACTGTGCCTATAGCAAAGACAACGGCCGATACTGCAAAAGCAGTGCGGTAAGAATAAGCATCTGAGAGTGCGCCAATAATGATTGGCCCAGCGATCATTCCGGCATCACCTGCCATTTGAAATACTGCAATTACTTGACCACCCCGGCCACGGATAACATCGCCAACAATGCTGCCGGGAGTAGTCGAAAGATAAGCACCACCTATACCCATGACCGACATTGCAACCAAGTACATCCAGGGATGTACTGAAACCGTCAAAATAATTACGCCTATTAAGGCGACACTTGAACCAATCATTGATGGAAGTCGACGGCCTTTAGCATCGGATAATCGTCCACCGCGCATGAGAAGGGCGCCTTGGAATATTGCACTTAAAGCAAAGCCATAACCAACTACGGCGGTCGTTGAGTCTAGATCTTCAGTAACGAAAATCGGCATGATCGAAGCACGCATTCCAAAGACAACCCAGTTCACAATAAATACCAGCGCTAAGGCGATTCGATATGGCTTCATTGCTAACGCTTCCCGAACTGACGTATGTTCACTTGCATCATCACCTTTTACTCTCTTACCTAACTTGTCACTTTTCAAGAAAAAATGCGCAACGATTCCCGATGACATCAACATTGCCGAGTAAGCAAAGAAAGGTGCGCGAAGTGAGATTAGAGAAAGTAATCCTCCGATAGCCGGTCCTGCAACACCGCCGAGCAAGAAAGCTCCGTTGTAAACCGATTGTGCACGTCCACGTTGTTCATCACTGACTGTGCGCATGATGACCGAACCTGCGGCAACCGAGAACATCGAAGAGCCAAGTCCACCGGCGGCACGAAAAAATAGAAGTTGGTTATAACTAGTTGATAAGCCAGCAAGAAAAACAAAGATGGCGACCATGACGACGCCACTGCTAAAAACCGCTCTTTCACCGAATAAATCGACGAGTTTCCCCGAAATTAGCCCCGAAGCAAAGCGAGTAATGGCAAACATTGAAACGATTAAGCCAATGGCAGCGTTATTGACTCCAAAGGTGCGCGCAAAGACTGGAATCGCGGGTAGAACGATTCCAAAACCAACGGCTACAAAAAAGGATGCCGCAACGAGAATTGAAATCTCGCGCGGCAGATCCTTAAATGGAGATTGCATTAACCAAGAGATTCCCCAGCAGCTTCTTCGCGGGCAGCCGCATAATCTTGATTAGTGCGCAATGGAGTTTCACGCAATATGAGCGCCAGAATAAATCCAAGGGCAGTTACCGGAGCTGCCGCGTAAAAGACAATATGGAAAGAGTTTACGAAAGCATCTAAGGCGGTTGTTTGTATAACGGGTGGAAGTGTCTTTAATACGGCCGTGCTATTTGAAATCCCACCCAGCTTGCTCATATCAAAACCATCAAGGGCAGTTGGATTGCTTTTTGCTAGCTCGGCAAAGTTAGCGCTTAAATAATGAGCGACACGGTTAGTTAAAATGGTTCCAAACAGTGCGGTACCAAAGACTGAACCAAGTGAACGGAAGAAAGTATTGCTGCTAGTTGCCACTCCCATATCTTTAAAGTCAACGGCATTCTGAAGTGCAATAACGATGGTTTGCATCGATAAACCAAGACCAGCACCAACCATGATTGCATAGATCGAAATCTGCCAGTAAGGAGTGTTGAGTTCTAGGCGGGTCATCAACAAAACACCAATAGTCATAATTGCAGTTCCAATAATTGGGTAACGCTTGTAATGACCATGCTTTGAAATCATTTTGCCAGAGAAGATTGATGTTGAAACAATACCCAGCATTAAAGGAATCAATTTAAGGCCAGCTTCAGTAGCCGAGTAGCCCTTTACGACCTGGAAATACAGCGGCAACATAACGATCGCACCGAACATGCCTGCACCAATGACTGCTCCGAGTGCTGATGTCACCGAGAAGGTATGGTTTTTAAATAAGTGCAGGGGCAGGATTGGCTCTTTAGCTTTAGTCTCCCAGTACAAAAAGAGAACGGTTAGGACTAAGCCTGTTAATAAATAAGTAACGGTTCGGCTATCGCCCCAACCGTACTGTGGTCCGTAGATTGAGACTGAGAGTAGAACCAAGCAGACTGAAACAACCATCAAGATTGCGCCTAAATAATCAATGGTGTGATCGCGCTTAACTTTTGGAATATGTAGAACTGCTGATGTTATTAAAAGCGAGGCGATACCAAATGGAATATTGATGTAAAAAATCCAACGCCAACCAGTGATACCAAGAATCTGTGCATGATCTGAGAAGAAGCCACCAAGAAGTGGGCCTGCTACCGAAGACAGTCCCCACACTGCGCCGAAATAACCCTGATAGCGACCACGCTCGCGCGGAGGAACAATGTCACTGATGATTACGAAAGTCAGCGCCATTAAACCGCCAGCACCCAAGCCTTGCAGAGCACGAGTGGCAATTAACTGTGTCATGTTTTGTGATGCACCAGCTAAGAAAGAACCTAGTAAGAACGTAACGATGGCAAATTGAAAGACCGGACGGCGACCATAAATGTCAGAGATTTTTCCGTAAAGCGGTGTCGATGCAGTGGACGTTAGTAGATAAGCCGTTACAACCCATGTGTAGTGATTCAGGCCATCAAACTCTTCAACAATATTCTTAAGTGCCGTAGAAACGATGGTCTGATCAAGGGCCGCTAGGAGCATTCCTGTCATCAGGCCGCCGAGAATGACCATAATCTCGCGGTGGGTGTGGGCTTTGGCCGATGCGTTAAGGGGTTCTTTATTAGACATGAGGGTAAGGTTACCGTGTGAACTCAGTGAGCGCAGACCATCTAGTAAAAACGTATAACAAAGGCAGCGTACGAGCCTTAGATGATTTATCACTTGAAGTCGCCGAGGGCACTGTTTTGAGCGTGCTAGGCCCTAATGGTGCAGGTAAAACAACGACTGTGAGAATTCTGGCAACGTTGCTAAAACCAGACTCAGGCAAAGCACATGTTGCAGGAATCGATGTTATTAAACATCCCGACAAAGTTCGCGAACTCATAGGTTTATCTGGTCAATATGCAGCAGTCGATGAAACTCTGACAGGCTGGGATAACTTAGTGATGTTTGGTCGTCTCTATCACTTAGGACGCCAGCAATCTATCGATAGAGCAAATGAATTACTTGAACGATTCTCTCTCACCGATAGTGCTCGCCGACCAATTAAAACCTACTCAGGTGGAATGCGCCGTCGTTTAGATTTAGCCGCATCACTCATTGTGAAACCAAAGGTTCTATTTTTAGATGAACCAACAACGGGTCTTGATCCACGTGGTCGCATGGAGATGTGGGGAGTAATTGAAGAGTTAGTAAAAGGCGGCGTAACACTTTTACTAACAACACAGTATTTAGAAGAGGCCGATCAATTAGCCGATGAGATCGCAGTTATCGATCACGGCAAAGTTATTGCACGCGGAACCTCGGATGCACTCAAAAGCCAAGTTGGTGGAGAGCGATTAGAAGTAACTGTTGAGGCTGCACAAATTGCAGAGACAACAAAGATTATTGAAAGAGTGAGTGGTAATACTGCACATTTAGATTCGGCAATTCGCACAATCAGTGCACCGGTATCTACGGGCGCTAAAGCGCTTATGGATGTCTTGCGCGCACTTGATGAGGCACAGATTCACCCATCAGATATTGGTTTAAAGCGCCCATCCTTAGATGACGTCTTTATGGCTCTCACTGGCCATGTTGCCGAGGAGGAAGCCAGCGAACCAGTAAGAAAGAAGAGAGGAGGCAAGAAATGAAATATGCGATGAGTGATGCAATAACAATTACGAAACGCCAGCTTCTACAGCTTGCCCGAATCCCTGAGGTCCTTGTTTTCTCAACAATTCAGCCCGTCATGTTTGTGTTGTTATTCCGCTTTGTTTTTGGTGGATCAATCGCCACCAACCAACCTGGCGGATACGTGCAGTTATTGATGCCGGGAATCTTCGTGCAGACCGTTGCATTCACATTAGCGTCAACGGCAATCGGTTTAGCCGAAGATATGAAAAAGGGTTTGATCGATCGATTTAGATCTCTTCCAATTTCACGCGGAGCAGTTGTTATCGGCCGTACTTTTGGAGATGCGCTACTTAATATTCTCGTCCTTACAGTGATGGCTACAGCTGGATTTGCAGTGGGCTGGCGTCCAACATCGGGTGCACCAAAGATTTTTGCTGCATTCCTCTTTCTCTTTATGTTTGGTTACGCACTGTCCTGGATCGGCATCTATGTCGGTCTAGCAGTGAAGGAAGCGCGCACAGTTCAAAGCGTTGGTTTCTTAGTTACTTTCCCACTTACCTTCTTATCAAATGCTTTTGCACCAACAACTGGAATGCCCCGTCTGCTGCAGTACTTTGCCGAATGGAATCCTGTCTCAACAATGGTTGCTGCATGCCGTCAGCTCTTTGGTTTAAAGAACCAATTTGGAGCAACTGCTAACTCTTGGCCAAGCCAACACCCATTAGAAACATCATTGATGTATATGGTGCTTCTGATGGTGATATTTATTCCGCTGAGTATCCGTAAATATAAAAATACGTCTAATTAAGCGTAAAACTCGGCGGCTTTAATCGCCACAGTAATCTCACGACCATTAGGTGCGGTGTATTTAACAGTCGCACCGATTTCTGCGCCCATGACCGCAGCACCTAGCGGTGACTTTTCACTGTAAACATCTAAATCACCGGAAGCAATTTCGCGGGAGCCAAGCAAGAAGCGCATCTCATCGCCGGCAATCTCTGCAGTAACGACCATACCTGCGCCAACTTTTCCATCGGCACTTGGTGGTGGAGTTCCAATGTGGGCATTTTCTAGCATCTGCTTGAGCTGACGGATACGTGCCTCCATCTTGCCCTGCTCATCACGGGCAGCGTGATAGCCACCGTTCTCCTTTAAATCACCTTCTGCGCGCGCAGCTTCGATCTTGGCCGTGATCTCTTTGCGACCAACGCCTTCCAAACTTTCTAATTCGGCGCGCAAACGATCTGCAGCTTCCTGCGTTAACCACGTCTGTGAGCTCATAAGGCGTAAAGGTACTAGGAAGGTAGAGCTGCCTACAACCTATTTAGCACGGCACCCTGCAACATCGGCGAAAACCGCCTTAGTTCTAGAGGCGATAACAGTTGTTTGCTGGAAAGAAGCCAACCCTGGGCCGAACTCTTCATCTATCTGGCCAACAACATTCTTATCGATATCACGCGCAATAAGTGTGCAGATAAGAGTCTGATTCTTATCGCTGCGTTGGACTGAATATCGCAGCGAGATTTCACGATCTGACATCGGTGAAAAGGAAATCGTTGATGATCGAATAGGTGGATTTGAATGATGCAAACCTGCCCACATTAGCCACGATATTCCAGTGACTGCGAAGATAAGGGCCGGCATCACCCAACGGTTTCGAGGGCGCAGCCCGTATCGCTCTTCGTAGGAGAAGCTCGGGTCCAAAGACATGACATGATTATGTCATGCAAAAAAATATTGAGATGGGAGCCGCGGGCTCGCTAACCATTGCTTTACTGATTCTTGCCACAGTTTTCTTAATGCGCAGTTTTTATAAGCGCTTCATGGGCATAGATCGAAGTGATGACTCCACCAACGAGTAAGGACTTTGCTTCCAAAGTTCTGCAAGGTGTGGCCATTATTAGTATTGCCGCCATTTTTATCTCTCTTGGAATCTGGCAGTTAGACCGCGCTCGCGCATTAAAGGAGAGTTTGGTTGTTGCCACAACAATCGATAAAAATATTGTTGCCTTAGATTCAATCTCCCAACCTCGAGAGTCCATACCGCCGGCGGCGATGAATCGCATGGTCAGCACGTCGGGTCACTATGTCGCCGATTTCAAAGCGCTCAACCAAAGCGATAGCCAAGGAGTCGTAAGCGACTGGCAAGTTTCCTTGTTACAGATTGGTACAGATTCTGGAATTCTCGTTGTCCGCGGACTCTGGGCCGATCGATTACTTAATCCAGATATTTCTCAATCTATGTTGATCGATATAACTGGCCAATTACATGCACGCCAAGATAGCGATCAATCCGAAAACTCTGCTGGCGTTATTTCTCGACTAGATAGCGCGGTGATCGTTGGCGCGACCGATCTGGAACTTTTTGATGGCTACATTCTTGCCATGAGCGAAACGCATCAGGGTGAGCCGATTCTCAGACCACGCACTACCCCTGAAAAGCAGAGCTCGCGGATACCCGGCTTCTATTGGCAGCATCTTTCATACGTTGTGATTTGGTGGCTCATGGCCGGTGTGGTGCTTTACCTTCCTCTGTATCGCCGTAAGGTTGACCTATGAAATCAGCCATCCTTCGTTTTCGCGTCATGGCAATCATCTCTGGCGTTATGTCACTGCTTTTGTGGTTTGTCTATATGCCAATCAAATATCTCTTTGATGCCCCAGACCTGCATAGCAAAATTATTTGGATCCCTATGGTGCATGGCTACCTGTACCCCATCTATATTTTGACCGCAATCTCATTTTCGCTTAAGGCCCGTTGGCCATTGATGAAAATGCTCGGTCTCATGCTGGCTGGAACGCTTCCAATTGCATCTCTGATTGCTGAGCGCCGAGTTGTACGCCGCTATTCGTAAATTCATCAAATCACTTCTATACCCACTCTATGAGTGGCGCTTAGTTCGTGCTTTAGATTTTTCAAAGACCCCGCACCATGTTGGTGTCATCCTCGATGGAAATCGGCGTTGGGCCAAAGCTAATCCAAACCAGGCCGATCCCAACGGCCACAAAGCTGGGGCCAGTAAGATTATTGAGTTCCTAGGCTGGTGCGATGAAGCCGATGTCGGCGTTGTAACGCTGTGGCTGTTATCAACCGATAACTTTAAACGCAGCCAGGAAGAGATCGATGAGTTACTCCACATTATTGGTGACACCGTGGATGAGTTAGCTGCCACTGGTCGTTGGAATATTAAAGCGGTAGGTGCACTTGATCTACTACCCGACTGGTTATCAAAGAAACTAAATGATTTAAAACCTGTGCGCAACGATGGAGTAGAAGTAAATGTTGCAATTAGCTATGGCGGGCGACGTGAAATTGTGGATGCTGTTAAAAATTATTTAAGCGAAGAGGAAAAAGCTGGCCACTCACTGAGTCAGGCCAGCTCTGCTCTTTCAAGTGAGGATATTTCAAAGTTCTTATACACCGCAGGTCAGCCAGATCCCGAACTTTTGATTCGAACATCAGGTGAACAACGACTTGGTGGCTTCATGTTGTGGCAGAGCGCATCATCAGAGTTCTACTTTTGTGAGGCCTACTGGCCAGATTTTCGTCGCGTCGATTTTCTGCGCGCCCTTCGCGCATACTCTTTGCGTCAACGACGTTTTGGTTCGTAATTAATTCTTGAAGAATTAACAAAAGCCGTACGCGTGTCGCGACCTAGTTTGAGACAAGTAGTTCTACCTTTTTCATATCCGAAGCAGGTCCCAACTAGTACAACTTAAATCGAGGAGCTCAGCCATTGGCTTCTAAGAGTCAAAACGGTAAGAAGACCTTTGTATTAGATACCAGTGTTTTGCTGGCTGATCCTGGCGCGCTCTATAAGTTTGCAGAGCATGAAGTCATTATTCCCATTGCAGTTATTGGTGAATTAGAGAGCAAACGCGACCACCCAGAGCTTGGTTATTTTGCCCGTGCCGCCCTTCGAGCCCTTGATGATCTGCGCCTTACCCATGGCCGCCTTGATAAGGCGCTGACCGTTACGCCAGAAGGTGGAACGTTGTCGGTAGAGCTCAATCACACCGACCTCTCCACTTTACCTGCGGGCTTCTTGCGCGATGGCACCAATGATTCCCGCATCTTGGCCATTGCCAAGAACTTGATGGGCGATGGCAAAGATGTAGTTCTCGTTACTAAAGATTTGCCGCTTCGAGTTAAAGCATCATCGGTGGGAGTTGAGGCCCAGGAGTATCTGGCCGAACTTGTCTCCAATAGCGGCTGGACTGGAATCGTTGAACTCGATGTCGGCTCTCAGGTGATTGATGATTTGTACTCCAGTGATCGCGCCGACCACGAGGCCGCCCATGAACTTCCCGTTCATACTGGAATCGTTTTGCACTCAGAGCGAGGTAGTGCCTTAGCTCGAGTCACTGCCGACAAACAACTTCAATTGGTTCGTGGAGATCGCAGCGCCTTTGGTCTACATGGTCGCAGCGCCGAACAGCGCGTGGCCCTTGATTTACTTCTAGATGATTCCATCGGCATCGTCTCTCTCGGTGGTCGGGCCGGAACAGGAAAATCGGCGCTGGCCTTATGTGCTGGACTTGAAGCGGTGATGGAAAAGCGCATCCATAAAAAGGTTGTGATCTTCAGACCGCTCTATCCAGTCGGCGGGCAAGAGCTGGGTTACTTACCTGGCAGTGAGGGCGAGAAGATGTCGCCGTGGGCCCAGGCGGTTTTTGACACCTTAGGTGCACTGGTTAGTCAGGCCGTCGTCGATGAGATCGTTGACCGGGGCCTTATCGAAGTTTTGCCGTTGACCCATATCCGCGGCCGTTCATTGCACGACTCATTTGTCATCGTGGATGAGGCGCAGTCGCTAGAGCGCGGAGTGCTCTTAACGGTGCTCTCTCGAATCGGGCAGGGCTCACGCGTGATCTTGACCCACGACGTCGCCCAGCGCGATAACTTGCGAGTCGGTCGCCACGATGGCGTGGTCGCCGTTGTTGAAACCTTGAAGGGTCACCCGCTCTTTGCCCATGTGACGCTGACTCGCAGCGAGCGCTCGCCGATAGCCGCTTTAGTGACCGAGCTGCTGGAAGGCCCCATTGCCGGATAAGGGCTAGATAGCTCCAGAATCAATCTCACAGTCACATTTGGTACAATTCGGACATTCCCCTTACTGACCTGCGCTTTTACCCATCCACAGGCAAGGGCTTTCCTGAGAATCTGCGACTCAAGCGGGATTTGATTTGCCGATGTCAGTGCCTACCGACAGGCTATGGCCATTCCCCGTTAACCCTTTAGCCATTATGGCTGATGGGATGCGGGCTAACAGGTGAGAGGAGGGGATGAGGTGAGGATTAAAAATAAGTCGGTGGCCACATGGGGCGCCGTTGCCGCGATGCTCTTTCTCTCTACCGCTCTTCCAAGTGCCTACGGTCTAGATTTTCCTATGAGCACCGAGATCGAGGTAAGCCCTGATGCAGCGGCGTTGGCCACCCAGGTCGAGCCACTGGCAAGCTCGGCCGTATTCTTTGGCTCTATCGAACTTGCCGACATGCCTGTGGCTTCACTGTTCTCCAGCGACTTAGCGTTGGTCTCTGCCATCAGTCGCCAAGTCGAGATGGCTCGGACACCATTTGGTGCCAAGAAAGTTGCTCAATCAATCTTAGTAAATGAGTTTGGCTTTAGTAATGCCCAATACTCATGTCTTAACAGTCTGTGGACTAAAGAGAGTCATTGGAACTACAAGGCACATAACTATCGCTCGGGTGCCCATGGCATTGCCCAGGCATTGCCAGCTGAAAAGATGAATGTGATTGCAACTGATTGGCGCACTAATCCAGTCACGCAGATCCGTTGGGGAATTCGTTACATCACGATGCGCTATGACACCCCATGTAAGGCCTGGTCGTACTTCAAGGCGCGGCACTACTACTAATCAAGCGTTAAGGCTTACTTCCAATCCGCAACGGGGTTGCAGTACTAGCGTAGAAGTCATCTCCCTTGTCATCGATAACGATGAAGGCTGGAAAATCTACAACATCAATCTTCCAGACCGCTTCCATTCCCAGCTCTTCAAAATCTAAAACCTCAACCTTAGTAATGCACTCCAACGCCAAACGCGCTGCTGGTCCACCTATTGAACCTAAGTAGAAACCACCATGAGTTTTGCAGGCATCGGTCACCGCCTTTGAGCGATTGCCCTTGGCCAACATCACTCGAGAGCCGCCCTTAGATTGAAAGTACTCAACGTATGAATCCATGCGACCGGCAGTTGTTGGACCAAAAGAGCCCGATGCATATCCGACTGGAGTCTTTGCTGGGCCTGCGTAATACACCGCGTATTTTTGTAAGTACTCAGGCATTGGCCCGCCCGCATCCATCGCCGCTTTAATTCTGGCGTGGGCCAAGTCTCGCGCTACAACTAAGGTTCCTGTCAGCGAGAGCCGTGTCTTGACTGGATGTTTGGAGAGTTCGGCGCAGATCGCATCCATCGATTGGTTTAAATCGATCGCTACAACACCATCATCTACATGCTCATCAGTTGTCTCCGGCAGAAAATGCGCTGGATCCCGCTCGAGCTCTTCTAAGAAGATCCCATCCTTAGTGATCTTGGCCTTGGCCTGGCGATCTGCCGAACACGAGACGGCGATGGCGATGGGCAAGGATGCACCGTGACGAGGCAGACGTACGACTCGAACATCGTGGCAGAAATACTTTCCGCCAAACTGGGCGCCGATTCCTAAGGTGCGAGTTAACTCGAGGACTTGTTGTTCAAGCTCTAGATCGCGGAAGCCGTGACCCGTTGCTGCATCTCCACTGGTTGGCAGTGAATCTAAATACTTAGTACTAGCTAACTTGGCGGTCTTCACTGTGTGTTCAGCGCTGGTGCCACCGATAACTATTGCCAAGTGGTAGGGAGGGCAGGCCGCAGTTCCAATAGAGCGCAGTTTTTCATCTAGCCAGGCCATAAAGGATTCTGGATTTAAAATCGCCTTGGTCTCTTGATAGAGAAAAGATTTGTTAGCGCTGCCGCCACCTTTGGCGATAAATAAGAAGTTGTACTCATCGGGGTGATCGCTATCGGCAAAGATCTCAATCTGGGCGGGTAAGTTGTTGCCAGTATTTTTCTCATCCCATGTCGTCACGGGCGCCATCTGTGAGTAGCGAAGATTTAACGTAGTGAAGGCGTCGTAGATTCCTTTCGAAATAGCAACCTCATCCTTGGATGTTGTTAAAACATACTGTCCTTTTTTAGCCATGACTAAAGCCGTGCCCGTGTCTTGGCACATCGGCAAGGTTCCACCGGCTGAGATGTTGGCA
Source organism: Streptomycetaceae bacterium (assembly GCA_007279945.1). Classification (GTDB taxonomy): domain Bacteria; phylum Actinomycetota; class Actinomycetes; order Nanopelagicales; family Nanopelagicaceae; genus Planktophila. The sequence continues at coordinate 4,910 of QYPG01000032.1, read as the reverse complement.
TTTTTCAAAAGATCGGTGGCTACAAAGCGATCATTGGCTGAAGCCTCTGGATCGGCGATGATGTTTGCTAACTGTTGTAAATGATCAGGGCGTAAATAATGTGAAATATCGTGAATCGCTTCGGCCGTGAGTTTTTCTATCGCCGCTGGTTCTACCTGTAGAAACTCTTTGTCGCCGAGCTTTACAACGCTCACGCCTTCGCGACTTACCAGGCGATATGTAGTCTCATCGCTGCCAAGGGGCAGAAGCTCTGAGTAGGAAAAGTCGGGCATTGTTATGGCTTAACCGCATCGAGCTTCTTTTTAGCTCCATCGAGCCACTCTTGGCAGATCGCAGCTAAAGCTTCACCGCGCTCCCAGAGCTTTAAGGACTCTTCTAGAGTTGCACTGCCGGTTTCAAGGGCGGCAACAACCTCGGCCAACTCATCGCGGGCGGCTTCGTAGGAGATCTTCTTCTCTGTCATGGCTTAAATCTACTCCTTCACACTATTGGCGGTCACTGTGGCATTGGTCTCGCCCTTGGCTAAACGCAGTCGCAGTAAGTCTCCGGCTTTTAACGCCTTAGCATCGCGGGCGATATCGCCGTTGGCTAACTGCACCACGGAGTATCCGCGATCAAGGGTTGCCTGGGGAGACAGTGCCCGCACGCGGGCTTTAATCTGGACTAACTCTTCTTTAGCTAACTTCACATGGCCGGCAAAACTGCGATGAGATCGTTGGCGATATGCAGTGATAATTTCAGCGCGACTAGTAATAATCACATGCGGATCTTTCATGACGGGACGGTCTTTAAAGCTTGCAATTCGGGCGCGCTCTAACTCAATCAGCGCCAATAGTTTTCTGCGGGCACGTTCGCGCAGCTCTTCAATCATCGCAATCTCTTCGGCAATATCTGGCACTACATGTTTGGCGGCATCGGTTGGTGTAGATGCACGAAAATCTGCAACTAGATCTAACAGCGGTGAATCTTTTTCATGGCCAATGGCGCTAACGATCGGAGTCATACACGAAGCGGCTAAACGCACTAGGCCTTCATCACTAAATGGCAGTAGATCTTCAAATGATCCGCCGCCACGTGTAATGACAATGACCTCAACATCTGGATCGGCTTCCAGCTCACTCAACGCGGCCGATACTTCAGTCACTGCTGCTGCGCCTTGAACTGTGACTTCACGGATTTCAAAGATAACGCTGGGCCAACGCCGCCTTGCATTTTCAACGACATCTTTTTCGGCATCGGTATTGCGTCCGCAGATGAGCCCCACTTTTTTCGGCAGAAGCGGAAGCGCAACTTTGCGATCTGAATCAAATAAACCTTCACCGGCTAGCAAATTTTTCAATGCTTCAAGGCGAGCTAATAATTCACCGACGCCCACTTGTCGAATTTCACGTGCAGATAATGTGAGCGAACCATTTTTTGTATACCAGGATGGCTTTGCATATAAAACTACGCGCGCATTGGGCGGCAGCGGTTGGGCGGCAGCGATAACTGATTTATGGCACATCACCGATAACGACATATCTACGCTGGGATCACGCAGGCGAATAAAGGCCATCATGCCGCTACGTTCATTAAGTTCGCTGATTTCACCCTCGACCCAAATGGGGCCCAATCGATCGACATACTCTTTAATAGCTTCAGTAACTACCTGCACTGATGCTGGAGCCTCACTTGAAGTTTCGAACATGGGATGAGCCTAATAGACTGAGTCCATGGCCAAGAGAGTTCTACTTGCTGCGCCTCGCGGATATTGCGCGGGGGTCGATCGCGCAGTTGTGACCGTAGAGAAAGCGTTAGAGCTCTACGGCGCACCGGTCTATGTGCGAAAGCAGATCGTCCACAACGTTCACGTTGTAGCCAGCCTTGAAGCTAAAGGTGCCATCTTTGTGGATGAGACCGATGAAGTTCCGGAAGGCAAGACCGTGGTTTTTTCGGCTCACGGTGTTGCACCCAGTGTTCATGCCGAAGCGGCTGCGCGCAGTTTAAAAACAATCGATGCAACGTGTCCGTTGGTAACTAAAGTTCACCACGAGGTGCGCCGATTTGCTAATAAAGATGCCGAGATTTTGTTAATCGGCCACCATGGCCACGAAGAGGTTGAGGGCACTGCAGGTGAGGCGCTGGATAAGGTTCGAGTAATCGATGGACTAGATGGCGCACGCAGCGTTGTGCCGACACCAGGTAAGAAATTAGTCTGGCTATCGCAGACAACGTTGAGTGTAGATGAGACCTTATCTGCCGTTGCAATTTTGAAAGAGCGCTTTCCAGATATTCAAGATCCGCCCAGTGATGATATTTGCTATGCCACACAAAATCGCCAAGAGGCGATTAAAGCTATCTCGGCTAAGGCGGATTTAGTAATCGTTGTTGGCTCGCAGAACTCTTCCAACTCAGTTCGCTTGGCAGAAGTTGCACTTGAGTACGGTGCGAAGGCTTCACACTTAGTTGACTACGCCGAAGAGATTCAAGAGCACTGGCTACTTAATGTTGAAACTATTGGCTTAACAAGTGGAGCATCGGTGCCTGAGATCTTGGTAGAGGATGTATTGATCTGGCTAGCGCAGCGTGGTTTTGGCGATGTAGAAACGGTAACGGCGATGCAAGAGTCCTTGCTCTTCTCACTTCCACCAGAGCTTCGCAAAGATTTGAAAGCTGCGGGCAAGGCTTAACTATTCAGCGCGACGAGCCTTAGATGGCTTGTTTTTAGCTCGCGCATTAAGAAAGACATACCAACCATAGAGCGCACCGATAATTAGAAATGGTGCTTCGCTGGCAAGGGCGGCAATAAAGTCGATGCCAACACGTGATGGTCTAAAGCCATCGAGAATGAGAGTCCAGAAACCTGCAATAGCTGCAAAAGCTAAAGGCGGAGTGACAACTGCGACATAGGTTGTGCCAGGGCGGCCAAAACGGATGCCACCAAAGAAGGCCACAAGGAGAGCCAGGCCGGTAAGAATTCCAACACCACTGCGTAGAGTTAATTCAATAAAGGTGAAGAGGCCGATGAGAAAAGCTTGTAGAACAACGATTCCCTGCTTCTTTAAGCCAGGTCCAGCAAGCGCAATCTGCTTGAGTGTGCTCATCTATGTATCTCCATCGCTAATCTCTTCTACATCAATAAAATCATCCTCTGCTGCCAGCTCTACGTTGTTGAGCTCGCGAACCGCACCTGGTGCCTCTGGATATTCAATGGCTAGTTTATCTTTATCACCGGATACTCCCAAGTTATGAATTCTTCGAGCTGGGCTGAGCACGGTTTTTTCAGCCGTTGGCACAAGATCTTCATAGGCTTTGGCAGTAGTTGTAATCGCTTTACCAACTGCAACAATCTTGGTATGCAGCAACGTGATGTTCTTTAAAAATGTGCTGGCAACTTTTTGAATCTCATCAGCGTTTTCAGCTAACTTATTGCGCGTAAAGATAAAGCCAATTGTGCGCAACAGCGCCATCATGGAGGTAGGAGTTGCAATGGTCACGCCTACTTTAAAGGCTTTTTCGAGGAAGTTAGGATCGATGCGTAGCGCCTCTGATAACAGCGTTTCAAAGGGAACAAAGAGAACAACAAAGTCGGGAGAGCCCGCTGACTTGTGATAACCGCGCTTGGCAAGGGCTTGAACATGCTTGAGCAAATCATCGGTGTGCTGTTTGAAGAACTCATCGCGCGCCGATTGCACGTCGGTTCCAAATGCCTCTAGAAAACGATCGAAGGGAAATTTTGAGTCGATAAAGATCGAACTTCCACCGGGCATATTCACTGTGATATCTGGAATTCCTGATGAGTCGGCATCGGTAGTAGATCGCTGCCGACTGTATTCATGGCCTTCACGCAGACCCGCTCCTTGAAGCAAGAGCTCTAACTGTGCCTCGCCAAACTTTCCACGGACTTGGCTGTTACTTAATGCACCAGCAATCTTTTTAGTCTCATCAAAGATCGACTCAGATGCGCGGCGCATCTCATTAATAGTTGTCTCTAACTTTGCCTCGGCCTCAGTGCGAATTCGATTAGCTTCAGCGGCCTGCGTTGATAATTTGTTCACGGAATCTTTCATAGCAACAAGTTCGGCATTTAACTTAACGGCCGACTCTGTTTTGCCCCGCTCGGCCGCTAACTGTGCTTTGTAATCATCGAGCAGCGCGCGATCGGCCAGAGCGCTGCCAGATTTAAGGGCGCGCAACAGGTAGCCAATCGCAACTCCAGCGATCAGGCCTATGACAAGAGTGGTGACGTTAGCGGGCATGGGCCTATCGTGGCAGTTTGCACTGACATTTGCGCGTAGGCTCTACCGCCTATGAGCCTTTCTATCGGAATCGTCGGCATGCCCAATGTGGGTAAGTCCACCCTTTTCAACGCCCTGACCAAGAACAATGTTTTGGCAGCTAACTATCCCTTTGCCACTATCGAGCCAAACGTCGGAGTTGTGGGCGTGCCCGATACGCGCTTGGCCGCCCTTGCCACAATCGTTGGCTCGCAAACACTTCTTCCCGCCACTGTCTCATTCGTCGATATCGCCGGAATCGTAAAAGGGGCATCAGAGGGTGCGGGTTTGGGAAATAAGTTCTTGGCCAATATCCGCGAAACCGATGCGATCTGCCAAGTTATTCGCGTCTTTAGCGATGGCGATGTTATTCACGTCGAAGGCCGCGTCGATCCAGCAAGTGACATGGAGATTATCAATACCGAATTAGCGCTCGCAGATTTACAGACAATTGAAAAGGCGCTTCCACGATTAGAGAAAGAGGCGCGGGTTAACAAAGAGCGCCAACATGTGGTCGATGCCGTTAAAGAGGCCGAGGCCGTACTTAACTCAGGCAAACCATTATCTAGCAGTAAGGTCGATTTAACACTTGTCGCCGAACTACATTTATTAACGGCCAAACCATTCTTATATGTCTTTAACGTCGATGCCGCC
>QYPG01000014.1 GCA_007279945.1 Streptomycetaceae bacterium | reverse complement strand
AGAGGTCATGAAGGTTGGCGACAAGATTCAAGTTGAAATCGGCGAGATTGATCCAAAGGGCAAGTTGTCTTTGGTTCCAGTTCTTGAAGATGGAACAACTGGTTCAGCTGAATAAATGAGCGTTCGTCGCACAGTTTTACCTAGCGGTCTGCGTATCGTTACTGAAGAGGTTTCTTCGGTACGCAGCGCCGCGATCGGTATCTGGGTAAATGTTGGTTCAAGGGACGAAACCCCGGCAGTTGCTGGGGCTTCGCACTTTCTCGAGCATTTATTGTTTAAAGGTACAACACGTCGAACGGCGCTAGAGATTTCATCATCTATCGAATCCGTTGGCGGAGAGATGAATGCCTTCACATCTAAGGAGTACACCTGCTTCTATGCACGTGTAATCGATACTGATTTACCAATGGCAATCGATGTCATCTCGGATTTAATTACATCATCGGTTGTTAGTGCACTGGATGTAGATGCCGAAAGAAAAGTAGTGTTGGAAGAAATTGCAATGCTCGATGATGACCCCAGTGATTTAGTGCATGATTTATATGCGCAGACTTATTTTGGAGATACACCTTTAGGGCGTCCAATTTTGGGAACGATCGAGTCAATCAACGCTATGTCTCGAACAAGCGTCTTTAATTACTACAAGAAGCGTTATTTACCGCAAGACTTAGTTGTAGCTGTAGCTGGAAATATTAAACATAAAAAAGTTGTGCAGATGGTCGAAGCTGCACTCTCTAAAGATGGATTCTTAGATGCACTAGGTGTGCCAGTTATTCGCCCGAATACACCACCTAAAAAAGCGGCTCAACAAAGCGTCGGTTTGATTTCACGTACGACTGAACAAGCCCACATGTTTTATGGCATGGAGGGTGTTGCTCGTCATGACCAACGCCGTTTTGCAATGGGCATTTTGGCGTCGGCCCTTGGTGGCGGAATGTCTTCGCGCTTATTTCAAGAGATTCGCGAGAAGCGTGGCCTTGCATACTCGGTCTATGCCTTTGCTCAGCAGTTTGCTGGAAGTGGTCAGATTGGTTTCTATGCTGGATGTAAACCAGATAAGTCGATAGAGGTGCTAGAGATTATTCGCGAAGTCTTAGCCGATGTTGCCGATAATGGAATGTCACATGAAGAGATTGAGCGGGCTAAAGGCGCTGTTCGCGGTTCATTAGTCCTAAGCCAAGAAGACTCCGGCTCACGCATGAGCCGTATTGGTAAGAACGAGATTGTCTATGGAGCGATTATGGGCTTCGATGATATTTTAAAGGCAGTTTCGGCCGTGAATGAACAAGACATTCGTGAAATTGCCAGCGCCTACCTAACTAAAACGCCTACGCTTGCACTCGTTGGACCATTCAAAAATACGGCCAAGTTTGAGAAGGTAATGAAATGATAAATGTTGCAGTGTTAGGTGCCAAAGGGCGCATGGGCGCCGAGGTGGTTAAGGCCGTAGAAGCCGATAATGGCATGTCACTGATTGCCGGGCTCGACTTAGGAGATTCTCTTGATCAATTAATTGGATCAGGAACACACGTGGTTGTTGATTTCACAACTCCCGATGCAGTTATGTCTAACTTAGATTTTCTTATTAATAATGGAATGCACGTTGTTGTCGGAACAACTGGGTTTGATGATGCCAAGCTTACGATTATTAAAAAGTTGTGCGCAGCCAATCCTTCAGTTGGAGTACTCATCGCTCCTAACTTTGCTATTGGTGCAGTTTTAATGATGGAGTTTGCAACTAAGGCGGCCCAGTACTTTGAATCAGCAGAGATAATTGAGTTACACCATCCAGATAAGGTCGATGCCCCAAGTGGCACAGCATCTCGTACCGCACAGTTAATGACTGATGCACGTAAGTCTGCAGGATTAGCTCCTATGCCAGATGCAACAACGACTTCACTTGAGGGCGCACGTGGTTCGCTTGTGGGAGATATTCCAGTTCACTCGGTACGTGCCCGAGGTCTCGTAGCCCACCAAGAGGTTATCTTCGGCGGCCTAGGTGAGACGCTGACAATTCGACACGATTCAATCGATCGTGCTGGATTTATGCCCGGAGTTTTGTTGGGAGTTCGTAAAGTTATAACTGTATCAGGGCTGACTCATGGCCTTGATAAATTCATGTAAAGGGAGAAAAACACATGTCGCTTAAAGAAATCACAATGTATAGCGCCGATTGGTGCGGAGATTGCCGTCGATCAAAGCGGTTACTGGATGAACTCAATGTTGCCTACACGATTATTGATGTAGAGGCTGATCTTTTGGCGGCCGAAAAGGTCAAAGAGATTAACGGTGGAGCACAGTCGATTCCAGTCATTGTTTTTGGTGATGGAACACATTTGACTGAACCATCTGATATCGATTTAAAAGCTAAATTAACCTCACTAGGTGTGATTTAAAGCCAGTTATAGATTGCTGCTGACGTAACTGCGGCAGAGATAACGACAACTGGAAAAGGTGCTTTTAATATCAGCGCTAGAACTGCGATGCTCACTCCGGCTAGTCGATGGTCAATTATTACTTTGCTCTCTGAAGTAAAAGTTTGAACCGCTACTAGTGCGCTCAACAGCGCAATTGGTATAAGTGCATTTGTCTTTTGTAGTTTTGGGCTTTCTAGCCAATGCTGCGGAATCGAATGGCCAGCAAATTTAAGAGCAAAGGCAATAACGCTTGTTCCGATAGTTGCGATCCAGAATGCATTCATCGGCGTAACCCCACAGCTATCGCTATAAAGGCAGTTGCAATGATCGGCAGACCAGCTGGCAAAATCGGCGTCATGGCGATGGCAAAGAAAATCGATACAACGGCTAGAGCGCGATCACCATTTTTCTCAAGCCTTGGCCAGAGTAAACCTAAAAATGCTGCAGGCACTGCAGAATCAAGTCCCCAAGCACGGGTATCACCCATTGCTTGCGCACCAAGTGCACCAGCCAGCGTGAATAGATTCCAGAAGAAAAATACGCCGAAGCCCGTTAACCAAAACCCATGTCGCATCGCACTTTCACTGCGTTTTTGCGCACCGAGTGCAACACCAGTAGATTCATCGATAGTAATCTGTGCCGCAATAATTCGTTTAAAGCCTTTAACTTTTAATCGTGGCGCCATGATCACGCCGTATAAGCCATTTCGAATTCCAAGTAGTGAAGCCGTTGCAATTGCACTTATCGCACTGCCACCCGCACCTATCACGCCAACGACAGCAAATTGGGATGCACCTGAAAAGGTCAGAAGAGATAAGAGGCAGCTCTGTAAAACTGAGAAACCGTTAGCAACAGAGGCGGCACCAAAGGCGACCCCATAGGCGCCTACGGTCAAAGAGACGCTCATAGAATCGCGTACTGTGATGGATTCGATTCTGGACACGCGGACATTCTGCCTTAGAAATCCAAAGCCACCAACACCTAGATAGATAAGGTCAGCCCATGAGTGAAGAGATTATCTACCGCGACGATGTGACAGTTGAACTTGTTAAATCCAGTGCAAGTGATGCCGATGTCATTTGGGCGGCACGGGTTTCAACGGCCGGGGAACAGTCGATGGATGAGATCGGTGAAGATCCATCTCGCTCCGCAGGTTTGATTAATTATTTGGCGCGCGAGCGTCATGGCTCACCCTTTGAACACACATCGATGACTTTTTTTATCTCAGCACCTATTTTTGTTTTCCGTGAGTTCATGCGCCACCGAATCGCTTCTTATAACGAAGAGAGTGGTCGCTATAGAGAGTTAAAACCAGTTTTTTATATTCCATCTAAGTCACGCAAACTTCTTCAGGTCGGAAAGACCGGTGCTTACACATTTGAAGATGGAAGCGTTGAGCAGTTTGATATTTCGATTAAGGCTATGAAAGATTCTTATATCGTTGCCTACGATAGTTATCAAAAGATGCTAGATGCTGGCATCGCACGTGAAGTTGCGCGCGTAGTGCTACCAGTTGCAACATACTCATCGATGTATGTCACGATGAATGCCCGTGCATTAATGAACTTTTTGTCTTTACGAACAGCCCGAGAAGGCTCACATTTTCCCAGCTATCCTCAACGCGAAATTGAGATGGTGGCCGAGAAAATGGAGGCGGAATTCGCGAAATTAATGCCACTTACATACGGTGCTTTCGAAAAATCTGGACGAATAGCACCTTAGTACGGGTAGAGTTAGGCGTATGAGTACACCTGCGCCTTTTGGTCGAATGTTGACCGCGATGGTCACTCCCTTTAATAAAGATGGCAGCATCGACTGGAATGGCGTTGAAAAAGTCGCCGACCACTTAGTCCAAACTGGTCATGATGGCATTGTTGTTAATGGCACCACAGGTGAAGCACCTACAACTAAATCCTCTGAGAAAGAGGAGATCATTAAAGTTGTTAAGAAAGTAGTAGGTCCTAATATCAAGGTTCTCTCTGGTGCTGGCGATAATGAGACTGATTATTCAGTCAATCAAGCCAAACGAAGCGAAGCCGCTGGCGCCGATGGAATTTTGGTAGTTACGCCTTACTACAACAAACCACCGCAAGCTGGAATTAAGGCACACTTTTTAGCGATGGCCAATGCAACTGGTCTACCGATGATGCTCTATGACATTCCAGGTCGCACAGGCGTAGAGATTGAATCCGACACTATCGTTGAACTCTTTGAACACCCTTCAATAGTTGCGCTCAAAGATGCCAAAGGTAATGTTGCAGCAACGTCGTGGGTTATTAAACGCTGTGGAATACCAGTCTATTCAGGTGATGATATTTTAAATCTTCCACTGTTATCTGTCGGAGCAGTTGGTTTTGTTTCAGTGTGCGGACACACTGTTGGAAGTGATTTAAAGGCGATGCTCAACGCATGGTTTGAAGGTAACGTAGCGAAGGCTCTTGAGATCCATCAGAAACTATTACCTGTATTTACCGGAACATTCCGCACACAAGGTGCCATTTTGACCAAGGCGGCGCTCACACTCATGGGTCTGCCTGGTGGCCACACTCGTCTACCTTTAGTTGATGCAACCGATGCGCAGATTGCGCAGTTGCGCGAAGATCTTCGTGCCGGTGGCGTTCGCGTTAAATAATGAATCATCCACATCCAGATTTAACTCTTCCCAGCCCATTAGTTCATGGTGGGTTACGTATTGTCGCCCTTGGCGGTTTAGCTGAAATCGGTCGCAACATGACCGTTTTTGAAACTAAGGGCAAGCTTCTTATCGTTGATTGCGGTGTTTTATTTCCAGAGGATAGCCAACCCGGAATTGATTTGATTTTGCCTGATTTTTCTTACATCCGGGATCGCTTAGATGATGTAGTTGGCTTGGTATTAACACACGGCCATGAGGACCACATTGGCGCGGTTCCTTATCTTTTGCGTGAACGTGGTGACATTGCTATCTATGGTTCAGCGCTAACGTTGGCTTTGATCACTGCAAAGTTAAAAGAGCATCGCATCTCACCGCTTACTCGTGAGGTGCGCGAAGGTGGGCATGAAGATATCGGTCCATTTGAACTTGAGTTTGTCGCAGTCAATCACTCGATTCCTGATGCACTTGCAATTGTTATCAATACTGATGCAGGCCGAGTGTTGCACACGGGAGATTTCAAGATGGATCAACTACCACTGGATGGTCGTATCACGGATTTGCGAACATTTGCGCGCCTTGGTGAAGAAGGCGTAGATCTTTTTCTCGTAGATTCTACAAATGCAGATGTGCCAGGTTTTACGCCTTCAGAGCGCGAAATCATGCCCGCACTTAATAGAGTGATCGCATCGACAAAGCGCCGGGTAATTGTGGCCTCGTTTTCATCACATGTACACCGCGTTCAACAAGTGATAGATATTGCCGCTATCCATAATAGAAAAACTGTTTTTATTGGGCGCTCCATGGTTCGCAATATGAAGATTGCCCAAGACATGGGTTATTTAACCGTGCCACCGGGCGTTTTGATAGATGTAAAGGATCTCGACTCTTTTGATGACAATGTCGTTTTAATTTGTACAGGATCTCAAGGCGAACCGATGGCTGCGCTTGCACGGATGGCTAATGGTGATCACCAGATTCGAGTGGGAGAGGGTGACACAGTTATTTTAGCTTCGTCATTGATTCCTGGAAATGAAAACTCAGTCTTTAGAATCATAAATGAGCTCACTCGCTTTGGTGCAAAAGTCGTCCATAAAGCAAATGCGATGGTGCATGTTTCTGGTCATGCGGCTGCAGGTGAGCTTTTATACTGCTACAACATAGTTAAACCAAAGTATGTAATGCCTGTACATGGCGAGTGGCGACACTTGAAGGCAAACGCTGAACTGGCAATTTCAACCGGTGTTGCACGCGCTAATGCACTAATAATTGAAAATGGAGTTGTTGTTGACCTCATTAATCATGAGGCGAACATTGTCGGTTCAGTACCTTGTGGCTTTGTTTATGTTGACGGTCAAAGTATTGGAGATATTACTGAAACCTCATTAAAAGATCGCCGTATCTTGGGAGAAGAAGGATTTATCTCAGTCGTAGTTGTGATTGATTCGCAGAGCGGAAAGATTGTTGCAGGCCCTGATATTCATGCACGCGGATTTAATGAAGACATGGCACTCTTTGATGATGTTAAGTTGAAGATTGAAAAGGCGTTAGCGGCGGCCGTAGTCGATGGCATTAATGGAACGCATCAGTTATCACAGATTGTTCGAAAGACTGTAGGTGGTTGGGTTGGTGGAGAACATCGAAGAAAACCTATGATCATCCCAGTTGTCATTGAGGTGTGAGTGCGGCGAGCCTAGCTCGGCATAAATTAGCCATCCTTTAGGATTGTGCGTGTGACTAAACGTAAGAAATCTAAAAGTAAGACCGGCGCTGTTGGTGGAGCATTGGGTCGAGGCTTAGCTGCGCTCTGGCGTTTATTAGCTAAAGGGCTTGGAAGTTCGATCCGTTTTATAGCCCGTGGCGCCAAGGATTTAGATCCCGCCCATCAACGAGATGGCGTTGCTTTTCTTATTTTGATTCTTGCACTTATGGCAACTGCTGGAACCTGGTTTAACGCCGATAATATTGTTAGCCGCGCAGTGTATTCCTTTATTTATGGCGGCATTGGTCGCATTGGTTTTGCGGCACCAGTAGTTCTGGTTTATTTTGCAATTAAATTATTTAGGACACCAGAAGATAAAAAAGCTTTGGGTAGAGTAATTGTTGGCACTCTAGCGTTGCTAGTTTCAACTACAGGTATCGCCCATTTGCTTAATGGATCAGTAGGTACTGGAGCAACAGCGATGCGCAATGGCGGAGGCTGGATTGGTTATGGAGTCACGACACCACTAGTTGCACTGATGACATCAGTACTAACGTATCCAGTGCTCGCATTGGTATTTATTTTTGGAATTTTAGTGGTCACGGCAACGCCAGTCAGCGAACTCTTTACAAAGATTTCTGGGGCAAGTTCATGGGCGTGGTCAAAACGTCCTGAACGCGCACTTAAAGTTGAAGATTTTGAAATAAGCGATACACCACCATTTGAATCTCCAGTTGTAGCTGCATGGAATGTGCCAGAAGAGGAAGAGTTGGATGAAGAAAGCTTTGACGAAGAGTTCACCGTGCCTATTCCAGTCTCACCCATTGTTACACCAACTGAAAGGCGACCAGAGCAACTTCTCTTGAGCGCTGATTCCACGTATGAACTGCCACCGGCTGACTTATTGCGATCAGGACCACCAGCAAAAGCTAAGAGCAAAGCCAATGAGGCCGTTGTTGCCGCACTCACTGAAGTCTTCTTACAGTTTGAAATCGACGCTCAAGTCACTGGATTTATGCGCGGACCTACGGTCACACGTTATGAAGTTGAACTTGGAAATGCGGTCAAGGTAGAGCGAATAACAGCCCTAGCAAAAAATATTTCTTATGCTGTCGCCAGCGGTGATGTTCGAATTCTCTCACCGATACCTGGAAAGTCGGCCGTAGGAATTGAAATTCCAAACGTAGACCGTGAGATTGTGGCACTAGGAGACGTACTTCGATCCTCAGTTGCAGGTCAAGATCACCATCCGATGTTAGTTGCTTTAGGTAAAGATGTTGAAGGTAATTTTATCTGCGCCAACTTAGCTAAAATGCCGCATCTGCTTGTAGCCGGTGCTACTGGTGCGGGTAAGTCGTCGATGATTAATGCCATGATTATTTCGATTTTGGCGCGTTCAACTCCCGATGATGTGCGCCTAGTGTTAATTGACCCTAAGCGCGTAGAGCTAACAGCGTATGAAGGCATTCCACATTTAATTACCCCAATTATTACTAACCCAAAAAAGGCGGCGGATGCGCTGACGTGGGTTGTACGTGAGATGGATCTGCGTTATGAGGATCTATCTACCTTTGGCTTTAGACACATCGATGATTTTAATAAGGCCGTACGCGCTGGAAAGGTAGTTCCACCACCAGATAGTGATCGCACTATCGAGCCATACCCTTACTTGCTTGTGATTATTGATGAGCTTGCAGATTTGATGATGGTAGCTGCAAAAGAAGTAGAAGAATCAGTAGTTCGAATCACTCAATTAGCTCGATCTGCCGGAATACATTTAGTGCTAGCAACTCAACGTCCATCGGTAGACGTTGTTACGGGACTTATTAAGGCAAATGTTCCATCGAGACTCTCATTTGCAACAAGCTCTCTTGCAGATAGTCGAGTAATTTTAGATACACCAGGTGCTGAAAAATTAGTAGGCCAGGGCGATGCATTATTTATTCCCATGGGTGCAAGTCGAGCAGTGCGGATTCAAGGGGCATATGTGTCAGAGCGCGAGATTGAAGCCGTTACCACTCATGTTAAAAAGCAACTAAAGCCTAGGTATCGCGATGACGTCACTGCAAAGATGAGTCATCCAAAAATGGTCGATAAAGAGATTGGTGATGATCTCGATATTTTATGCCAAGCCGTCGAATTAGTCGTTGGAACTCAGTTCGGTTCGACATCCATGTTGCAACGCAAACTTCGAATCGGTTTTGCTAAAGCTGGGCGCTTGATGGATCTTATGGAATCACGCGGAATTGTTGGACCATCCGAAGGTTCGAAAGCTCGTATCGTTATGGTTAAGCCCGATGAGTTAGATTCAGTACTCGCCACTTTGCGGGACTAGTTCCGAAGGGCTACCTCTCCACGTTACCTAGAATTCACCCCACCTTCTCACACTCGCCACTAGTAACAGAGGCTGCTCACGTCCTAGACTAATAACTTCTCGAGCAGAATTTTCTTAGGATTTCTAGCCCATGACTTTAGGTTCATCGATATCTGCGGCACGTAAATCTGCCGGCATGTCATTGGATGACTTGTCCAATGTCACTAATCTGCGATCTTCGATATTGCGCGAGATAGAAGATGATAACTTCACACATTGCGGAGGTCAAACTTATGCACGCGGTCATGTAAGAAATATCGCAACTGCATTGAAGACTGATGAGCGCGAACTTCTTCGAATTTTTGATGAAGAGCAGAGCGTCGAGAAAAGAACGATGCGGGATTTGCTAGTTGAAAATAGCGTGATGCGTCAACCTGATGAAACAAGAAAAGTATCATGGAAAGCACTTATCGCAATATCACTAATTTCTCTAGCCTTAGTTGGCTTAATTCAAATTATTGTTTCAAATATTTCCGGAAGCACATCAAGTGATGTGATGATTGCAGCAACAACCTCGGCATCTCCTAGCGCTAGTGCAAGCGCAAGCGAACAAAGTGTTTTCTCTACCGGACAAGGCGTAAAAGTTATTGTGGCTACAACTCGCGCTAAAACATGGCTATTTGTTTCAGATGCCCAAGGGCGAACTCTTTTTAGCGGGCAGTTGCCGCAAGGTATCTCTAAAACCTTTACAAGTGATACTCGCTTAGATCTCAAAGTTGGAAATGCCGGGGGAGTAGATCTTCAGGTAAATGGCAAGCGGATTGACTCCATAGGTGGTGATAGTCAGGTAGTTAGCGTGTCGTATGGAGCTGATTTTTAACACGGTAAGATTCCTTCAATGAAGCGCACCGTAGCAGTCGTCACTTTAGGGTGTTCGCGCAATGAAGTGGATTCTGAAGAACTTGCTGGTCGTCTTGCCGCCGATGGTTGGACCTTGGTTGATGATGTTGAGTCGGCTGAAGTTGCCTTAGTTAATACGTGTGGGTTTATTGAATCTGCCAAGAAGGATTCAATTGATGCGCTCCTTGAAGCTAACTCTCTCAAAGGTCATGGCACTACGCGGGCCGTTGTCGCTGTTGGCTGTATGGCCGAGCGTTATGGTCAAGAGCTAGCAAAGGCGCTTCCGGAAGCCGATGCAATCTTAGGTTTTGATGATTACAAAGATATTTCCGCGCGCTTACAATCAATCGTTGCCGGTAATGCACATGTTCCTCATATTCCACGCGATCGCCGAGCGCTTTTACCTATTGCACCAAGTGATAGAGCCGATCTGAAAGTGAGTGAAGAGTTCACACGTAAACGCTTAGGAACTGCGCCTTGGGCCCCGCTTAAAATCGCCTCAGGCTGTGACCGTCGCTGTTCATTTTGTGCGATCCCATATTTTCGTGGCGCCTTTATTTCACGACGTCCCCACGAAATTATGGATGAAGCGCGTTGGCTTGTTGCAAATGGTGTGACAGAGTTATTTCTTGTTAGCGAAAATACAACATCCTATGGAAAAGATTTAGGCGATCTGCAGTTGATGGAAAAGATTTTGCCAGATATTGCCGCTTTAGATGGTGTAGAGCGAGTTCGTTTGTCTTACCTGCAGCCAGCTGAGATGCGCCCAACTTTGATTCAAGCAATGATTGCAACCCCAAAGACTGCGCCATACTTTGATTTATCCTTTCAACACACGAGCCCAACGATTTTGCGTCGCATGCGCCGCTTTGGTGATAATGAAAAATTCTTGCATTTAATCAATCAGGTGCGTGTTTTATCTCCAGAAGCTGGAATCAGATCTAACTTTATTGTTGGATTTCCGGGGGAGACGCAAGAGGATTTTGATGAGTTGGCAAGCTTTATCACTGCAGCCAAGTTAGATGCCGTTGGAGTATTTGCTTACTCTGATGAGGACAATACAGAAGCTCTGAAGTTAGACTCTAAGATTGATGCAGATATAATTGCAGAGCGGTTAGAAACTTTGTCATCACTGGCCGATGAAATGGTTTCACAACGCGCACAGGCGCGAATAGGTGAAAATGTCCACGTCCTCATTGAGGATTCCGAGCTTCAAGAAGGTCGGGCTGCCCACCAAGGTCCAGAAGTCGACGGTTCTACTACTTTTATAGGTACAGATTTTGTTGTTGGACAGTATGTTGATGCAATGGTGATCGATTCAATGGGCGCAGATCTAGTGGCTAAGCCACTATGAAACTCCCCGCGTTTATAACGCCAAACTTCATTACTATCGCCCGAGTGCTACTTGTACCTGTGGGTGCTTACACTTTGTTCAAGAATGGTGGAGATGACCCCAGCTGGCAGTACATCTCGTGGTTAGTCTTTTTCTTCTTAGGACTTTCAGATATCGCAGATGGAAACCTAGCGCGCAGTCGTAATACAGTTACCGAGCTAGGTAAGTTTCTAGATCCGGTAGCAGATAAGTTCATGATTGGAACGGCGATGATAAGCCTTTCCATTTTGGGGCACTTGCCGTGGTGGATTACAGGCGTTATCTTGGTACGAGAAGTTGGAATTACGATTTTCAGGCTAGCGATTATTAAGCGTGGGGTAATTGCGGCTAATAAGGGCGGCAAGATTAAATCAACGTTCCAGAATTTTGGTGTGGGCTTCTACATGCTGCCTCTCCCTACAAGCCTTTACTGGTTCCGAGATGGCTTTATGGCTATTGCCGTTGTACTCACTGTCGTAACTGGGTTTTACTATGTACAGTCGGCGTTTAAGAAGACTAAGTAGGAGCACATGTCGCTTTCACCAGAGATTGTTGGCTTAGCTGCCGAGATTGTGGATACCTTGCGCGCGCGCGGTGAAACTCTCAGTACCGCTGAATCTCTAACGGCAGGTGCAGTGAGTTCGGCAATCGTTTCAATTGCTGGAGCATCCGATGTTTTTGTTGGCGCAGTTACTGCCTACCGCGATGAGATCAAGATTTCGCATTTAGGCGTAGATCCGGCGATTCTTCAAGAGCGCACGGCCGTTAGCGAGCACGTTGCTATAGCTATGGCAAAGGGTGCGATTAAATCATTTGGTACTACATGGGCAATCAGTACAACCGGTGTTGCAGGACCAAATCCACTAGATGGCCATCCCGTTGGTGCAGTGTGGGTTGCGATCGAGGGGCCAATCTCACAAACTATCGAATTAGCGCTATCGGGTGAGCGTGAATCTGTGCGAAACGCGGCTACAGCAAGCGCGATTGCATCATTTGCGCGTATCCTTAGACATCGTAATTAGAGAAAGGGGGTATGACTGTGGTTCTTGTTCGTGAAGCCGTTGGTCAGACCCTTCGCTCTGCCCGAACATCTCAAAACAGAACGTTGCGAGATGTTGCTCGACAGGCTCGAGTCTCACTCGGTTATTTATCAGAGGTTGAGCGCGGACAAAAAGAGGCCTCGTCAGAACTGCTCAACGCTATCGCTAGTGCCCTGGGACTTTCACTCTCTGGAATATTTAGCGATGTTGCAATCGAATTAGCAAGTCACGAGAGCGTTACTCTCACTGTCGTCGATGCCGCTTAACAAGTACGCGCCCCAAGCAAATACACATCGACGCACACAAAGTGCAATCCTTGCTGGTACTAAAGAGTTAATTGCAACTGTTGGCTTAGCAAAGATGTCAATGATTGAAATTGCCGATACATCTCAGGTTTCTCGCGCAACTTTATATAATCATTACCGCGATAAAGATAGTGTCATTGCGGCATTATGTGAATCTGAAATCTACCGACTGATTGCAATTGCAAACAGTGCGCCAAATGCAATCGATGCACTTGAACTTCTATCGATTCAGATATCAACCGATATAGCACTTGCACATATGCGAATTCATGACCCTGCACCTCTAGCAAGCGCGCTAGCTGCTACAGCAAATCCATTATGGGCAGCTCTCTCTGACGCCTTGGCAGTAATCACTGGCAGTCAGGTTGTAGCCGATTTAGCGCTTCGCTGGTTAGTGGGACAGGTTTTGCAACCACTGACTCCCGATGATTCACGTTTAGCGGCAGAACTACTTATCTCACGTGCGAATATCTGATCTGCGTGAGCGTATAACGCTCTCATTTGGTGTGGGCTCACATTTTCCTTTTGACATTACGATATCAGAGCTTGGAAGTCGCAGCGT
>QYPG01000021.1 GCA_007279945.1 Streptomycetaceae bacterium | reverse complement strand
GCGGCTGCCCACTACGGGCTTCGTGTTATTGCCGACAACATTGGAGACATAGTTGGCGCAATCACTCGCTTTGTTTTAGTGTCAAAACCGGCAACACCACCAAAAGTGACTGGCTTTGATCGCACATCGTTAGCCGTCTTTATTGGAATCGATCACGCAGGCGCACTTCTAGATATTTTGACTGAGTTCGCAAAGCGCGACGTAAACCTAACTTTTATTCAAAGCCGTCCCACAGGTCTAGAGCTTGGGCACTACCATTTCATTATTGACGCAGAAGGCCATGTAAGCGATGCCCCTGTTAAGGAGACAATCGAAGCGTTACGTGCAATCTGTGAAGACATCCGTTTCTTAGGTTCATACCCCCGCGAAAAGGCTGCTAAATGATTGATGTTAAATTCTTACGCGAGAACCCAGATGTAGTTAGAGCATCCCAAAAAGGGCGAGGCGAAGATGTCACGATTGTTGATCGGGTTTTGGCTGCAGATGAAGCGCGGCGAGCGGCATTAAACGAGTTTGAAAGTTTGCGGGCTGAACAAAACGCGCTATCAAAATTAGTAGGGGCGGCGAAAAGCGATGAAAAAAAAGCACTGCTTGAAAATGCTAAAAAACTGGCAAATGCCGTAAAAGAGGCCGATAACAAGCGTTCAGAGTTAGAAGAAGTGACAAAACAACTAGTAATGCAACTATCAAATATCTTAGATCCAGCTGCACCAATAGGCAAAGAAGAGGATTTTGTTGTTATCGAACACGTTGGGACTCCGCGTACTTTCAACTTTGAGGCAAAAGATCACGTCGAATTAGGAAAACTTCTTGGCGCGATTGACACAGAACGTGGAGCTAAGGTCGCTGGATCTCGTTCATATTACTTAACTGGATCTGGTGCGATGCTTGAGTTTGCTTTAGTTAACTACGCAATCGCATCGGCACTTAAAGCTGGTTTTACTCCAGTTATTCCACCGGTTTTAGTGAAACCTCCTGCCATGGAAGGCACGGGATTTTTAGGCCAAGCCGCAGAGAATGTTTACCATCTTGAAAAAGACGATGTGTATTTAGTTGGAACTAGTGAAGTTCCTTTAGCGGCCTATCACATGGATGAAGTTTTACCAGTAGAAAAACTTCCACTTCGCTATGCAGGCTATTCATCATGTTTTCGTCGCGAGGCGGGCACTTACGGTAAAGATACTCGTGGAATCATCAGAGTTCATCAGTTCGACAAAGTGGAGATGTTTTCTTTCTGCCACCCTGATCAAGCTCAAGAAGAACACAAACGTTTACTCGCTTGGGAGAAAGACTTCCTTAACGCAATGGAGATCCCATATCGCGTTATCGATGTAGCTTCAGGGGATTTAGGCTCCAGCGCTAACCGCAAATTCGATATCGAGGCGTGGATACCTACACAGAACGCGTATAGAGAAGTAACCAGCACCTCTAACTGCACGGAGTTTCAAGCCCGCCGCTTAAATATTCGCTATAAAGATGGCGATGGTACTAAGTCAGTAGCGACATTAAATGGAACATTAGTCGCAATCCCACGCATGATTGTTGCAATATTAGAGAATCACCAAAATGCAGATGGAACGGTAAATATTCCCGCACCTCTGCAGCCTTTCTTAGGTATGAAACGATTTGAGTTGGTGTGAGTAAACGTCCTAAATTAATCGCAACAGATCTAGATGGCACAATCGTCTCTCATGAAGGTGTTATCTCACAGCGCACAATTGATGTATTCACACGGGCACGCGATCTAGGTGTTCATGTTTTCTTTGTCACCGGTCGCCCGCCACGTTGGATGGGTGAAATTCGCGAGGCCTTTGGATTTGGCGCAGCAATTTGTTGCAACGGGGCGATGTTGTATGACTTAATGAATGACGCAGTTCTTGAAGAGTGGATGATCCCAATTGATGAACAACTAGAAGTTGTTCGGCGTATGAGAATAGCAATGCCTGAGATGTCATTTGCGGTTGAGTCCAACAATCACTATCAACGAGAAATTGCCTATATCCCTAAATGGGATATAGGCATGGATAATATTGGGGTTGAAAAAATTGAAGAGGCTATGAAGCGTCCAGCTTTAAAGATATTAGGCAGATGTAGTAATCATGAATTTACCTCTGATGAAATGGTTGAGATCGCACATCGAGAACTGCATAATCTTGTAACTGTCACCCACTCAACCTCAAGAGATTCATTGATAGAAATTTCTGCACTGAATGTCTCAAAAGGAGCGTCACTTGAAATAATGGCACAGCGACTTGGATTAACAGCCGAGGATTGCGTTTCATTTGGCGATAACCCCAATGATTTCTCAATGCTTGAATGGACAGCACGCTCTTATGCAATGTCAGATGGTCACCCGGATGCACCTTTATTTGCTAAAGCGGTTGCAGAACCATGTGAAGCCGATGGTGTCGCAAAGATTATAGAAGAGCTCTTAGATCTTCCCGCTTAATACCTAGCCGATTTTTCGATAGCGCTTAATTCGGGTAACCTTTCCCACGGAGGGCTCGCATAGCGGCCGAGTGCACCGGTCTTGAAAACCGGCAAACGAAAGTTTCGTGGGTTCAAATCCCACGCCCTCCGCCATTTTTCTCAGATGTGTGTGGCTGAGTTCATAGTGCATAAGCGCCTATACGCCTAGCCACTTTTTCGTCTCCAGAGGAGACTTACCCCTAGTAATAAACAGGCTTACATCAGGGGAGTTGTACATGTCAGGTGTTTTTTCACCAACGCGCGCAAAAATCAAAGAACGTACGCTGCGCACCGATAAATGGTGGCTACAACCAGCAATCACGTTTGGCGTTCTCTTTTCCTTCGTTATTTATGCAACCTTTCGCGCATTTGAAAATAAATATTATTTTTCTGAGCCATTAATTTCCCCTTTCTATTCACCATGCCTTTCGACATCATGTGAACCAGGATCGGCACTTTCATTTTTCGGCCAGCCCTTTAACAACAAGTACTTTGGAATTGGAATCTCTCCAGCGCTATTCATTTTGATTTTTCCACTTGGTTTCCGTATGACTTGCTACTACTACCGTAAAGCGTATTACCGTGCATTTTGGTTATCACCACCTGCATGTGCAGTTGCCGAACCACACACTAAGTACACCGGCGAAACCCGCGCACCGCTTATTTTGCAAAATAGCCACCGCTGGTTTTTCTATGCTGGATTAATCTTCAATGTAATTTTAACGTGGGATGCAATTCTGGCATTTAGAAATCCTGATAAAGAGTGGGGACACATGAGCGTTGGGACACTCGTGTTCCTATTTTCAACAACGATGTTGTGGTTCTATTCCCTTTCTTGCCATACATGCCGGCACACACTTGGTGGGCGATTAAAGCATTTCTCAAAACACCCAGTGCGATATAAGGCCTGGACAATTGTCTCTGTGTTAAATCACAAACACCCAACTTTTGCATGGATCTCACTCTTCGGAGTTGCTGGTGCCGATATTTATGTCCGCGCGGTTGCATCAGGTGCAATCACTAACTTCTACTTCTTCTAAGGAAATCGATATGACACAGTTAGAGCGCCATTCATACGATGTACTTGTCATAGGTGCAGGCGGAGCTGGTTTGCGTGCAGCAGTTGAAGCTCGCGAGGCCGGACTTCGCGTTGCAATCATCTGCAAGTCGTTATTTGGTAAGGCCCACACTGTTATGGCCGAGGGCGGAGCCGCGGCTTCAATGGGTAACGTCAACGATAATGACAACTGGATGGTGCACTTTCGCGACACTATGCGCGGGGGCAAATTCCTCAACCATTTCCGCATGGCAGAGCTTCACGCCAAAGAAGCTCCAGATCGCATCTGGGAGCTTGAAGTATGGGGCGCACTTTTTGATCGCACTAAAGAGGGCAAGATTTCACAACGTAACTTTGGTGGACATGAGTATCCTCGTCTTGCACACGTTGGCGATCGCACAGGTCTGGAACTAATCCGCACAATGCAGCAGCGCATCGTGGCATTGCAACAACAAGATGGTCGCGATCATGGCGACATGGAAAGCCATATTAAAGTTTTTGCTGAATTAACTATTACGGATATCTTGAAAGAGAATGGAAAAGTTTCAGGTGCCTACGGTTATTGGCGTGAGACTGGCGCTGAAGTTTTATTTGAAGCACCTGCAGTAATTATTGCAACAGGTGGAGTCGGCAAAACATTTAAAATTACATCTAACTCATGGGAAGGCACGGGCGACGGTCACGCCCTTGCCCTTAAGTCCGGCGCAAACTTAGTTGACATGGAGTTCTTGCAGTTCCACCCAACAGGAATGGTATGGCCTCCATCAGTTCGTGGAATTTTAGTAACCGAATCTGTTCGCGGTGAAGGTGGAATTTTAACTAATGCCGCTGGTGAGCGCTTCATGTTTAAGTACATTCCAGATGTATTTAAGAAGATGTATGCAGATAATGAAGCCGAAGCCGATCGTTGGTACTTAGATCAAGACAATAATCGCCGCCCTCCAGAGTTATTGCCTCGCGATGAGGTTGCGCGCGCCATTAATACTGAAGTTAAAGCTGGACGAGGATCCGAACATGGTGGCGTTTTCTTGGATGTATCAAAGAGATTGCCGGCTGAAGTCATTAAAAAGCGGCTACCATCGATGTGGCATCAGTTTTATGAGCTTGCGGGTGTTGATATTACGAAAGAGCCGATGGAAGTTGGCCCCACATGCCACTACGTCATGGGCGGCGTTGAGGTAGAGCCCGATAACGCTGCAGCCGTTGGAGTTCCTGGTTTATTTGCCGCAGGCGAAGTTGCTGGTGGAATGCATGGATCCAATCGCTTAGGCGGAAACTCATTGACAGATCTTTTGGTATTTGGTCGACGCGCAGGTATGGGCGCAGCTGAATACTTAAAGCACAACGGTAATAACCCAGTAAGCGAAGCTGCTATCAAGGCAGCGGAGGCAAGGATTGCGGCACCATTTGATCGTGAAGGTGGAGAAAACTCTTACTCCTTGCACGCCGAACTACAAGAGATAACACATAACTTAGTAGGAATTATTCGGACAGAATCTGAATTAGAAGATGCGATTTCAAAGATTGCAGATATCAGAAAGCGCAGTGCAAATGTTGCCGTGAGCGGTGGACGTAAGTTCAACCCAGGTTTCCATTTAGCTTTTGACTTAGACAACATGTTGTTAGTTGCCGAGTCAACAGCTAAGTCTGCGTTGCTTCGTCAAGAGTCACGTGGTGGACACACTCGTGATGATTTCCCAGGCATGAACAACAAATGGCGCCAACTCAATCACATCTCATCTTTTGATGGCATACAAGTAAATGTTCGCGAACAAGCTCTACCAGTTTTACCTAAAGAACTCTTCGGCCTTTTTGATGTTCACGAATTAGAGAAATACATGACATCTGAGGAAATTGCGAAAGGCGGTTCCAACTAATGGCACGCAAACTAAATCTTCGTATTTGGCGCGGTGATTCAACCACTGGTGCACTGCAAGATGTGCAAGTAGATGTCAATGAGGGCGAAGTTGTTCTCGATGTAATTCACCGCGTGCAAGCTACGCAAATGGGCGACCTAGCTGTTCGCTGGAACTGTAAAGCCGGTAAGTGCGGTTCATGTTCAATGGAGATCAACGGAAAACCTCGTTTGGCATGCATGACTCAGGTTGCCTCTTACGACGAGGATGAAACGATCACAGTTACACCGCTGCGCGCATTTCCAGTAATAAAAGATCTGGTCACGGACGTATCTTTTAATTACAAGAAAGCTATGGAGATCCCAGCGTATTCACATCCGGCAGATCTAGCCCCAGGTGATGCTCGCATGGAGCAGATAGATGTTGAGCGCAGCCAAGAGTTCCGCAAATGCATTGAGTGCTTCTTGTGCCAAGACACATGTCACGTAATTCGTGATCATGAAGAGAACAAAAAGTCATTTGCCGGGCCGCGCTTTTTCATCCGCATCGCCGAGTTGGATATGCACCCGCTAGATACCTTGAAAAACCGCAAGCGGACCGCACAAGAAGAGCACGGATTGGGAATGTGCAACATTACCAAGTGCTGTACTGAGGTCTGCCCAGAACACATTCGCATCACAGACAACGCCATCATCCCAATGAAAGAGCGCGTTGTAGATATTAAATACGATCCAGCCCGCTGGTTAGGCTCCAAAATTCGCAAGCGTGACGGTATCGTTTAATACATGAAACTCATTCTTCGTTGGGCCGCTCTAGCACTTTCGTTTTGGGTAGCAACAGCGTTGATACCAGGCATCGATGTAAAAGGTGGCTTCACAACCTATTTATGGGTAGCTCTTCTCTTTGGCCTGCTCAACGCAACACTTGGCTCCCTTCTTAAACTCCTGACACTGCCGGCAGTAATCCTCACACTTGGACTATTTCTTGTAGTTGTGAATGCAGCAATCTTGATGCTTGTTGCACGATGGAGCGACAAGTTAGATGTAAATAACTTCTGGTCAGCTATTTTTGCAGCCTTAGTAATAAGCGTAGTTACCCGTTTAGTAAGTGGAGTTACTAAGAAAGCTCTACCACTCTGAAATCCTTAGTACTAGTTTCACTAGGTGGCATCTGTGGCTCACTAGTTCGCTACTGGCTGGGCTTAGAGATTGCCGATTCTCGAAACGCTATATTGGTAGCAAACTTAATCGGCGTAGCTTTAGCAACTTTTTTACTTGTCTTGATTGAGCGCCGTGGCACGATGAATATGCGCCATTTTCTACTTCCGGGCTTCTGCGCTGGTCTGACTACTTTTTCAGCTGTCGCCGGGTTAACGATTGTTCCTAGTGAAGGTGGACAGTTATTTCTCTTTCACAACGTGATGTTTTCTCTACTCATCATGATTGTAGTTTTACCAATCTCTAGAAAATTGATTCCGGCGCGGACATGAAGACTCTATTTGTTATTCTAGGCGCTGCTATTGGTGCACCATCCCGCTTTGCAATCGATCAATATATTCGTACATTTACAACCAAACCGTATGGAATTTTTCTAGTTAATATTCTTGGTTCTTTTGTTTTTGGTTTGAGTATGAACACATCAAACAACATGCATGGGTTTTTTGTCGTCGGTTTTGCCGGAGCATTCACCACATGGTCAACATTTATGCTAGATTTCTTTCTAGCCTATGAACTAAAGAACTATAAAAGCGCGGCAATCAACCTCAGTGCTTCCCTTGGTTTTGGCTTACTTGCAGCGTGGGTCGGAATTACGTTAGCGAAGTGAAGCCATCCAGGCTTCGATTTCATCGGGGTGACGCGGGATATTTTCACTTAAGTTAATGCACCCTGTTTCAGTTACCAAGACATCATCTTCAATCCGGATACCAATTCCGCGATACTCAGGCGTAAATAGCTCATCATCCGGTTGAATATAAAGTCCTGGCTCAACAGTTAAAACCATTCCCGCCTCGAGTTTTGCTTCGGTGTACTGATCTTTACGAGCCTGGGCGCAGTCATGGACATCAAGGCCCAACATATGACTGACGCCATGCAAAGTCCAACGCTTATGTAAACCGACTTCCGGTCGCATTGATTCTTCAGCGCTAATTGTTAGAACACCCATGTCCACCAATCCTTGGGCTAAAACAGTGTGACAGGCCTTATTAATTTCAAGGAAATCCACACCGGCACGAATCGCGGCAAAGCCAGCTTTTTGCGCCTCGTAGACCAACATATACAGGGAGCGTTGAG
>QYPG01000001.1 GCA_007279945.1 Streptomycetaceae bacterium | reverse complement strand
GCACTCAGTACGGCAAGATAGAGCCCTGTCCTAAGGGAGGTTTCACACGTGCCAGAGTTCGATGTTGTCATTTTAGGTGGCGGTAGCGGCGGTTACGCCTGCGCCCTTCGAAGTGCCCAGCTCGGACTATCTGTCGCTCTCATCGAGGCCGACAAAGTCGGTGGCACATGCCTGCACCGTGGCTGTATCCCAACTAAAGCACTACTGCACAGTGCGGAGATAGCAGATGGCGCGCGCGAAGGCGCTCGCTTTGGAGTCAAATCAAGTTTTGATGGAATCGATATGGCAGGCGTAAATTCCTATAAGGATGGCGTCGTCTCTCGGCTGCATAAAGGTCTACAAGGTTTAGTGAAGTCTCGTTCAATCACATATGTTGAGGGGCATGGAACATTGACTTCTAAAAATACAATAGAAGTTAATGGTGAGAAATACACTGGTAAAAATATAGTTCTAGCAACTGGTTCATTTGCAAAAACACTTCCAGGCCTTGAAATAGATGGCGTTCAAGTTATTACATCAGATCATGGAACTCGTTTGGATTATGTTCCGAAGAGCGTCATCGTTCTGGGTGGTGGAGTTATCGGTTGTGAATTCGCATCGGTCTGGAAATCATTTGGTTCAGATGTAACAATCATCGAAGGCTTGCCCCGCCTGATTGCTCTAGAAGATGAATCATCTAGTAAGCAGTTAGAGCGTGCATTTAGAAAACGCGGAATCAAATTTGAACTTGGAGTATTTTTCAAATCCCTCACTAAGAATAAAAAGGGCGTAACGGTTACTTTGGAAGATGGCAAGGAATTTACCGCCGATCTCTTGATGGTCTCGGTAGGTCGCGGACCAGTATCTGCCAACCTTGGTTACGAAGCCGCTGGAGTTACTATGGATCGTGGCTACGTATTAGTTGACGATAAGTGCCGCACAAACGTTCCAGGAATCTGGGCCGTTGGTGACTTAATTCCTACCCTACAACTGGCACACGTTGGCTTTGCGGAGGGCATGTTAGTTGCAGAAGAGATTGCAGGTTTAAACCCTCGTGCCATTAACTACGACGGAATTCCTCGAGTCACTTACTCAGATCCAGAAGTGGCATCGGTTGGATTGACTACAGCTGAAGCAAAAAAGCGCGGCCATGACATTATTGAACTCAGCTATGACTTAGCTGGAAATGGAAAAGCTCAAATACTCAATACTTCTGGCTCAATTAAACTCATTGCAGAAAAGAATGGCCCAATTTTGGGAGTTCACATGGTGGGTGCGCGAGTTGGCGAACTATTGGCTGAAGCAGAATTAATCTTTAACTGGGAGGCTCGCGCCGATGATGTGGCATCTCTCATCCATGCACACCCTACGCTTTCAGAGGCAATGGGCGAAGCGCACATGGCACTTGCCGGCAAACCTTTACACGCACACGGATAAACAGGGAGACTACACAGATGACATTTTCAGTAAAGATGCCGGCACTCGGTGAGAGTGTTAGTGAAGGAACTGTTACACGTTGGTTAAAGGCTGAAGGCGACCATGTCAACGTTGATGAAGCCCTGCTTGAAGTATCTACCGATAAAGTCGATACAGAAATTCCATCTCCTGTAGCTGGAACACTGACAAAGATTCTTGTTCAAATCGATCAAACAGTTCCGGTAGGCGCCGAGCTTGCCGTGATAGCAGATGGCGTTGAATCTGCTGCCCCAGTAGCGTCCGAGCCACCAGCTAAGGAGGCTGTATCCGAGGTTCCAGCTGCAGTTGTGATCACCGCACCTGTTGTCGCAGCAAGTTCTGCAGGAACTGTCATCACAATGCCGGCTCTAGGTGAAAGCGTTAGCGAAGGCACAGTTACGCGTTGGCTAAAAAATATTGGTGACGCTATTGCTGTCGATGAAGCATTGCTCGAAGTATCAACTGACAAAGTAGATACAGAGATTCCTTCACCAGTTGCCGGAGTACTACTCGCCATTGATGTCCCTATTGATACAACTGTTGCAGTTGGTGCTCGACTTGGATTAATTGGAGTGAGTGGAGCTGCACCGGTTATTGCTGCACCGGTTATTCCAACACCTGCACCGGTAATTGTGGCACCAGTAATTGTTGCACCAGTCATTTCAGCGCCTGCCCCGCTTGCTGCACCAATCGTGCAGCCAACTGATGTATATGTAACTCCAGTAGTTAGGAAATTGGCAAATGAATTAGGCGTAAATCTAGCCTCCGTAAAGGGTACGGGTATAGGTGGGCGAATCCGCCGTGAAGATGTTGAATCACTAGCTAAGCCTGCTGCACCAGTTGTAGTAACAGCGGCTCCTGTTGTAGTAACAGCGGCTCCAGTACAACGCAGCGCAGCGCCTGTTGCTGTTTCTCCACTGCGTGGAACAACTGTCACAATGTCGCGTCTGCGTAAAGTTATTGCAGCGCGTATGGTGGAGTCACTTCAAGTAAGCGCACAGTTAACTACAGTTATCGAAGTCGATGTCACCAAGATTGCTCGTCTACGCGATCGAGCAAAGGCAACTTTTGAAGAGCGTGAAGGCGTCAAACTCTCATTCCTACCATTTTTTGCAGTTTCTATATGTGAAGCTCTCAAACAGCATCCTGTTCTGAACTCTTCTGTAGAAGGCGATCAAATTACTTATCACGGTACAGAGCATTTAGGTATCGCCGTTGATACAGAGCGTGGGCTTTTGGTTCCAGTGATTTCAAATGCTGGAGATTTAAATATGGGCGGTATTGCTCGTAAAATCTCTGATCTAGCGGCGCGTACTCGTGATAACAAAGTCACCCCTGACGAGTTAGGTGGTGGAACTTTCACATTAACAAATACCGGAAGTCGCGGAGCATTATTTGATACACCGATTATTAATCAACCTCAAGTTGCGATACTAGGTCTTGGTGCAGTTGTTAAACGCCCAATGGTCGTTCGCGGCGAAGATGGTGGAGAAACTATCGCAATTAGATCGATGGTATATCTTGCACTTTCTTATGATCACCGCGTAGTCGATGGTGCAGATGCTGCTCGCTTCTTGGTCACTCTCAAAGAGCGATTAGAGGGTGGCGCGTTTGAATCGGACTTAGGTCTTTAAATTACGATGAGGGTTCCTCAGCGAATTGCTATCACGGGTTCATCAGGACTTATAGGCTCTGCTTTAGTTGGTCATTTAAAGAGTGAAGGTCATACAGTTCAAAGACTTGTGCGACGTGCACCAATCGCTGCCGATGAAGTTACATGGGATCCTCAGACTGGTTTCGTTGATTTGTCTGCTCTCGAAGGCGTCGATGCGATTATTCATTTAGCGGGTGCTGGTGTCGGCGATAAACGCTGGACTAAGAAATATAAAAGCGAAATTTTAAACTCCAGATTATTGGGTACAACAACTATTGCTAACGCGATTGCCAGTGTTAAACCTCAGGTTTTTATCTCAGCAAGTGCAATTGGCTGGTATGGCGAGAGTGGAAATCGCGCTGTTATTGAAAGTGATCGCGTTGGTGATGACTTCCTGGCCACTATTTGTCGTGAATGGGAGGCTGCAGCAGATTTAGCGGGAGACGTACGCACTATAAAACTTCGTACCGGACTAGTGCTAGATCCAACTGGTGGAGCTCTCGGAAAGATGTTGCCGCTTTTTCGTTTGGGCTTTGGTGGAAAACTTGGCAATGGTAAACAATGGTGGTCTTGGATTACTCTTCATGATGTTGTTCGCGCAATTGACTTTGCACTCGTTGAAAAAATATCTGGAGCAATCAACTTAACCTCACCCAATCCTGTTACAAATCAAGAGTTCACTGCCGCACTTGCCCGCGCACTTCACCGACCGGCAGTTTTCCCTGCACCGGCGATGGCATTAAAGATCGCACTCGGAGGTTTTGCATCGGAGGTTTTAGGTTCAAAGCGCGTTATTCCGCAAGTATTACACGATGCGGGATTTACATGGGACTATCCGCACATCACTGACGCTCTCGCGGCTTTAGTTCAAGACTAGCTGCGCTACTAACTTTCCGGAGAAAAGCGCTCCTTGCTGTGATGGAACGCTGCGATGATCACCTGCTACAAAAATATTCTCGCTAATCTTCATGGGCTGTGAAAACGCCTTGCCTGGAAGATGAATTGGAAGTGCTGAAGCGATTTCATACTTTGACACTAACTGCCATTCTCGCGTGTCACAGCCCCATATCAGGGACAGATGTCGCCGAGCATCTGATTCAGTTACACCTAAACCAGAGGTCGATGACACTAAACTCATTGAAGAATCTGAATAATCAATAGAAATATCTGACATAACAACACTATTGATAATCGGTCCCCGATTTTGTCCATCGACAATTAGGCGACCAGTTCCAGATGGATTACTTGCCGTAGCGTGATACCAAGTAATGCAGCCGGCCATAGAAACCGCAGCCGAAAAATCCAGCAGTTGAGCTGCAGTCGTTGGATCCGTTGCGACTACTATTTTCTTAGCATTCATAACACCAGAAGTAGTCTCTATTTGTTGTCCGATGATTCTTTCAACGCGTGTGTGTAGTTCTAAATTTTGTACCCGTTTAGCAAGTGCTTCTGGAAGACGACCAACTCCCGAGCGTGGAACACCAGGTGCACCGTTTACAAATGATTTAATAATCAAAACTCCATAATCAAAATCCACCAACTCTGGGTCACAAAGAAATACCCCAGTTAAAAAAGGTCGTAATACATGTTCATACAAAGTACCGAAGCGACTAAGTGCGCCTCCAATAGTTTGTGCTCTGGGGGCTGAGAAAAGCAAAAATCGTAACAGCGCAAACTTTTCAGGAATAGTGCCGGTCGCTTTATCCAAGGTCGACAAGGGAGCCTTACGTGGGTCGCCGGCTATGTGGCGCGATGTTCCAAGTGAGACCTCAATTACTCTTGGAGCTAGAACGAAATCAATCTCATCTAGGACATCTAACTCGATCAATGAAGGATATCTAGAGTTAATAAGTTGAAAACCGCGATCACAAATAAATCCATCGATGTAATCACTTGCAACTCTTCCACCAGTTCTATCGCTGGCCTCTAAGAGGACTACATCCACTCCTTGACTCTGTAACTCTAACGTTGCACTCAAGCCAGCTAACCCAGCACCGATAACGACTACGTCGGCGTTCTTAGCCATGGACTGAGCTCGCGCGCGCCTGATCGATAATTTTGGCAACCATCAACGTATCTTCATTATCAACTGGCCATGGATTTAGGCCTTTGATAGCCCCTTCAACCTCTTTGTAAAAGAGTGCGTAATTTCCATTTTCTGCGGGAATTTCTTCGACTACATCACCACAATGAATGAAGGCCGGTGAAGCAGTTGGGACATCCCAAGCACCATCATGTGGAATTTTTCCGGCACGCAATAACAGTTCCTGAGGATCTAAATCATTAATGACTAATGCGCCTTTACTTCCCAGAATTCGCACGCGTGGGCCGGGAGATCCAACTACCGCACTAGCCGATAGATAGGACATCACTCCGCTCTCATGCTGCAAAACTAGAACTGAGTCATCATCGGCTGCACCTCTCAAAGAACGAACCGATGAAGAGACAAGCTGGCCTTTTCCAAAAAAATCTAGGGCTGAAGAAATCAAATGTGGTTGCAGGTCAAGAAGCTGACCACCACCATCAACTGCGCTCATATTTTCACGCCATGACAAAGGATTAATCTCTGGACGGAATCTTTCAAAGCGTGATTCCATTCGATGAATTGTTCCTAAAGTTCCAGATTTCAATACACGCTTTATAGTCAGCGCATCACTATCCCAACGCCGATTAAAGAAACAACAAACTGGGACACTTGCAGTGGCGCCGGCTTGAATAATTGATGCTGTCTCGGCGTACGTGCGTCCCATCGGTTTATCTATAACGACCGGAACTCCCGCAGCGATTGCCGCAAAAGCCTGCTCTGCGTGAACAATATTTGCCGAAGCTACGACTAGAAGATCAAGTTGAAGTGCAAACATTTCTTCTACGGTTGAACAGATAGAAGCGTCCGACAAATCCTGTTGAACTTGCGTCTTTCGCTCTTGATTCGTAGTTTGAATCGCTACAACATTAAAACCGCAGCCTCTTAGCAATGGGGCGTGGATTAATCTCCCGGCTAATCCGTAGCCTGCGATACCAACCCGAAGCGTCATTTATTACTTTGCAACTCAGATGGCCACCAAATTTTGCTACCAATGTCATAGGACAACGCTGGAACCAAGATTGTGCGAACAATCAAGGTATCAAGCAGCACGCCAAATGCAACGGCGAAGCCAAGTTCTGCCAAGAATACGAGTGGGAGTATTCCAAGCACGCCGAAAGTGGACGCAAGGACAATTCCTGCAGAGGTTATTACGCCACCAGTCACAGTGAGACCTTTGATCACACCCGCTCGAGTTCCAATCTTGGCGCTCTCTTCGCGCACGCGTGTCATGAGGAAAATGTTGTAGTCGATGCCTAGGGCTACCAAGAAGATGAAGGCAAATAATGGGAAGGAAGTATCGGCACCTTTGAAGTGGAAGATATGCTCAAAGACAATTTGGCACGCACCCAAAGTGGCGAAATAGGACAGAACTACAGTCGATAAGAGAAGTAGGGCAGAGAGAATACTGCGCAATAGGAGACCTAAAATTATAGTAATTAATAGTAAGACGATAGGGATAATTGTCTTATTATCGTGATCGGCGGCAACATCTGTATCAAATGCAACAGCAGTAGATCCGCCCACTAAAATTGCTGGGTCTATCGCATGTACCACCGCTCGTATTTTAGGAATCACATTTCGCGCCTCAGTCGAATCTGGATTCATACTCAGAGTGGCATTCACAATGATCTGCCCGCTTAAGACTTTAACGTCAGGAACTGGCTGGCCCGGAATGACTGGTCCGGTTCGCATGGGTTCAACTGATGCAACGCCGACCACTGTCCGAAGCGCTTTAGTGACTTCCTCAACATTTTCACGCTTTACAACAACCTCAGTGGGTTGACCTGCTCCCCCTGGGAAATGTTGGCCCAAGAGATCTAAACCAATGACTGAGTCCTGTTTTTTAGTAAAGGCATCGACAGTTGAAAGGCCTTTTGCATTTAAAGTAGTTGAAAAACCAGCTAAGACAACTAATAAGACCGATGTGATGATCCAAAGTTTTCGGGGGCGTTTTTCTACTCCAGCGCCAATCTTTGCCCATGTGCCTTCCAGTTGAGAGTTCACATCATCAAAACGCGGAATTCGTGGCCAAAATATCCAGCGACCGAAAGCCACTAACAAAGCAGGAAGGAGAGTAAGAATCGTCAACATCGATGCGGCGATACCAATTGCACCGACCGGACCTAAGCCACGATTATTCGATAACTCGCTTAAAAGTAGAACCAAAAGACTGACTATAACGGTAGAACCAGAGGCGAGAATCGGCTCAAAAACGCCTTTGTAGGCGGCTTTCATCGCATCAAATCGAGAATCGTAGTGATGGAGCTCTTCCCGATATCGTGAAATGAGTAAAAGTGCATAATCTGTGGCAGCACCCAAGACCAGTACTGAGAGAATTCCTTGCGACTGACCACTTAAATCAATTGCATTGTTTTTAGCTAACAAATAAACAATTCCGCCTGCAGTCGATAGCGCTATCACAGATGAGAAAAGTGGGAGTATCCATAAAACTGGTGAACGGTAAACAATAATCAAAATAAAGGCTACGACACCTAGCGTTGTTAATAGTAAGGAAGAGTCAATCCCACCGAATGCGCCGAATAGATCTCCCAATAATGCCCCAACACCCGTGACATTTGCTGTAAGTCCATTCGCTTTGGCATATGTTGCCGAATCTTCACGGAGCGTCTTAATAATTTCTGGCAGAACTGGTTTCTTATTTGGCAATGAATCTTGGGCTGAATTAGAGGTTAAAGGAAGATTGACTAGTAGAGCTTTTTTATCTTGCGAAGGGAAGGCGAAAATCGGTTGGCCAGGAATTAAATATTTCGAGATTGCGATAGTTGAGCCAAGAATTTGCGTGGAGCCCAATGTCGCTAAATGAGCATTGAGACCAGCAATCTTGGTCTCATCTATATCGCCCAAGTACAGAACCAGCGTTGGAATCGTCTGGGTTTGATCAGATGAAAACTTACTAATGATTTTCGAAGCCTGAGTTGATTCGGCGTTCTGAGGCAAAAATGCCGAATTATCGTTCTCCTGCACTGTTGAGAGCGAGCCAAATAAGGGACCGAAAACGCCACTTGCTCCAAACCAGATAAAGATGACGACTAAAGCGGTTATAAAGGGACGGCGGCTCTTGTGCTCAGTTTTCAGGTTCACGAAATTTAATGCCTTTCAGGATAATCCAATCGAGCCGATTGGTAAGGATGCAATCCTACCTTTAGGCTAACCAAGTGCCAGTTGTAGAAGCTCCTTACCAGTCGGCCATAGCCCTCTCTCGTCATGGACTTATTGATTACACCAAAGCGTGGGACGTCCAACGTCAAATCCACGAAGATGTGGTCCAAGGGACACGGCCAAATACTTTGTTGCTTCTAGAACATCCCTCGGTATATACAGCCGGGCGTCGCACCGACGCATCGGAAAAACCTACAGATGGAACTCCGGTCATAGATGTTGACCGTGGCGGAAAAATAACATGGCATGGTCCAGGCCAGCTTATTGGTTATCCAATTGTTCGTTTAGCTAAAGCGCATGAGCTCGTTGGCTTTGTTCGTGAAATCGAAGCGGGATTGATGAGCGTCTGCGCAGAATTTGGAATTAAGGCAACCTGCGTCTCTGGACGCACTGGAGTGTGGATTCAAGATGAGCGCGGTGATAGAAAAATTGCGGCTATCGGTATCCGGGTCGCTAAAGGCGTCACTATGCATGGCTTCGCTTTAAATGTCTGTCCCGACCTAAGTGCGTTCAATCAAATTATCCCTTGCGGTATTCTCGATGCCCAAGTAACTTCTATGCAAGTAGAACTTGGGCGTGACATTAGTATTGATGAGGTTGCTCCAATTATTGAGCGACATATCGTTGAATCCCTAAAGAAGGTGAGCATATGAGTATCGAGCCTGAGGGAAGAAAAATGATTCGCATTGAAGCTCGCAATGCATTGACTCCCATAGAGCGCAAACCCGAATGGATTAAGACGCGCGCGACTATGGGTCCTGAGTACACACGACTTCGATCTTTAGTAAGCAGCGAAGGCTTACATACCGTCTGCCAAGAAGCGGCATGTCCCAATATCTTTGAATGCTGGGAAGATAAAGAGGCAACATTTCTTATTGGCGGAGACAAGTGCACCAGACGCTGCGATTTTTGCAATATCGATACAGGAAAACCCGATGCTCTCGATCGCAGCGAACCGCTCAAAGTCGCCCAGTCAGTAAAGACTATGGGCTTGGCTTATGCCACCATCACTGGTGTAACGCGCGATGACCTGCCCGATGAAGGCGCCTGGTTGTATGCCGAGACGATTCGCCAGGTGCACGATTTAAATCCTGGCTGCGGAGTTGAGATGCTAGCGCCAGACTTCCACGCTAAGAGTGAGCTGCTCAATCAAATTTTTGAGACTAAGCCCGAAGTTTTTGCACATAATCTTGAAACCGTTCCCAGAATTTTCAAAGAGATCCGCCCCGCATTTACATATGAAAAATCCCTGCGTGTTATTTCAATGGCCCGGGATTTCGGCCTTATTACAAAATCAAATTTGATTCTTGGCTTAGGTGAAACGCGTCAAGAAGTTTCGCAAGCGCTGGTCGATTTACATAGCGCCGGATGTGATCTCATTACAATCACACAGTATTTGCGCCCAACCAATCGACACCATCCAGTTGTACGTTGGGTCAAACCCGAAGAGTTCGTTGAATTAGCCACTGAGGCAACAGAGGCAGGCTTCTTAGGTGTAATGAGTGGACCACTGGTTCGCTCAAGTTATCGAGCAGGTCGCCTTTACAAGCAAGCGATGGCGGCTAGAGCTACTCATGGCTGATCTGGTATATCCACCAGTAATTTTTACAGTTAAAACTTTGTGGAAGTACCTAGGCTTACGTTTTGATTTTCGTGGAGAAGAAAATATTCCACGAAAAGGTGGGGCAATTCTTGCTATAAATCACGTAAGTTACTTTGACTTTGCAATTACAGGTACCGCTGCACTTCCTGCAGGTCGCTATGTGCGTTTCATGGCTAAGAAAGAGATTTTTGACAACAAAATTGCTGGACCACTGATGCGAGGAATGCATCATATAAACGTTGATCGCAGCAGTGGATCGGCCTCTTTTGTTGCAGCACTTCGCGCATTAAAATCTGGCGAAATTATAGGAATTTTTCCTGAGGGGACCGTCTCGACGAGTTTTGAAATAAAGCAACTTAAATCTGGTGCAGTTAGGTTGGCTATGGGGGCTGGCGTTCCAATCATTCCCACAGTCATTTGGGGAAGCCAGCGAGTGTGGACAAAGGGCGTTAAGCGAAATCTCAAACGCAAGAAATTTCCGGTCAGTGTGACTTTTGGCGCGCCCATTCACTACCAACGTGGCGATGACGTTGAGCAAGCTGAAAACCACCTGCGCGAGGTTTTGCTTACTATGCTTCGTGAGGTTCAAGAGAATTACCCCGATAGCCACGTTGGCCAACGTTGGGCGCCTACCCGTCTTGGTGGAACTGCACCTGCCCCACTAAACTGACGTCATGTTCACAAGAAAAGCTAAAGAAAAAAAGATCAAGAGCCCTCGCTTTCAAACCTTTCGTGACGCCTACAGCGTTACGAAAACTGTTAAACCGTGGATTCCATTTGCCCTACTCGGCATTTTTCTAGTCACATGGATAGTCGGAATTACAATCGGCACTTTTCTTGGACATCCTTTTTATTTTGGTTTTATATTTCTTCCGCTCTCCTTCCTAACAACACTTCTTTTCTTTACTCGCCAAGCCGGAACCGCTGCCTATTCATCAATTGAAGGACAGATAGGTGCGGGGGCTAGTGTGTTAATGGCTATCCGCAAAGGTTGGACTACAACACCGGCCGTTGCAGTAACTCGCAATCAAGATATGGTCCATCGCAGTGTTGGTCGTGCAGGAATTGTGTTAACGGGTGAAGGCTCGCACGGTATAAATCAGTTGCTGATTGATGAGCGTAAGAAAACCGAACGTTTTACACCCGGTGTACCCATCTCAGTAGTAATTGTTGGTGATGAAAAAGGCCAAGTTCCACTTCGTAAACTTCAAAAGCATCTGCAGAAGTTGCCTAAGAAATTAACTGCGCACCAAATGCGTGAAGTGCGTGTTCGATTAAAAGCTGTTGGTGGATTGTCGATGCCTATCCCTAAGGGCCCTATGCCAACACGTGCACCAAAGGTGCGCTAAGCACGTTTTAAAATCGAGCCACTAGCGCGCTCGTGGATTCCTCGACCATGATCGTCGTACGTAACAGCTGTCACGACTATGACCAGCAGGCTAGTTCGAATAAGAGCCTGCAACGGTGTCAGCGCGCCCCCATCATCAAAGCGGACTATTTTCATTCCAAAAACTTTTTGACCCAATGAGGCACCTTGCAAGAACGTGAGTACAAGCACCTCAACATAAAACAGAGCCAAGATGCTAGGCGAGCGATCAGGGCTCATCTGGCCAATCCCGCCTGAAAGAGCGGCTATAACGGCGTAGCAGGCTAACCAATCCAGGGTTATTGCCGCCAAGCGCCGCCCGAAACTCACCCGTTCACTCATAGCCATAGCCTAACGCCTATGAATTATTAACATGGATGTAACAGTGCAGTTAGGCCATTTAGGCCTCTAAACCATATTCTTACGTCCAAGCAGAGGTGCTCAATGACGAGAAATCTGCACTGATACACGATCTATGTATCACATGTGAATTGGGAGAAGCATGTTTAAGAATTCAGCAGAAATCTTTGCCTACATTAAAAAGGAAGACATCAAGTTAGTCGATGTTCGATTTACCGATCTTCCAGGCATTCAGCACCACTTTAATGTTCCAGTCGAATCATTTGATGAGGCCGTATTTACTGATGGCTTGATGTTTGATGGCTCATCTATCCGTGGATTCCAATCAATTCACGAATCAGATATGAAGCTACTTCCTGTACCAGAGTCTGCCTACCTTGATCCATACCGCAAGGAAAAAACTCTGATTATTCTCTTCTCAGTTCATAATCCAGTTGATAACTCACCTTATAGCCGCGATCCACGTGGAGTAGTTGCTAAGGCCGTTGACTTTATGCGCGCACAAGGAATCGCCGATACTGCATTCTTTGCCCCAGAGGCTGAGTTCTATGTCTTTGATCGCGTTCGCTTTAAGACTGATATCAACACTGCTTATCATGAGATTGATTCTTACGAGGGTGCTTGGAATACAGGAATTAAAGAAGATGCCGATGGAACTCCTAACCGTGGTTACCGCACGCGTGTAAAGGGCGGATATTTCCCAGTATCACCAACTGATCAATTTGCCGATCTTCGCGACGAAATGGTTATGCAACTAGGCAAGGTTGGTTTACTTGTCGAACGCTCACACCACGAAGTTGGAACTGCAGGGCAAATGGAGATCAACTACCGCTTCACCGATATTTTGCATGCAGGTGATGACATCATGAAGTTCAAATATG
Organism: Streptomycetaceae bacterium; assembly: GCA_007279945.1. GTDB lineage: Bacteria > Actinomycetota > Actinomycetes > Nanopelagicales > Nanopelagicaceae > Planktophila. The sequence continues at coordinate 83,055 of QYPG01000001.1, read as the reverse complement.
TTGTTCGAAATACTGCTTGGCAAGGTGGCAAGACGGCAACATTTATGCCAAAGCCACTCTTTGGCGACAACGGTTCAGGAATGCACGTTCACCAATCACTCTGGAAGGATGGCGTTCCGTTGTTCTTCGGCGATGGCTACGGTGATTTGTCAGAGATGGCTCGCCACTACATTGGCGGACTTCTCAAGCACGCACCATCGCTACTTGCATTTACTAACCCAACAGTTAACTCATACCGTCGCTTAGTTCCTGGCTATGAAGCTCCAGTAAACCTTGTTTACTCAGCTCGTAACCGCTCGGCATGTATCCGTATCCCAATTACAGGATCTAATCCAAAGGCTAAGCGCATCGAGTTCCGCTGCCCAGATCCATCATCAAATCCATATCTAGCATTTGCTGCGATGTTGATGGCCGGCCTTGATGGAATCATAAATAAGATCGAACCACCTGCCCCAGTTGATAAGGATCTCTACGAACTAACTGGTGATGAAGCTGCGGCTATCGCACAGGTTCCAGGCTCACTTGATGAGGTTCTCAACAATCTAGAGCGCGACCATGAGTTCCTACTCAAGGGTGGCGTATTTACTAAGGACTTAATTGAGACATGGATTGACTTTAAGCGCAAGCAAGAAGTTGATTATGTTCGCTTGCGTCCACACCCAGCTGAGTTCGAGCTCTACTTCGATATCTAAAGAGAATTAACCACAAAGCCCGTCAGAAATGGCGGGCTTTGTGCTTTTCAAAGCATTATATTTAACCTATGTTCCTTGATCTCTTAATAACAATCTTCTTTTTTCTAGTCGGTTTAGAGATCAAGGCCAGTCTTAAGGATGTTCGCACGATTGTGGTTCCAGTTGTCGCAGCTTTAGGCGGAATGATCGTGCCTGCGCTGTTGTATATATCCCTTAATCCCGGATCTCATGTTTGGGCAAGTGCTATGCCAACCGATATCGCTCTAGCACTCGGTGTCTTGTCTCTACTTGGCAATCGAGTAGACCCACAGGTAAGGATTTTTCTACTTACACTAGCCATTGCCGATGATCTTTTTTCCCTTATTGTGATGGGGCTCTTCTACGGAGATGATTTAGAGCCAATTAAGGCAATATCCACACTCGTTGCAGCAAGCGTTGGTTTTATTGTGCCGTTGCGCAAACACCAGTTAAACAAAGTTATCAAAATTCTCACTCCAGTGTCTACGTACTTCATCGTTCCGGTCATTATCGCCGCAAATATCCCATTAAATATTGATTTCTCAAGCTTTAGCTCTTCGACAACCTTGTCTATCGTGATTGCACGATCACTTGGGAAGATTATTGGAATAACGGCCTTTGCTGCGCTCTGTATCAAACTGGGAGGCAAGACCAATATTTCCGCTAAAGAGATATTTGGTATTGCAACACTTGCTGGGATGGGAATGACCGTTGCACTTGTGATTGCAGATATAGCTGCCAACAACTCTGTTGAACTCAATCAAGTCCGATTAGGTCTGTTTATTTCAGCCCTGATCTCGGGTCTATCGGGCTACGTATGGCTTAGACGGACTCCTGCGCTTTAATAGCTTTTCGTGCAAGGAGCACATGTCCGAAAAACCCGATAAGCAGCGCGAAAATAACGCCGATATTTGAGTATGCCCAAGCCCCACTTTTTCCACCGATCATCCCCAGGAAATAACCTTGCCAGGAAAGCCAAGAAGCAAAAGTATTAGTGACAAAACCCCACCCTATTATGGTTCCAATCATCATCAGTGCAATAGATTTTCTATTCACGCTTCCATAAATCCCCCGATCGTCAAAGAGATCGCTTTCGGAATAAGGCTTCTTGCGCACCACAACGTCGGCGACGAAAATTGCCGACCACACTGCAACCGGGACTCCCAAAGTAATTAGAAAACCCTGAAATGGAAAGAAGAAATTATCAGCAAACCATACAATATAAATAGTTCCAGCCAACATGATGCAAGCATCAATTGATGCGGCTACATGACGTTTTACTGGAAATCCAATGGAGACCAGAGTCAACCCCGAAGAGTAAAGATCTAAAATTGCACCACCTGCTAAGCCAAGGACCGCCACTAGAGCGAAGGGAATCAAATACCACGTAGGTAGCAAAGTGGTGAGTGCACCGATCGGATCCATAGCGATGGCATCGCTGAGTTCTTTACTGCTACCAGCTAACGCTGAACCATAAATTACTAAAACGATTGGAACTAGAGATGCACCTAGCGTCGTCCATACAACTACGGCCTTACTAGACACCGTTCGCGGTAGGTAGCGTGAATAGTCAGCGGCAGAATTAACCCAACCTAATCCAATTCCAGTAACGCCAAAGATCAAAGCGCCAATGAATCCCTGTGTCGTGCCATCTTTAATTGAACTCACTACCGACCAGTCAACAGAATCAATAGTCAAAGCAATGTAAAGAATCGTCATGCCAATAGTGATTAGCGTCAGCCATTTTTGAATCTTCATGATTGTTGAAAAGCCCAGTACTCCCCCAAAAACTGTGAGTGAAACTGCTAGTACAAAACCGATAATAAGAGAGAGATCGTGATTGACATGGCCTAAGCGAGCAAAGACGGTTCCAGTTGCTAGCGTTGCTAAAGAGACTAAAACTGTCTCCCAACCAACGAAAATTAGATAAGACAACGCACCGGGGACGAGATTGCCCTTAACACCAAAAGCGGCTCGCGATAAAATCATGGTCGGTGCATTTGATTTCTTGCCGGCAAGGGAGCTCACTCCAACAACTAGAAATGATAAAACCGTTCCAATAATGGTGGCAAAAGTTGCCTGTCTAAAGGAGATCCCAAAGCCTAAGAAGAAGGCACCGTACGAGAGGGCTAGGAGTGAAACATTAGCCCCGCACCATGGCCAAAAAAGTGATCTGGCCGTGCCGCCTCGCTCTGACTCTTGAATCAGGTTTGGACCGTTGAGTTCTAATTCAAAAATAGGCATTGGCTAAGTCTACTTCTTAAAGCGCTTAATGATAAAGAACAACAGGGTAAGGATAATAATTACACCGCCTGCATTAACCAGTAAATTGCTGCCTTTTTCCTCTGAGATGCCAGCATCTGCTTCTGCAATATCCTCGCTTTGGGCACTTGTAAGCATTGGAGTTTCACCTACCCTAAAACTGTAGTCACCTTCTACTGGATGGCCATCCTCTGAAACTATTCGATAGTGAACTGAGACTAAACCCGTAACATCTGTCAATAACAGCCGGTTAGAAATCTTAGTTCCATCTACAACCGATTGCGGATTAGAAATGATTTGCCCGTGATTATCAGTCACTGTAATCGAATTGACTTGAGCATTTCCAATAGTTTGCAGTTTTCCATCAAATTCAATTGAAATTTTAGTGGGAGCTGCTATTAAGGTGGAATCTGCTGCTGGTGAGCTAGACACGACATCACCATGGGCAAAGGCCAATGAAGTGCTAGATAATGAAAGCAGAACTGCCGCAAATAAAACCAATATTTTCTTGCACATGATGTACCCCTTAGTCTAAGAAGAAATCAAGCAGAAAGTCTTTCGTACCCGGAGTCACTGAATATTTCTCTAAATCAGTGACGCCTTCTTCAACCAAAACTTCATCATCAACGAAGAAGTTTCCGGTGCACTCGGTAGAAGGACGATGAAAGATTGCATAAGCGGCATCGGCCAAAATCGCCGGAGTCCGACCAGCACTGGCATCGATTCCCGGGATCATCTGAAGTGCGGCGGTATCAATCACCGTTCGTGGCCATAAGGCATTTACTGCAATGCCATCGCGCTTAAATTCAGCGGCCATTCCAAGCACGCACATACTCATGCCGTACTTGGCCATCGTATAAGCCACGTGATTCTTAAACCAGATGGGCTTCATCGACAACGGCGGTGAAAGATTCAAAATATGTGGGTTTCTACCGGCTTCGGCCGAGGCTTTTAAGTAAGGAATAGCGGCCTGGGAAGTCAAGAAAGTACCTCGCACGTTTACGTCAAACATCAGATCAAAGCGCTTGGCTGGAGTCAGTTCGGTTCTAGTTAAATTAATTGCACTTGCATTATTAATGAGAATATCGATGCCACCAAACGTATCGGCCGCTAGTTTAATGGCAGCTTCAATCTGATTTTCATCCCGCAAATCACATTGAATAGGCAACGCAGTTCCGCCTGCAGCGTTGATCTCGGCGGCAGCAGTGTAGATAGTTCCTGGCAACTTTGGATTGGCTTCAGTAGTTTTTGCTGCAATAGCAATTGATGCACCATCGGCAGCGGCGCGAAGTGCGATCGCTAAACCAATACCGCGAGATCCGCCTGTAATGAATATTCGTTTTCCAGCAAGTGTCATGATGAACCTTTCTTTGCCATGAACTTCATGAATGCCCCCATGGCTTCATCTGATTGCAATGCCATTGCAAATATTTCAAACTCTGCACGCATCACCGCTGCGACGGAATCATGTTGGCGTGCCTTCAATAATGCTTTTGTATTAATGATTGCTTGCGGAGGTTGCTCGGCAATTTGTGCTGCAATCTTTGAGGCCGCATTTAGAGCATCACTACTAATTTCAGAAACTAGTCCCATCTCCATTGCAGCCTCTGCTCCGAAGGATTCACCAGTCATAAAGATTCGGGCAGCTCTTTGATATCCAACGAGTGCTGGAAAGAGAAATGTAGAACCAGCCTCTGGTACTAAACCAAGAGATGCAAATGGCATAGAAAAGTTCGCACTAGGTGCGGCAACGACGACATCGCAATGCAGCAACATCGTTGTTCCGACTCCAACTGCATTTCCTTTTACTGCAGCAATCAATGGCTTTGGAAAATTCAAAAGTGCAGCCAGAAATGTTCCAACTTCACTTGAGTCAGACGTGGGCGGATTATCCATAAAATCCATAATGTCGTTACCAGCGGTGAAGTGATCGCCTTCGCTTGTGATAACGACAGCTCTAACTCCAAAATCTCCAGCTGCCTCGTTTAACCCATGGGCTAGCCCTGCATACATATCTCGCGTGAGGGCGTTCATTTTGGCTGGACGATTGAAGGAAAGGTAGCGAACCGCCCCTACCTGTGTGTCTAAGATTTCACTCATTCGGGTATCTTAGAGGTGGTTTTACAATAAGTCTTGGTACACAATGGATACACCACGGAGAGGCGGAAAGCATGGCTAGAGATATAACGATCACGACCAGAGAACTATCCCCTTTTGAACAGTTAGTTCTTCAATTGGTGTGTGAAGGAAAGTCTAATTCGGCGATAGCTACTGAGACATCACACAGTGAGAAAGTTATTGAAAATACCGTCAGCAGAAGTGCTCAAGTTTTTGGAATTAAATCCGACGGAGATACAAACTTGCGCGTTTTATTAGCGCTAGCTTTTCGTACACACTACGGTGATAAAGCATTTGACCAACTCAATGTTCCTTGTTCACATATGGTTGTTGGTCCAGATGGAAAATCCATGTGTGATCGTCACATCGATTAACTCAGTAATTATTTTACAACGTTTCTGAGGGCTACCCCTCTATCACTTTTCTCACATTTCCTCGAGGGCTACCTCTCGGACTTTGGAATAACCCTTTACTGACATAAGAGTTAACTATGCAGTGCATCTATAAGAGATGTCTAAAAGGGAGAGAATTAAAATGAAACGTACTACTTTTGACAAAATTGTAACCTTCGTTGGTTTTGGTTTGGGAGTTTTTTTACTTATCGCTGCCGGACTTCTTAACTGGGGTGCAACATTTGCAAGCGGAACAGTAGCTTCACAGTTAGAGGCACAACAAATAACAATTCCTGACAGCAACGGAGATCCAGATGCCGATGCTGCAACTGTTGCATTCTTTAAAGAAAATGGAAAATCTGTAATGAGTACCGGCAAGCAAGCTCAGATGTATGCCGATCACTACATTGGTTTTCACTTATCAAAGATGCCAACATATTCTGCAGCGACTGGATTAGCGCGAGCAGCAGCAGGAGCGGCAGCAACAGATCCTACAAACGCTGATTTAAAGGCTGCACTAGATAGAGCCAATGCAACTGTTGAGTCAGTATTTAAGGGCGAATCACTTCGTGGGATGCTCCTTAATGCATATGCATTTGGAACGCTTGGAATGATCGCAGCTATCGCTGCAAAGGTGACTTTTGTCGGAGCAATCGTAATGTTCTTATTTGTTTTTGCCGGCCTACGTCATATTCGTCGTACTCCTGAGGATGCGACGATATAACCCTCAACTCTCCGTGAGGGGTTAGAAAAAGCCCCCTAGTTTTATTACTAGGGGGCTTTTTCGTACAGATTTATATTTTGTTAACGATCAAGCTTTCCAGAGATGAAATCCTCCGTCTTTGTATGAGCTGCAGCATCGGTGTATTGCACCGGTGGAGTCTTCATGAAATAGCTTGAAGGCGATAGAAGTGCTCCACCGATCTTCCGATCGAGACCAATCTTTGCGCAACGCAGTGCATCGATGATTACACCTGCCGAGTTAGGTGAATCCCAAACCTCTAACTTGTATTCAAGATTTAGCGGAACATCGCCAAATGCGCGACCTTCGAGGCGAACGTAGGCCCATTTGCGATCATCTAGCCATGGAATGTAATCAGAAGGTCCAATGTGAACATTCTTTGCACCCATGTCATGGTCTAACTGTGATGTAACCGAGTTTGTCTTTGAAATCTTTTTCGACTCTAAACGATCACGCTCGAGCATGTTCTTAAAGTCCATATTTCCACCAACATTTAACTGATAGGTGCGATCTAAGTGCACTCCGCGATCCTGGAATAACTTGGCCATGATTCGGTGAGTAATTGTTGCGCCAACTTGGCTCTTGATGTCATCGCCAACGATTGGAAGACCTGCATCGGCAAACTTCTTTTCCCATACAGGATCTGATGCTATAAAGACTGGAAGTGCGTTAACAAAGGCACATCCAGCATCGATTGCACACTGGGCATAATACTTTGCCGCAACCTCTGAACCTACAGGTAGGTAGCAGATCAAAACATCGACTGCCTCATCCTTTAATACCTGCACGACATCTACATCTGGAGCATCTGACTCTGTGATGGTCTCTTTGTAATACTTTCCGAGTCCATCATTTGTGACACCGCGCAAAACTGGAATTCCAGTAGTTGCAACATCACTAAACTTAATTGTGTTGTTCTCGCTGGCCCAGATAGCTTCAGCTAAATCTAAGCCGACCTTCTTTGCATCAACATCAAATGCTGCAACGAACTTGATGTTAGAGATGTGGTATCCCCCAACAACAGCGTGCATCAATCCTGGAATCTCCTGATCAATGGCAGCGTCCTTGTAATAGGTCACTCCCTGAACTAGTGAGTTGGCGCAGTTTCCTACGCCAATTATTGCAACACGGATGTCGCCTTTACCGGTCGTTATATTCACTTTCATTTCCTCTCGGTTTTGATCATGTCTTCCAGCCAAGCGATCTCTCGATCAGCTGATTCCAGTGAGTGACGTCGCCACTCCTCCAGGTATTTATCTATTCCGATAGGTGACTTCTCGAGTTCACCACGCAGAATCTCTGCCTTCTCCTTAAGGCGGCGATGGCGCCCCTCAAGAATTCTTACTCTGTTATTTGCAGACGTTGGGGAGAAGAATGCAAAACGGATTTCAAAGCCTTCGTCTTCCCATGTATCTGGACTGACCGTCTCGGTTAAATCTGAAAACCTTAATAAGCCCTTTTCAGTAATCGCATAGACAATGCGCGAGCGCCGAGATGTACTCTCAACCAGCGTCTCCTCGATGACTCCGCCTTCCACCATTCGCCGAAGCTGCGGGTAGAGGACTGAGAACGAGAGCGCTCTAAAGGGACCAAAGATCGCTCCCATGCGCTTACGAAGCTCATAGCCGTGAAGGGGGCTTTGAGAGAGCAGGCCAAGAAGGGCAAACTCGAGTGAGTCACTACGTGAGCGCATCTCTACCCCTTCCCTAACGGCCTATATATCCATTCGATATATCGAACCGTAATGTAACCCGATACGTAATTCGCTGCAACTCGGGGCAAACCAGGTGTGGCGTACGCCTCAGTACCCCAATCGCCCCCCGTACCCTGTTATTAGCGCCTATCAAAGTCGATAGGCCCTTAGGAATAGGACGATAGATGTCTCTACTTACATGGAAACTGCATGGAGATGGAAAATCAATATCACAGGGCGAGGTCGTTTCGACCGATGAACGCCTGACCTGGCCTCGCACGATCGGTGTGGGCTTGCAACACATCGCCGCGATGTTTGGCGCAACCTTCCTCGTTCCAATCATTACTGGCTTCCCTCCAACGACCACACTCTTCTTCTCTGGTGTTGGAACGCTTCTGTTTTTAGCTCTCACCCAGAACAAAGTTCCTAGCTATCTAGGTTCATCCTTTGCATTCTTAGCACCAATCGCTGCTGCAAAGGCAAATGGTGGAATGGCAGTTGCCCTCGGTGGTGTAGTTGTCACTGGTCTGATCTTGGCTGCAGTTGGCCTGATCGTTCGCCAAGCTGGCATCGGCTGGATTAACTGGCTTCTGCCTCCAGTTGTAACTGGAACCATCGTTATGGTGATTGGTTTGAACTTAGCTGGAGCTGCAAAAAATAACTTTGTGGCCGGCCCAACAGTTGGTCTTATCACTCTTGCATCGATCGCACTGATTGCTGCATTCTCCCGTGGCTTCTTAAGTCGCATCAGCATCTTTGCTGGCCTTGTAGTTGGTTATGTAGTTGCCTATGCAATGGGCGATGTGAAGACCGATGGAATAACGGCAGCTAAATGGTTTGCAATGCCAACATTTACAAATCCAACTTTTGACGGCAAGGCGATTGTCTTGTTCCTACCAGTTGTCCTTGTCTTGATTGCAGAAAACGTTGGTCACGTTAAGGCCGTTGCTGCGATGACAGGCAAGAACTTAGATGATCAAATGGGTACTGCACTGATGGCCGATGGAATTGCAACAACGCTTGCAGGTATCGGTGGCGGCTCAGGTACTACAACCTATGCCGAGAACATTGGCGTCATGGCTGCAACACGTGTGTATTCAACTGCGGCTTACTGGATCGCAGGGGCTGGCGCAATCGGATTATCACTCTCACCTAAGTTTGGTGCAGTCCTTAGCTCTACTCCTGTTGGCGCACTTGGTGGCGTTGGAGTAGCACTATTTGGAATGATCGGAGTACTTGGTGCACGTATCTGGATTGAGGGCAAAGTTGATTTTGCTAACTCAACTAACTTGATAATTGCAGCTTCGGCTCTCATTATCGGTATTTCAGATATGTCATGGACCCGTGGAGATTACACATTCAGTGGAATCATCAATGCAACGCTAGTTGCAATTGTCGGCTACAGAGTGCTTCACTCAATTGCATCATCTCGAGGTAACAACTAATCTAGTTATATGGTGATTCCATCGCGGCTTACTGAATACATCGTGGCCGCGATGGTAATCATTTTGGCTCCTGGTCCCAGCGTTTTATTTGTTATCGCTCGCGCTATTGCATGGGGCCGCAAAACTGCCGTATTTACCGTCGCAGGAAACGTCTCTGGCTCTTTTATTCTCTCAGTCTTTGTTGCGCTGGGACTTGGTCCCGTTTTACAGCGCTCCGATCTTGCCTACAGTGCAGTTCAATGGGGTGGCGGACTTTACTTAATGTATCTAGGAGTCGATGCGATTAAACACCGGCGGGTACATGCCGCAGACATGACTAACCAAGGTGATATTGCACCAAGTGTCACTCGATCCATTCGGGATGGTTTTTGGGTTGGAGCGCTAAATCCAAAGGCGGTGGTTTTCTATGCTGCAGTGTTGCCTCAATTCATTGATCGCCATCGCGGAAGCGTCACTGCACAGCTGATTTTGCTCGGGGCTATTTTTTCAATACTGGCATTTATCTCCGATGGCTCGTGGGGTTTATTAGCTGGTACTGCGCGTCAGTGGCTAGCAACTGATCCAAAGCGACTTGAAAAACTGCGCGCTACTGGTGGATCGATAATGATTCTTCTAGGCATAGCGGTATTGATATCAGCAATTGTCAGTGGCTAAGGGCAGACTAAGCACATGAACAAACCAGCCAAACCTGCTCGCGAAAATATCTCCCCCTCTGATTTAACTTTTGGCCTTTCAACATGTAAACGCTGTTTATGGATTAAGTACTGGTACAAAGTGATCATGCCAGGGCAGTTTCCCCTTGTTGGAACTTTTGCAAACATGCAGGAAGAGCACTTTCACCGGGCCGATATGCCTACTATCGATTCATCACTTCGTGCCGGCACAGTTACAAAGTGGGGCGAGTGGGTAAAAAGCAAGCCACTGCAGATCAATGGCACCGATACCCGCTGGCGCATATTAGGAAAATACGATTTAGTTTCGACGAATGAGGATGGAACCATCGGACTCATCGATTGCAAAGTCTCAGATAGTGCACGTGATAACGGTGCGTTTTACTCTCCACAGTTAGAGGCCTATGCCTATGCATTAGAAAATCCTGCTGCTGGTAAAGCTGCCAGTGTTGCCTCTATTGGATTACTTGTCTGGAATCCGGTTTCAGCAATCGGCGCAGATAAAAACTCGTATGGATTTTCTGTGACACAGAAATACTTACCGGTCGAGCGAGATATTCCTAACTTCTTAGCGACAATTGCCGGCTTCATCACAGTGCTTGAAGGTGATATTCCTGATCCAGGTGTCGAGTGTCCTACCTGTCCGTATCTAGTGTCTAGAAACGCTTTAGAAAAACTCTAGTCTTCATCGCCAGCAACGTTGATGTCATCGGGCTTACTCTTTTTTGGTGCATAGATATCGACGTACTCTTGTCCTGACATGTGCGCAATCTCTGCAACAATCTGATCAGTTACCGTACGAAGATACTGCAAGTCGGTTGAGTCACCTTCAAAGTACATAGGCTCACCAAAAATCATTCCCACGCGATGCAAATTAGGGATGAGTTTTCCGGTGGGTTGAATCTTGTCGGTGTTTGACATAGCGACAGGAATAACTGGAGCTCCAGATTCAATCGCCAACCGTGCAATTCCAGTACGACCTTTATACAACCGTCCATCGGGTGAGCGTGTTCCCTCAGGATAGATTCCCAAACACTTTCCTTGGGCTAAAACTTGAAGTCCTGTAATCAAGGCAGCTTCAGAGCGGCGACCACCTGAGCGATCTACTGGAACTTGACCCAACGCCTTAAAAGTTACTTTCTTGAGCAAACCCTTTGCCCCTGGAGATGTGAAGTACTCGCTCTTGGCTAGGAAGGTCACTTTGCGTGGCACGACGAGAGGCATGAAGATGGAGTCGCTAAAGGATAAATGGTTCGAGGCGATGATAACTGGCCCTTTACCTGGGACGTTTCGCAGACCTTTGACCTTGGGGCGAAAAGCGCTCATGAGAAATGGAGTGAGAAATGCGCGCAAGATGCCGTAGGGGAGGTTGTTGAACACGTGCCTAATTTAGCCGCTATTGCTCCGTATGACACTATCTGAGGGTGAGCAAAACCCCACAAACCCCAGGCGAAGACGCCGCGGACGAGAACGAACTCATGCGAAGTGAATTTGAGTCGATCGTCGAAGCTCTTTCTTTGGATGAGTCTTCCCCAACAACCTATCTTGATGATTTAGATCGCCTTGATCGTGCCGAGAGATTCATCGCACCGATTCCGCCGCGCCAAAGCTTTCTCTCAACTCTGATTATGGCGAAGAAGGCTTTTGCGCGTTGGTTTAATCGCCGACAACAGGAGGACGATGGTGCACACATTTGAATGAATTTCGCTGGGGTATTTTAGGCACAGGTGGAATCGCTTCCGCATTTGTCAAAGACTTAGAGATGGCCGAAGGACATTCGGTGGTTGCAGTTGGATCGCGAAGCCAACAAAAAGCTAGTGAATTTGCAAGCTCTATACCTGGTGCAACTGCCTATGGAAGTTATGAGGATTTAGTTTGCGATAATGATGTAGATGCGATTTATGTTTCAACTCCACACCCGTTTCATAAAGAGCATACGTTGCTTGCACTTCATGCATCTAAGCCAGTTCTATGTGAAAAACCCTTTGCAATTTCTGCAAGTGAATCCGAAGAGATGATCGATGCGGCACTTATTAACAAGGTGGCGCTCCTTGAGGCAATGTGGACACGCTATCTGCCACACATCGCACAAGTACGAAAAATTTTAAGTAGTGGAGTTCTAGGAAAAATCTATAGCGTTGAAGCCGATCATGGTCAACGATTAGCCGATAGAAATATTCCACGCTTAGTTGATCCAGAGCTTGCAGGTGGGGCTTTGCTCGATTTAGGAATTTATCCGATTTCATTTGCACATTTAATTTTGGGCGCACCGACAAAAATTACTTCTCGGGCAGTAATGACAGATCGTGGGGTTGATGCCCAAACTAGCGCAATCTTTGATTATGCAGATGGCGCACAAGCAGTCATCACGACAAATATGATTACTCGAACACCCTGCCGAGCACTTGTTTCTGGTTTATTAGCTCGCTTAGAAATCGAGAGTGTCTTTTATAATCCAACATCAATGCGTGTTATAACTTCTGACGGTGAGATTACCGAATACCCACATTCATATCAGGGCCACGGACTTCGCGAGCAGGCAATAGAAATGGCGCGAGTTGTACGCTCAGGACAGCTCGAATCACCCCTGATGCCCTGGAGTGAAACAGTGGCCGTCATGCAATCATTAGATGAGATACGTAGACAGATTGGACTTTCCTACCCTTTTGAAAATTAAAGGCGCGCTAAGTCTGCAACTCCGACTAGACCAGCCTCGTTCCCTAATTCGGCAGCAATAATCTGCGGGTAGGGATGTTTGCCAGCAAATGGCATATTTCGTTGAAGTGATTCGCGAGTTGGGCCAAGCAGAATTTCACCAGCATCGATGACTCCCCCGCCAATAACTACGCAGGATGGATCGAGCAAAACTGTTAACGATGCGATTCCCGCACCTAGCCACTGTCCAGTTGTATTAAAGGCGGCTAATGCCACTGGATCCCCGTCACGTGCAGCGTGCGCAATAGCTTGACCAGTAAGCCCAGTAACTGTGCCATCGCCCCGTGATAAAAGATTTCTGGCAACTTCTGGGCTTGCATTAATCGCTTCACGTGCATGACGCAAGAGTGCATTTCCCGATGCATACTGTTCGAAACAGCCTCGCGCACCGCAACCACATAGATGTCCATCTGGGACTACACGAAGATGTCCAAACTCAGCCGCAATTCCAAATGCACCACGATACAAAGCGCCATTAACAACGATTCCACCACCAATGCCGGTACCAACTGTCAACATCATCATATGATCTTGGTGTCGCCCCGCACCAAACTTTGCTTCGCCCCAAGCTGCAGCGTTGGCATCATTTTCAATAACTACTCGAAGTCCGATCAATTGCGAAAGTTCGCCATCTAAATTCACGCCATTCCAGTCAGCAATGTTTGGCGTAGCTAACATGGTCTTTCGATCAGAGGAGACAAATCCCGCGGCAGAGACACCAACCGATGTCACCGTGAATTGTTGTAAGAGCTCTTTAGCAATTTCTGCAATGGCAGAGGTAAGGGCTTTGCCACCTTGTCTGGGAGTATCTTTTCGTGCAGTTGCTAGAACTTTTCCATTTTCATCGACAACGCCACCTAATATCTTTGTGCCACCAACATCAATACCAATCGAATGTGACAAGTTAAGCCTCTAAGACGCGCTTGAGCTGATCTAGGGCTTGATCGATAGTGGCCTTCTCGGCTTTTTGACGCATCATCGCTGGAATTGGCATCGATAAATCCACAGTGAGTGAATAAGTAACACTCGTAGTATCGGCATCGATGCTCTTTATTTCATACGAGCCATCCATTGCAGTTAGCAGATCAGCATCATCGAGAGAGAAACTCAAAACAGCCGGAGCCTTCGACCAGTCATAATCCAAGATCACTCGATCCTTCATCATGCCCGCATCGATAGTCATCTTGGCCTTAATGATTCGCCCTAAGTCATCGCGGCCTAACACCTCAACCGACTTGATCGATGAGGACCATTCTGGGTACTTGTCCAGGGCAAATAAAAGGTCGGTAACCGCTGCCAGAGGGGCGTCAACGGAGATAGTTGCAGTACTTAAATCGCTCATGGTGCAAGGTTACCCCTCTTCCCAATTTATCAAAGCCCACGCTAGCGTTAGCGCTATGAATGAAATCACTAATCCAGCCCTTGTCCCAACAGCAACCGCCGGCAACCTGACTAATCTGATCGCAGAACGCGCATGGTTTGAGCCAGAGCGCATCATCATGTCTCGCCCGCTCGGAGATGCTTGGCAGAGTCTGACAGCGCGCGATGTTGAACAAGAGGTTCGAGCCACCGCTAAAGGCTTAATCGCCGCCGGAGTCCAAATTGGTGACCGCGTGGCCATCATGTCTCGCACACGTTATGAATGGACGATTTTAGATTTTGCTATTTGGTTTGCAGGTGGAATTGTGGTTCCTGTCTATGACACATCGTCAGCTGAACAGATTGATTGGATTCTCAATGATTCAGGATCTGTTGGAATCATCGTAGAAACCCCCGCACTTCGCGAATTAGTTTCAACGGTTTTGCCTGCCCACACTAAACATGTGTGGACAATGACAGAAGATGTTTTGACAATTTTAAGGAATACTGGCGCACATATTGGTGATGATGAAATTGATCGCCGACGGCATGCTTTAGTGCCTGACACAATCGCAACAATTATTTATACATCTGGAACCACCGGTAAGCCTAAAGGCGTTGTTCTAACACATAGTAATTTCTTATCCGAGTGCGGCAATGTTGTTCAAGGCAATGCGAATTTGTTTCTCAAGCCAAATGGATCGACACTGCTCTTCCTTCCAGTTGCCCACGTCTTTGGTCGAATGGTTCAGGTCGGTGCGGTCGCAGCGGGATTACATTTAGCCCATTGCAGTGATCCAGTTGGCCGATTGCCCATGGATCTGGCCTCATTTAAGCCAACATTTGTTTTAGCGGTCCCTCGTATTTTTGAAAAGATATACAACGGTGCAGAGTCTCGCGCAGTTGCCGCTGGAAAGGGGAAGATCTTTGCCAAGGCTGCAGCAGTTGCGATTGCATACTCAGAAAAGATGGATAAGAAATCTATTTCGCCATTACTTTCACTCCAGCACAAGCTCTTTGACAAGCTGGTCTACTCAAAGATACGTGCAGGTATGGGCGGGCGTGTAGAGGCGGCCATTTCAGGTGGAGCTCCTCTGGGCGTACGCCTAGGCCACTTTTATCGCGGTGCAGGCATCACAATTTTGGAGGGCTATGGCTTAACTGAGACTACCGCTGGCGCAACACTTAATGTAAGTTCAGCTCAGCGCGTTGGATCAGTCGGACGCCCTCTACCCAGTACCTCTATCAAAATTGCAGATGATGGCGAAGTGTTGATTCGTGGACCAATCGTTATGCGTGGCTATTGGAATAACTCAGCTGCCGATAGCGAAGTATTCACTAGCGATCGTTGGTTCCAATCTGGAGATCTCGGAAAACTCGATGATGACGGCTTCCTTTACATTGTCGGTAGAAAGAAGGAGTTGATTGTTACCGCTGGAGGAAAGAACGTAGCGCCAGCCGTACTTGAAGATCGCTTACGTGCACATCCCCTTGTTAGTCAGTGCATGGTAGTTGGCGATAACCAGCCGTTTATTGCTGCACTTGTAACAATTGACCAAGATGCGTTGAAGAGTTGGGTCTCCAACAATAAAAAGGAGGGCGCATCCATGCAGGATTTAACTCACGACCCAGATCTGATTGCCGTAGTTCAAACTGCAGTCGATGATGCAAATAAGGCGGTCAGCAAAGCCGAATCAATTCGCAAGTTTGTTATCTTGCCCACTGACTTTACGATTGCTGGTGGTCATTTAACTGCCAAGCTCTCTCTTAAGCGACACGTGGTTGCTAAGGAGTTCGCCCAGGAGATTGAACAACTCTTCACCAAGTAAAACTTATGTGAGCACCACATCGCGAGTAAGACTCGCACAAGAGTTACACGATGGCATAGCCCAAGATCTCGTGGGGTTGAGTTATTTCATCGATTCATTAGTTGCGAAAGAGAACACTCCAAATGAACTGCGTGCAGATCTTCGCGCGCTAAGGTTTAGTGTCACAGATGTCATAGAACGTGTTCGCCACGAGATTTTCGAACTGCGATTGACGCAGCCGATTGAGGATTCCGCACACACTAGCGATAAAAATTATGAGTTATCCCGTGTATTTAATGAGTTAATACGCAACATTGACCAACATGCTCAGGCTCATTCAGTCACAGTAACCATTTCTGATGATGGAGTTGGTGGGGCACAGACCAAAGAAGGGCACGATGGGATTCGCGGCGCTAGCGAACGGATAGTGGACCTAGGCGGAAAACTCTCCATTGATTCGGCCAACACTGGTACACGAATTGTGATTACAGTTCCGTGGATTCGCTC
This sequence comes from Streptomycetaceae bacterium, assembly GCA_007279945.1. GTDB lineage: Bacteria > Actinomycetota > Actinomycetes > Nanopelagicales > Nanopelagicaceae > Planktophila. Next base: position 66,633 of record QYPG01000001.1, on the reverse strand, counting down.
ATGACCCGAGTAGCAATCATCGATGATCACACAATCGTCCGAGAAGGGCTCAAGCGCGCACTAACAGCGGCCGGATATGTAATCGCATCTGAAGCTGCTTCTCAGGCCGAAGCCCGAGCAGTTATTGCACACGCCAATCCCGACGTAATTATTGTAGATCTCAATCTTCCCGATGGAAGTGGCTTCGATATTATTTTGTGGGCCAGAAAACTCTCACAAACTTTGGGAATCGTAGTTTTAACTCTGAGTCAAGATGATTCTCATATCCTCGCCGCAATGCAGGCCGGTGCAAGTGCATTTGTAAGTAAAAGCGCACCACTAGTCGAGCTCCTAGCTGCAATAGAGTTTTCAACCAAGTCCCCGTTGAGCTTTTCGGCCAAGGGTCTCAATCGCGCAATCATGAAGAGCAAAGATAGTTTTCACTTAACTGCCCGAGAGTTTGATGTCTTAGCGCTGCTACCAGCGGGAAACACTACGGAAATGATCGCTCATACTTTGTTTTTAAGCCAATCTACAATAAAGACGCATTTAGTCTCTATTTTTAGAAAGTTAGAGGTAACAAATCGCACCGCTGCAGTAAATAAAGCCAGAATTCATAAATTAGTTGTGTAGTAAATCAGAAAACTCTTTCGCCCATAAATCCCAACGCCATTGCCCTTCGATCCATTGGCGACCAGCAGCTCCCATTTGCTTGCTTGCCTGGCTATCAAGCAAAAGTTTGATCGAACAATTCGCAATTGCAGCAACATCTAATCCATCTACAACCACCCCAGTTACGCCTTCTAACACGGCGTCGGGAGCACCGCCAGATGCCCCTGCAATCACTGGAAGGCCACAAGCGCTAGCCTCCAGGTAGACAATTCCAAGACCTTCGACCTCAAGACCAAAAAACCGAGATCGAGAGGGCATCGCAAATACATCACCAACACATAAATACGCTGGCAGCTCTGAATATTGAATGCGACCAATAAAACTTATGTGCGAAGTTAGACCAAGAGTGTCAACAAGATGAGTGAGGTATTTTCGGTAAGGACCCTCACCTACTAATACTAAATGCGCATCTGGAATTTGAGTGATAATGGTCGACATGGCTTCGATCAACTTATCTTGGCCTTTGCGATGAACTAGTCTTCCAACAGAGATAAGAACTTTCTTATTTTCAAGACCTAACTGCCTTTTAAGCTCGGTGGCATCTACCGGCTTGAAGTGATCTATATCAATGCCCGGGGCGATTTTTACCATCGCGCTAGCGGCTCTAGAACTCAATGATTGAGAGATTTCATGATGCGTGAAATTTCCAAGATAAGTTAATGCATCGGTTGTATTTCCAATAAATCTCATCGCTAAGTTAAATGGAAAAACCTTTGACCACCACACTTCATGACCATGCGTGAGTGCAACAATCCGCTGGGCACCGGCGCCTCGGAGCACAGGTGACATTAACGCTAATGGCGCAGCTGCCCCAAAGGCCACTATCTGGATCTGATTATCTTTAATAATTCGCGCTACTGCACTGACTACCCTAGGCGTTGGTAACAGGATCTTTGCTCTATCTCGAACCACTTTTACGCCATGTTTCTGCTGCCATTGGAGGTCATAATCCTCAGTATCGCCTTGGCTAGATGTATATACGGTAATTGAACCAAAGGGCATGCGCTCAATGAGTCCAATGACGAAAGTCTCAATACCGCCGGCACGTGGACCAAAATCATTAGTAACAAAAATTATGGGTTTAATAACGTCGCGCTCCTACCAATGGTTTTCGACCCAACGATCCACTCGTTGTAACTTTTACTCGTGAGCCAGATCGTGGGGCATGGACCATCTTGCCGCCGCCTAAATAAATTCCCACATGTGAAACCGGGCGTCCGAAAAATAGAAGATCTCCTGGCTTAAGTGCATTGAGTGAAACTTTCTTGCCCATTCGAGATTGAGCAGCTGCTGAATGCGGTAGCGAGACACCCGCAGCTTGAAAAGCACGCATTGTTAATCCTGAACAGTCCCACGTTACTAATCCTGCAGCACCGAAAACATACCTATCTCCGATTTGTTTGAGAGCAAATTTCAATGCAATTCCAGCTCTACCAGAAACACCATTGGCTGAAAGCGCTGCTGCTTGAGATGAGGCCTGATCTGCATCTTCTTGTGCGGCAGCTAGCTTTGCTAAACGTTCTCTATCCTCCTTCTTTAACTTTGATAAAAGTACTTCCGCCTCCTTCAGTTTGGAGAGTGCAAGTGCTGACTGGGCTTTAAATTTCTTTTGCGCGGCGGTAACGAGCGCCAACTTGTCATTGACGGTTAAGGTCGTCGCACTTAATCGCTGTTGTGCCGCTTCATACTTGCGCAACTCTGCAGACTTCCGACGTGTAATTGCATCTAGTGATCCTGCCGAAGAGAGATAGAGCGTTGGGTCAGATGAAAAAAGCAACTCTAAGCTCTGACTTAAGCCACCGGCTTTATACTGCTCGATTGCGATTGCTCCTAAAGTTTTCTGGAGGTTACTGAGCGTCTTACCTTGAACGGCGGCTTTGGCCTTTATCCCATCGAGGGTTTTAGTGAGTGCAATTAATTTAACTTTGGCCTCTTGCGCACCTTCTGCCGCACTCGTTGCATCTTCTTCTAACCGTTGCACTTTTGCTTGAACTTGCTCCAAAGTCTGAGCAGCATGAGCCGATGGAGCTAGTGCCGTTAGAACAAGGGTTGCGCCCACGAGCCCCCTAAACGCGGCTCGAAATAGGGCTGACATACATCACAGGCTAACTACCTTTAACCCATCGGCTCAACTTCTTGAAGGGCTTAATTCTGTGAAGTAGGCGTGAAAATGCGATGATGAGCCCTATGGGTATCACAGCCTCCCTCGTTGTAGGCATCGATGGCTCCACAACCTGGAGCGCGAACTCTGCCGGAATAAGTACTCCAGCAGATAGCGCCGACTTCCTGGCAAGGCGCAAAGGCTATGACTGCATCATTATCGGCGGAAACACCGCACGTACAGAGCCTTACTCACAGACACCTGTCCCCCTGGTCATTATTTCCCGTGGAGAGATTAATCCAGTTCCGCAGAACCCGGATGCTTTTTTGTGGAATGTATCCATCACAGATGCAATTGAAGCGGCAAGAAAAGAGTTCGGAGCAGACATTCACATTGAAGCTGGTGCTTCACTGGTAAAAGAGTTGCTCGAAAAACAAAGAGTGGACGATCTATATCTAACGCTTACACCGGCTCTTGGGGGTTCGCATCCATTTGATTGGAAGTCTGCACTTAAAACTTTCCCCCACTGCGCAATGCATGAAATTGGCGTGACGAAGTTCTATCACGCCAGTAAATTAGAACGCTGAAATTAAAGCGACGCCTGCTACCGCTAGAACTATTCCAATATATTGAACAAAATGTAAACGTTCTTTCAGGAAACGGAAAGCAAGAACAGCGGTAGCAATCGGATAAAAAGATCCAAGAACCATCGCAACAGATACCGAACCATTGTTGCAAGCAACGCCAAGCAACAAGTTCGCTAGAAAATCTGCTACACCCATGAAAACTAGACCTAGAAATTCAGATGAGGCAAAGCCACCCAGAGTTTTAAACTTGATTGCTAATCCAGCTGTCACTATAAAAGTTGTCAATCTCATGGTAACCATCGTTAGCAAAGCACTCGTTTGCGAACCTATCGAAATAAAAGTTAATGCCGTTCCAAAACCGCAAGCCGCACCAATTGCTAATAAGAGTGGGCGCAGAGGCAGACCGGCACTTAACTCTGGTCCGCTTGCACAAAATGCTCCAGCCAATGCAAAAACTATCCCTAGGGAAGTAAGCGCTGAGAGTTTTTCTCCATGCATAACCGAATACGTCAGTGGAATAACTGCACTGAGGGCACTTATTGGTGAAACAACGCCCATGCTGCCCGATGCAAGACCAGCGTATAGGCATGCCAAACCGCAGTAACCAAGAAAACCCGCACAAATTCCCGGAAGAATAAAACTTAAATCTGAAAAAATCGTTGGGTTAGAACTATAAGAAATGACAACTAGGACAAGACCAAAAACTAAACCTAAAACTTGCGAGACCCCTAGAACTGCAAGTGGTGCATGCTTTTTACTTAGGCGGCCTCCTTCAAAATCGGCGCTACCCCATAGAAGGCTGGATATGAGCGCTAAAAGTGATGCCATGCATACAAGGTTACAGCCCTGCCTCCCTGAATATCCCTTTCTAATTCTTTACTCTTGGAAGATGGATTCCGCAGCTTTCGAAAGATTAATCAATCAGCTGCGAGAGTTCACCCCCAGAACGGAAGTAATTCTTGAAGAAGTTCCGCCACCTCAAAAACTGGCAACGTATGCCTTCGCTTTTTCAGCCGATGTCAGCAACGGCCTCTTAGGCGATGATGAAGATGAGATCGCCTCTGGACGCTTTGTGCTCCTCCATGAACCTGGCGGACAAGAGACGTGGGACGGTGAATTTCGCTGCGTGACCTTTGTGCGCGCAGATGTCGATGTCGTCATGCAAGCCGACCCTTTACTACCAGAAGTTGGCTGGAGTTGGTTTTTACAATCATTGGCCGATAATGAATGTGACATTGCAGCTCCTAGTGGAACCGTGACGCGTGTTTCTAGCGCCTCGTTTGGAAAATTATCACCCCGTCATGATGAATCAGAGATTGAAATTCGTGCGTCCTGGACTCCACTCGTTGCTGACCCTATGGATTTGATAAAACATATCTCGGGTTGGTGCACTCTCATATCTGAAGTAGCCGGTCTTGAGCCAATTCCAACAGGCGTATCTGCACTTAATGCGCAAAGACGCCGTTAGGGATTTTGATGGAAGAAGTTGTCCAAGCAGTTCCCCTGCTCACACCTGCCGCTGGAACTCCCCCAGTAATTGATACGGAGGCGGCACTTAGTTCTGCAATTGCAGAGCTAAGAAAAGGAAATGGGCCCTTTGCCGTAGACGCCGAACGCGCTTCTGGTTTTCGTTATAGCGCGCGTGCATACCTGATTCAGATTAAACGAAACGAAGGCGGGCTCCATTTAATTGATCCGATTCCATTTGGTCTAGCTAATCCACTCATGGCCTCACTCAATGAGTTACTCAATACCGATGAAGTCATCTTGCATGCCAGCACACAGGACTTGCCTTGCTTGCGTGAGATTGGAATTAATCCCATAAAACTTTTTGACACTGAATTAGCAGGACGAATCGCCGGTTTACCGCGTGTAGGTCTCGGTCCATTATTGGAATCACTGATGGGAGTCACGCTTGCCAAGGAACATAGCGCAGCAGATTGGTCGACACGACCACTTCCGCAAGAATGGTTAACGTATGCAGCTCTCGATGTCGAACTTCTCGTTGAATTACGTGAGGTTATGCATTCAATTCTTTTACAGGCAAGTAAATTGGAATGGGCAGAAGAAGAGTTTGCTGCAATTTTAAAAGCCCCTCCACCACCACCGCGCATTGACCCTTGGCGCCGAACTTCGGGCATGCACAAAATCAAACGTAGAGATCATTTAGCGATTATCCGAGATCTTTGGATCGCGCGAGATGCAATTGCATCGGCGCAAGATATTGCCGGCGGTAAACTTCTCAATGACTCGGCCATCATTGAACTGGCACTTGCCGCCCCAGTCACTAAGAAAGAGTTTGAAAAAGCACTGCGCCCGCTTGGCTTACGCGCACGGTGGTTAGAAAATCTTGCGACATGGTTAGATGCTATTTCGCGAGCAGTTGCACTTCCAGAAAGCCAGTGGCCACCACTTCGTACTGCGGCAGATACGTTGCCGCCGATAAAACTGTGGCGCGATCGCTTCCCGGAGAAATTTGCGCCACTCTCCCACGCTAGGGCGGGCGTGGACATGATCGCAACAGCCAACAACATTCCCGTTGAAAATCTCATCTCCCCTGAAATCATCCGCCGTGTGTGCTGGCAGCCCCCAGCCGCTTCAACCCAGGAATACGACGAGGCCTCGGTTAGAGCTGCCATGGTCGCCTTGGGCGCACGTGCATGGCAGATTGAATTAGTGGCCCCTACCGTGGCCGCGGCCTTACTTCAGCGCGAAGCTGTGATCGTCGAAGAGCCAGAGGGCGAACCTACCTCCGAGGTGTGATGAATTACGCAACGAAAGAGTTGCGTAATTCGCCACCATCCTCTACATTTTTCTCATGCTCAGTTCGTTCATAATCGCCCTGCGTGAGGGCCTAGAGGCCGCCCTTATTGTGGGGATTGTGATCGCCTATGTGCAAAAGAGTAATCGTAAGCCACTCGTGAGCTATGTGTGGATCGGTGTTGCAGGTGCAGTTGCCCTGAGCCTGCTCCTTGGCGCTCTTTTAAACTTTACCTCTCAAACACTTTCAGAGCGTGGGAGTGCGATGTTTGCCGGAGTGACTTCTTTGTTAGCAGTCATCTTGGTTACATGGATGGTTTTTTGGATGAAGAAAACAGCGAGAAGTTTACGAAGCAATTTAGCAAATAAAGTAGATACCGCCTTCCTTGCAGGCCCTCTAGCCCTTGCTGGAGTAGCGTTTTTTGCCGTTATTCGCGAAGGCCTTGAAACATCAATCTTTGTTTACTCAAACTTTAACAGTGTCGCCGATCCCGTAAGTTCAGCGCTCGGTTTAGTAACCGGCTTTGCTACCTCAATAACTATCGGTTATTTAATTTTTAAGGCGACGTTAAAAATCGATCTTGCTAAGTTCTTCACCTATACGGGCGTGGCTTTGATCGTTGTTGCCGCTGGGGTGCTCTCCTACGCCGTCCATGAATTCCAGGAGCTTGGATACTTACCGGGCGCAGATTCGTACATTTTTGATCTCACCTCCATAGTGGGGCCTCAATCCCTTGTAGGAGCCTTCCTATCGGGATCAGTGGGCTTTGATGCAAATACCTCATGGCTACAAGCTGGCATCTATACCCTCTTCCTCGTAATCGTTCTGGGCCTTTACCTCGAAAAAAAGAAAACTAAGACTCCAGCTCTGGCCTAAACTTCAAAGGTGTCACAAACCTTTACTGATGAGTAACATAAGGCCCACACCGTGAAGCAAAGGATGTTTGTATGTCTCGCAAAGTTGTCTTGGTCGATGCAGTTCGTACACCTTTTGGTAAGGCCGGTGGAATGTATGCGGCAACGCGCGCCGATGATTTGATGGTCCGTGCCATTCGCGGATTACTCGATAGAAATCCACTCGTCGATCAGGCAAGCATCGAAGATGTAGCAATTGCTGCAGCAACACAGACCGGTGATCAAGGAATGAACATCGGGCGAAGTGCGACGTTGCTGGCCGGACTACCCAATACAGTCCCTGGGTATTCGATTGATCGCTGGTGTGCTGGCGCCCTCACTGCTGTTACAACAATTTCCGGAGCGATCGCAATGGGAACAAATGAGATAGCGATCGCAGGCGGTGTAGAGCACATGGGCAATCACCCAATCGGTGAAGGCTTAGATCCTAATCCGCGTTTTCTCGCTGAAAGAATTGTTGAGCAAGATGCACTTGCAATGGGCGCAACGGCAGAGCGCCTACATGATCGATTTCCAACAATAACAAAGTTGCGTGCCGATACATATGCTTTCAACTCACAGACAAAGACTGCCAATGCATATGCGGCCGGAATAATTCAAGCCGATTTAATTCCAACTGCAGCGCGTAGTGCTGAATTAGGTTGGACAGTTGCAACAGTTGACGAACCTCCCCGTCCAGCAACAACGATGGATGGTTTAGCATCACTGAAGACTCCCTTTCGTCCGGCTGGTCGAGTAACAGCTGGCAACTCTTCCGGATTAAATGATGGAGCTACGGCTGCCCTTCTTGCTAGTGAAGATAAAGCTTTAGAACTTGGTCTATCGATTAAGGCGCGCCTGGTAACTTTTGCATTTGCCGGAGTGGCACCAGAAATTATGGGTTATGGCCCGGTGCCTTCGACAATTAAAGCCCTCAAGCAAGCTGGTTTAACGATCGAAGATATAGGTCTTTTTGAAATCAACGAGGCATTTGCCGTTCAAGTTTTGGCCTTTCTAGAGCATTTTGGAATCGCCGATGATGACTCTCGTGTAAATCCATTTGGCGGAGCAATTGCAGTTGGTCACCCACTTGCCTCTTCAGGTGTGCGCTTGATTCTGAACTTAGCTACAAGCTTTAAAGCACACCCAGAGGTGCGTTATGGAATAACAACTATGTGCATTGGGCTTGGAATGGGTGGAACCGTCATTTGGGAAAACCCACATTTCAAAGGAGCAAGTAAATGACAACTCAGATCACATTGCCCGAAGGTGCTCCTGAAGAAGTTATTACTCATGCATTAGTACGCGAAATCGATCTTGGCGCATTTGGCTGCACTGGAAGCCTTGCATTAATTACCTTAGATAACGGTCTTGATCATAATCGTCCAAACACATTTGGTCCGTCATCTCTTGCCGAACTCAATGCCGCAATTACTGATGCAATCTCACGCAAACCTGCCGCAATAGCAATTACCGGAAAGCCATTTATTTTTGCAGCTGGTGCCGACCTGTCAGCGCTTTCCTTCATTGAAAATCGCGACCAATCTGTAGCTATCGGCAAACTCGGTCACGATGTTTTTCGCCGATTAGATGAATGCGGTATTCCAACGTTTGCATTCATCAATGGTTTAGCTCTCGGCGGCGGATTAGAAGTTGGTCTCCACTGTAATTACCGCACATTGTCAAGCACGGCTTTTACCGGTCAGCCAGAAGTATTCCTAGGGTTGGTTCCAGGGTGGGGCGGGGCTACGATTCTGCCTAAACTAATCGGTCCAGAGCGTGCAGTTGAAGTAATTATCCTGAATGCACTCAATAACAACACCATGATGAAAGCTAAGGATGCGCTCAATCTTGGCGTTGTCGATGAGGTTTTTGATCCCGCCGATTTTATCGAACGTTCTATAAGTTTTGTAGCCAGTATTCTTAACGGTTCGCGCACGATAGAGCGCAAGGATTACAGCAATGATCCTGCATGGGAAAGCGCTTTAGCTACCGGAAAAGCGGCAGCGCTGAAAAAATATGGTGGAGCTGTCATCGCATCGCCTATGAAAGCACTAGAACTTATCGCCGCCGCAAAGAGTAATTCGCGTGGAGCTGGATTTGATGCTGAGGATCAAGCACTTGCCGATCTCACTATGAGTGATTCACTTCGTGCCTCGTTGTATGCCTTTAACTTGATTCAAAAGAAGCGCAAAAAGGTTGAGGGTGCACCTAAGCCGGCATTAGCGCGCAAGGTAACCAAGGTGGGAGTTGTAGGCGCAGGTTTAATGGCATCCCAGCTAGCGCTTTTGCTCCTTCGTAATCTGAAGTGCCCTGTCGTCATGACTGACATTGACCAAGAGCGCGCCGATAAAGGTGTGGCATGGGTTAAAAATGAACTTAATAAAGCTGTCGAGAAAAAGCGGATGCACCCTGAGGCTGCTGCACGTTTAGCGTTGTTGATTTCAGGTTCAGCAGATCAAAATACCTTTGCAGGCTGTGACTTCATTATCGAAGCGATTTTTGAGGAGCTCTCACTTAAGCAGGAGCTCTTTAAAAAGTTAGAGACAATTGTCTCTGCTGAATGTGTCCTTGCCACTAATACTTCTTCGCTCTCAGTAGAAAAAATGAGTGAAGGTTTGAAAAATCCAGAACGAGTTGTTGGTTTCCACTTCTTTAACCCAGTAGCGGTTATGCCACTCCTAGAGGTAGCGCGAACAAGCACAACTGATGATGCAACGACTGCAACTGCAATTTCGGTTGGAAAAGAGCTCAAGAAGACCATGATTATCTGTAAAGATGCACCTGGTTTTGTTGTTAATCGCTTACTTACTCGCTTTATGGGTGAGATTACCGATGCAGTTGATGAGGGCACTCCGACCGATGTTGCAGATAGTGCGATGAGTTCAATTGGTTTCCCTATGTCTCCCTTCCAACTTCTGGACTTAGTTGGTCCAGGAGTTGGTCTTCATGTTTCTAAGACATTGCACGCCAACTTAGGTGATCGATATCGAATTTCACCAACCATGCAAGCAATGGTTGATAAAGGTATTCGGACCTTCTACATAAAAGCTGCCGATGGTTCGGTATCGGTTAATCCTGCAGCGTTGGAGTTAATCACTCCTGGAGATTCACCCTCGACCGCTGAACACGTTCGCCTTCGCGCACTTACCGCACTTGCAGTAGAGGCCAGAATGATGCTCGATGAGGGCGTTGTGAGCTCACCGGCTGAAATTGATTTATGTATGTTGATGGGCGCTGGATGGCCGATGCATTTGGGTGGAATTTTGCCGTATCTAGATCGTGAAGGAATTAGCGACTCTGTTTGCGGGAAGCGTTTTCATCCTGCTGGAGTTGCATCTCTTCTTTAAAGGTACTGCTCCACCCAACAACACTTCGGGCAATATTTTGAGCGGTAATACCTAAGTCACTCAATATCTCACTGCGCTTAGAGTGCTCAATAAACTCTAGTGGCACTCCAATAGAGTGCAGCGGAATATCTATGCCAGCATCTCGCAGCAGCTCAGAGATTGAACTTCCAATACCTGCATGTCGAATTCCATCTTCAACGACAACCAGGGTTGAGTAACGCTCGACCATTGTGATCAAGGATATTGGTAATGGCTTTACCCATCGCAAATCTATAACCGTCACTCCAACACCTTCGCGATATGCCTGGGATGCCGCTTCCACTGCAACAGATGCCATTGCACCCACGCTAATCATTAAGACATCAGCGCTCTCGCCTCTATAAAGAACATCTATGCCATCGCGGCGTTCAAATGCTGGAATATCACTTGTTACGGCGCCCTTAGGAAAACGGATCATCGAGGGTGCATCGTTAATTTCGATTGCTTCATTAAGAAGTTCGCGCAGACGTGCACCATCTCTAGGTGCAGCCACATGCATCGTGGGAACAATTCCAGTCAATGCTAAATCCCAAATACCATGGTGTGAAGGTCCATCATCACCAGTGATTCCGGAACGATCGAGAACAAAAGTTACTCCCGCCTTGTGCAGTGCAACATCTAAGAGCATTTGGTCAAATGCGCGATTCAAAAACGTTGAATATACAGCGACCACTGGATGCAGGCCAGTGAAAGCCATTCCGGCAGCACTTGTCACAGCATGCTGTTCAGCAATGCCTACATCGATAGTTCGTTCTGGAAAGCGCTTCTGAAACTCATCTAATCCAGTAGGACCAAGCATCGCTGCCGTAATTGCGACCACATCCGTGCGCTTAGCGCCCACCTGAACAAGCTCGTCTGAGAATACTTTGGTCCAAGAAGTTCCACTCTTAGCTAGTGGTTCTCCAGTTTCTGGATCTACAACTCCCACTGCATGAAACTTCTCTGCCTCATCGGCAACTGCAGGTTTATGTCCGCGACCTTTTTCAGTAATCGCATGGACCAATATCGGTGCTCCGTATGCTTTTGCTTGTGCAAGTGCGCGCTCCATTGCAGCTATGTCATGTCCATCTATTGGTCCCATATATTTGAGTCCAAGATCTTCAAACATTCCTTGTGGGGCCACTATGTCCTTAATTCCTTTTTTCATTCCATGCAACGTGTCAAAAATCGGACCGCCTACCACTGGAGTCTTGTGAAGCACTTCCTTCCCCCAGTCGAGGAACTTTTCATATCCGCTAGTAACGCGTAGCGTTGAAAGATAAGTTGCAACCCCACCAATAGTTGGTGAATACGAACGCTCATTATCATTAACGACAATAACTAAATTTCTCTTCTCAGCAGGAGCAATATTATTGAGCGCTTCCCACGACATTCCACCAGTAAGTGCTCCGTCACCAATTACTACAACGACACAACGATTATCTATGCCTTGTAGTTGAAAGCCACGAGATATGCCATCTCCCCAAGAAAGCGCAGTCGATGCATGCGAGTTTTCAATAACATCATCGCTACTTTCACGTCGGTTAGGATAACCAGAGATTCCACCACGCTGGCGCAGTTGATCAAAACTATCGGCACGTCCAGTAAGAATCTTATGAACGTAGGATTGATGACCGGTATCAAAGAGCACAACGTCTTTGGGTGAATCAAATACCCGGTGAATGGCAATTGTGAGCTCTACTACCCCCAGGTTTGGACCTAGATGACCACCAGATTTAGAGACTTTCTCAATTAAGAATGTACGAATCTCTTGACTTAATTCATTGAGTTGAGCAAGGGATAGAGAGGTTAAATCTCTAGGCGATTTAATCTGGCTCAACATAGTGTCAAGTTTATGGGAGAACTAACCCAAGAGCGAACGCAAAACGTACTGCATGATGCCACCGTGGCGATAATAATCAGCCTCGCCGGGCGTATCTATGCGCACTCTCGCACTGAATTTCTTATCGCCAGCGCTGACTACTAACTCCTTAGGAACTCCCCCAGTATTGAGCGCTGTAATTCCAGCGATTGCAAAAATCTCCGTGCCATCTAGGCCCAAGCTTGCAGCGCTATCGCCATCTTTGAATTGAAGTGGCAACACTCCCATGCCGATCAAATTTGAACGATGAATGCGTTCAAAACTTTCGGCAATGACCGCGCGTACTCCAAGAAGAGCAGTGCCCTTAGCGGCCCAGTCACGAGAAGAACCCGAGCCATACTCTTTACCAGCAATAATCACTAATGGAATACCGCTTTCTTGATATGCAGCTGATGCTTCGAAAATCGTAGTCTGCTCGCCATTGTTGAGGAAGTTTCGAGTGAAGCCACCTTCGATACCATCGAGCAACATATTCTTAAGTCGTATATTTGCAAAAGTTCCACGAATCATGACTTCATGATTTCCGCGACGCGAACCGTAGGAGTTAAAATCTTTACGATCAATGCCATGCTCTGCCAGATACTTGCCTGCAGGTGAATCGGCCTTAATATTTCCAGCTGGAGAAATGTGATCCGTCGTTACTGAATCTCCAAGAACCGCCAAAACACGCGCGCCTGAAATATCTCTAACTGGGGCTGGATTTTTTGGCATGTTTTCAAAATAAGGTGGCTTTCGAACATACGTTGATTGCGCGTCCCACTCAAATGTTCTACCTGTAGGTGTTGCCAGTGACTTCCAACGGTGATCGCCTTCAAATACAGATGCATAATCCTTGGTGAACATCTCTGATGAGATTGAAGCATCGATGACCGTCTGAATCTCTTGTGGTGATGGCCAGATGTCTTTTAGGTACACAGGGTAACCATCGTTGTCATTACCCAATGAGTCTATTTCAAAGTCGTGATCCATTGTGCCTGCAAGTGCATAAGCAACAACCAAGGGAGGTGATGCTAAATAGTTCATCTTTACATCTGGACTAATGCGACCTTCAAAGTTACGGTTACCTGAAAGCACTGCTGTCACAGCTAAGTCACTTTCATTGATCGCTTTGCCAATATCAATTGGCAATGGTCCTGAGTTGCCAATACAGGTCACGCATCCATATCCAACCAAGTGAAAGCCGAGCGCTTGCATATATTGAGTTAAATCAGCTCGATCGTAGTAGTCAGTAACAACCTTTGATCCTGGGGCGAGCGTAGTTTTTACCCATGGCTTTGATGTCAGACCTTTTTCTACGGCTTTTTTGGCAAGTAGGGCCGCACCAATCATTACTGACGGATTAGAGGTATTGGTACATGAGGTGATTGAAGCGATGACAACATCACCATTTTTTACACGCGTAGCACCGGCAGCTACTTCACCTTTAGTAGTTTTATCAGAAAGATATGTCGGAAGAATTTTCGCAAAGGCCTCTTTAGAATCACGCAGTGAGATGCGATCCTGCGGACGCTTTGGTCCAGAGATAGATGGAACAACGGTTGAGAGATCTAGTTCAACTACTTGGGAAAAACGTGGCGCAACTGACGGCTCATGCCACAAGCCCTGTAACTTCGCATATTTTTCAACCAGCGCAACCTGATCTTCATTGCGACCAGTTAAGCGTAAGTAACGCAATGTCTCGTCATCAATTGGGAATATGGCGCAGGTGGAGCCGTATTCGGGACTCATATTTCCAATAGTTGTTCGATTGGCCATAGGAACTGAGACAACACCAGGGCCAAAGAACTCCACAAACTTTCCAACAACCCCAACCTTGCGCAAGATTTCAGTAATTGTCAGCGCCATATCGGTTGCAGTTGTGCCAAGGGGCAATTGACCAGTTAATTTAAAACCAACAACGCGAGGAATCAACATCGAGACTGGCTGTCCAAGCAGGGCGGCCTCGGCCTCGATTCCACCCACTCCCCATCCTAGAACTGCTAAACCATTGACCATAGTTGTATGCGAATCTGTTCCCACGACCGTATCTGGATAGGCCCGCATAACACCAGAGACCTCTCGTGTCATAACAACGCGAGCTAAATATTCAATGTTGACTTGATGAACAATCCCGGTTCCGGGTGGAACAACTTTAAATTCATCGAAGGCGCTTTGTCCCCAACGCAAAAAACGATAGCGTTCTTGATTGCGTTCATATTCAATATCAGTATTTTTCTCGAAAGAGTCCTTAGTTCCAAAAACATCAGCTATAACGGAGTGGTCAATAACTAGTTCTGCCGGTGCAAGTGGATTAACTTTGGAGGGATCCCCACCAAGTTCAACTATCGCCTCACGCATAGTGGCCAGATCAACAACACATGGAACCCCGGTAAAATCCTGCATAAGAACACGGGCCGGCGTGAACTGAATCTCAGTATCTGGCTCTGTGGCTGGATCCCAGTTAGCCAGCGCTTTAATGTGCTCGGAAGTTATATTGGCACCATCTTCGGTGCGAAGCAGATTCTCTAATAAAATCTTTAATGAAAATGGAAGAGTTGATGCTCCTTCAATGGCAGAGATATCGAAAATCTCATAACTCTTACCCGCAACTTCTAGATTCTTTTTTGCGTTAAAAGAGTTTTTACTCACTTTGCGCCTTCCAAGATAAGGATTTAAGCGTCAAGATACCTTAACTGGTAGGTACAACGCAACACACTCGATGTGATGCGTCATCGGAAAAAGATCAAAAGCCCTGATTTTAACTAACGAATAGCCGAGTTCTAAAAAGTAAGCAGAATCACGTGCTAGAGCTGCTGGGTCGCAGGCCACATAAACAACTGCTCGCGGCTTAATGCGTGCAATTTCTATTAAGACATTTTTTCCGGCACCTTCCCGCGGTGGATCCAAGATAACAACGTCAGCGACTGTAACCCTAGGAATTAATTTTGTAACGTCACCAGTAATAACTTTTACATTGATATTGTCAGAAAAGTTACGAAAAGCATCACTTGTTGCACTTTTAGAGCCCTCAAAGAGTTCAATTAATCCACTCAGGCCAACATGTGGAATTAAAGCTGAAGTGAATAGGCCAACCCCACCATAGAGATCTAAGACGTGATCTCCTTCCTTGACCTCTGCAAAATCTAGAACCACGCGAGTAAGAAGCTCTGGCGCACGTTTGTGGCTTTGCCAAAATGATTCGTTGCTCACTTCAAGAGTTCTGTCACCTACTACCTGATGCAAAATTTGTGGACCTTCAGTAAGGCGAGCCTTTTCACTCCCGCGAGTCGGTGCAAGAGAAATATTGCGTTCGCCTGTGTTAGAGATGGCAATCTCTACACGCACATCGCTCTTCCATATTTTTGTGGTCAGCTCTTTCAGCGCCATTTCCTCAACGATAGTTAAGCAATCCGATATCGGAATAACGCTATGACTTCGCGAGCCGTAAAAACCTAGTTTCCCATTGCGATCAGTCGTTGCAATAGCTCTTGTGCGCCAGCGCAATGGCTGATCAATCTCTTCTACTTCTACGATGACATTCATTTTGGCAATGCGTGCGAACTGTTCGGTAATTACTTCTGTCTTCAATTGACGCTGCCGCGATATAGAAATATGTTGAAAATCGCACCCACCACAGCCTGCGCGGTGGGAATAGGAGCATGGCGGTAGAACTCGATCTGGCGATTTCTCGAGAACTTCTATGACTTCTGCCCGATTAAATGAGCTTCCGATAGACGTAATCTCAATACGACATCTTTCACCAGGAATTGCATGGCGAATAAAAATAACTGCTCCATCATGGCGCGCAATAAAATGGCCCCCATGGGCAATCTTTTCAATCTCAACTTCTAAGACATCCCCTACTGCCACGCGTGTTTTCTTAGGTGATGTCATGGAAGTAAGCCTATGGGTGTAAGTTGGCACCTGTGCACGTAGTCATCATGGGTTGCGGTCGAGTCGGGTCTTCTTTAGCTACCGAACTTGAGGCCGCTGGTCATACCGTTTCAGTGATCGATCAAGCTCGTGAAGCTTTCAGGCGTCTCGGTCCAGATTTCAAGGGTCGAACGGTTACTGGCGTTGGCTTTGATCGCGACACTTTACTTGAGGCTGGAATTCAAGATGCCGATGCATTTGCTGCAGTGAGCAACGGAGATAACTCCAATATTTTGGCGGCACGAGTTGCTCGTGAAACTTACGGAGTCCAAAATGTAGTTGCCCGAATTTATGATCCAGGTCGTGCCGAAATTTACCAGCGTCTTGGAATTCCAACGGTGGCTACGGTTTTGTGGGCTACTGATCAGATTCTTCGCAGACTTTTACCAGAGGGCTCGCGTTCTGAGTGGCGCGATGCCAGTGGAACAATTCAACTCTGCGAAATGCATCCACATAATGACTGGTACGGTCGTTCAATTCTATTGATAGACCAACTAACTTCTGCACGAGTTGCCTTTGTTACGCGTCTAGGCGTAGGAATGATTCCTGATGAACATACAGTTTTGCAAGAAGGTGACTTGATTCATGTCATGGTCGCTGATGAAGATATTTCACGAGTCGAATCAATCCTCGCAGCATCACCGGAAGGCGATCGTCCATGAGAATAGCGATCGCAGGAGCTGGAAACGTTGGACGAGCCATAGCACGTGAACTTTTAGATAACGGTCACCAAGTTTTACTTATTGATAAAGATCCTAAAGCCCTCAAGTTAGAGAGCGTTCCTGATGCTGAGTGGTTGATGGCAGATGCTTGTGAAATCACATCTTTAGATAACGCCCACCTGAATAACTGTCAGGTATTAGTTGCAGCAACTGGTGATGACAAAGCTAACCTTGTTACTTCACTTTTAGGCAAGACTGAGTACGGTGTTCCTCGAGTTGTCGCTCGTATTAATCACCCTAAAAATGAATGGCTATTTGACTCATCGTGGGGTGTGGATGTTGCAGTTTCAACTCCGAGAATTATCTCAGCTCTTGTCGAAGAAGCAGTCAGTGTTGGAGATGTAGTCCGTCTATTTTCCTTTAAAAAGGGTCAAGCAAACTTAGTTGAACTTACATTGCCGGATGGTTCGGCCTGTATAGGAAAAACCGTAGAAGAGATCACCTTGCCAGAGGATGCAGCCCTTGCGGCTATAGTCCGTGATGGTCGAGTCATTACCGCCAAAGCTCATGATGTTTTTGCCGCCGGCGATGAACTTCTCTTCGTGGCATCTTCAGCTGCTGAAGTTCAGATCAAGGCCTGTTTCATCGCTTAATCTTCATTTTTGTGAACCGGCGGCGCAGTTTTTATCACTAACCACGATAAATAGGCAGCAGCAAAAAACAATGGGTAACCCATCGCTAAGTTAACACTTCCCAGTAAATTAACATTTCCACTTCTATAAATTGGATACTGGACTGCGATTCGTGCAAAGAACATGGCGACCCAAATCCAACTTGCTTTCACATAGATTTTTTTACGTTCGGGGTCTTTTCTCCAAGTGAAGTTTTCCCCTAGCAGGGGCCCTAAAACAAGACCCAACAGTGGCCAACCAACAAGGTTTCCGATCAAATATGCACTGCCATATGCAAGATTGGTCAATAGTTTTGGAATATAGAAATCTGTTGCATTGCCGCTTTTATTCGCAAAATATGCACAAAGTAAGACACCTAATAAACCTGAAACTGCATGCTGAATACTGTCTCTACGAGCAAGCCGAATAATTGCTAACAGCGCTGAAAGAATGACGGCATACGTCAAAGCACTTTTGAGATTATCTTTGAGATTAAAGGCTACGAGAAATACAACCGCTGGAAGGCCTGAGTCTATTAGACCTTTCTTACCGCCTAACGCGCCCATTACTTTGTCACGATCTTGATTATGTTCGCTCATGCGCTCCCCGTCGATCCAAATCCACCTTCTGCCCGGTTTGATCCAGGAAGTGATGAAACCTCAATGAAGTCGACCTTCTCAAAGCTTTGAATAAGGAGCTGAGCGATGCGATCGCCTTTCTTAAAGGAGATAGCTTGTGTGCGATCTGTATTTATTAAAATACAAGAAATCTCTCCGCGGTATCCTGCATCA
This sequence comes from Streptomycetaceae bacterium, assembly GCA_007279945.1. GTDB lineage: Bacteria > Actinomycetota > Actinomycetes > Nanopelagicales > Nanopelagicaceae > Planktophila. Next base: position 48,354 of record QYPG01000001.1, on the reverse strand, counting down.
ATCGTTCCAGGAGAGTTAAGAAGAGTAACTCCATGCTTCATGGCAAGACCTGAACGTGGATGAACAAGTGCCACATACCCAGGTGGCAAGGCAATACTAATTCCAGTTGGAACTAACATGCGCTGCCCTGGCTCTAGAGTAAAATCTATAGAGGTAGCCAGATCGGCGCCGGCATCCCCGGGCTTTGCATACGTGGGCAATGGGATTGTTGGATCATTTCGTGTAATGAGTACCTGTAGAGATTTCATGGTTATGGATTAATCTCGAATTCCGGATCGACAAATGCCAAAAGTTCTGGACTCTTCGAAATTTGTTCTAAGTATTCTTTCGGTGCATTAGTGAGAAAATGTTCCATTGGAACTATCACGTAAAGTGCTGCCGCTCGTAGGGCGATCGGACCATCGGGTGAGTTCAATCTGCCCTCTGCGCTTCCATAAACCTTGCGATTGACTTGTCCCGTAATGCGCGCACTGATATGCAAAGTAGAGCCTAGCGGAACTGGTTTGAGAAAATCAGTTTCTAGTCTGGCCGTAACAGCGGGTGCACGTAATAGCCACATTAATTTGCCAAGGGCTTCATCAAAGGCAAGTGATAACAAACCACCGTGTGCCAAGCCGGGTGCTCCCTGGTGATCTTCGGTCACAGTGAACTGTGCCGTGATATTTACGCCATCCCCAACATATGCAACTAAATGCAAACCAGTTGGGTGCAGGTCTCCGCAACCAAAACAATGGCCAAAGTGCGATGGAATTTTTGAACCAACTGGAGGTGCTTTCGGGTGACGTTGCGGAATCATCGCACCCTCTGGAGGTGTAGTGCTTGCGATCCGACTCATGAACTTAGCCTATCCGATACCGTAATGCCTATGCGATACCGAGAAGCAGTCCGTATGCCACTATGGCTCTTGGCCCTGATCTATTTCTTCTTTCTATCCTTTGTACTATCGGTATGGGCCGCTCTCGGAAATATCGCTGCGCTTTCAGCCTTATTTGTCGTTACTACTGTAATGATTCTTTTGGCAGCTAAATCAGCCTTAATTATTAAAGTCACCGAGCATGAGCTCCGAGTAGGTAGTGCGCATATTTCACTTCACTACATTGATAATGCGACGGCGTTAACTACCCACGAGATGAAAAATATTAGGACTCGTGATGCCGATCCAGCTGCCTACCTCGCGATACGTTTTTGGAACGCCAATGGGGTGAAAGTTCTGTTAAATGACCCACGCGACCCAACGCCGTATTGGATAATTACAAGTAAGAACAGCAAAGATCTAGCAGAGATTCTTAACTCACAACGAGTTTAGTTGCACTCTTTACATACGGCTTTTGCGCCTTCGCCTTTTGCAAGTTGTGTAATGTGATGTACCAAGAAACAGCGCGAGCATGTGAACTCATCAACTTGTTTTGGAACAACGCGAACCGCGAGCTCTTCACCAGATAAGTCAGCACCTGGCAGCTCAAGTGTCTCAGCCGCTTCTGCTTCATCTACATCGATCTGGCCGGATTGAGCATCGACACGTTTAGCTTTTAACTCTTCTAGCGACTCTTCGTGGAGTTCTTCATCAGTTTTTCTGGGGGTGTCGTAATCTGTTGCCACTGCTCTCACCTCTTTTCTTTTGACTAGTCACTTAAATCTATGTGCCGAGCTATTTCTTGCCCTGCGGGCGCATCATTACCTATTGCACGCGCACTAGTTGTTATAACCCTCGGCGTGTCGGGGTTATTCCCCACTCACCTGGGCGATTTCTATCGCTTGGGCTAGCGCCCCGTCAACTCGAGCGTGAATAGCTGTGCCCCCTGCCACATACTCCTCGGAGAAGATCTCTCCATGTTCATGGATCGCGTGCACTAAATCTCCTCGGTTATAGGCAATAACCGTTTTAATTTCAACACTGGGACGTGGCAGTGAACTTTCAATCGCCTGTACAAGGGCAGCAACTCCAAAGCCTGTGCGCACGGAGAAGGCAAAGCTATTTGGTTCTCTACGCAAAATATCCATTACAGTCTGAGGATCGGCAATATCGACCTTATTAATGGCGATTATTTCAGGGATATCTCCCCCACCAATTTCAGTAATAACTTCACGCACGGCGCGAATTTGTTCGAATGGATCAGAGTGAGATCCATCTACAACATGAACAATTACATCTGCACCTGATACTTCTTCAAGAGTAGATTTAAAAGCGTCGATTAATTGATGCGGTAAGTGGCGAACAAATCCAACGGTGTCAGTTAATGTGTACACGCGTCCATCACCGGTCGATGATTTGCGAACCGTTGGATCGAGCGTTGCAAAAAGCGCGTTTTCAACTAAGACTCCGGCATCTGTCAGGCGATTGAGAAGTGATGATTTGCCCGCATTGGTATATCCAGCGATGGCAACTGACGGAATATTAAATCGTTTGCGTTCTTGACGTTTAGTATCTCGTGACACTTTCATCTCAGCGATCTCACGGCGTAGCTTTGCCATCTTGTCGCGAATACGGCGTCTATCGGTTTCAATCTTAGTTTCACCCGGACCACGACCACCTATTCCAGCACCGCCGGCGGCACGACCGCCAACCTGACGTGATAAGGAATCACCCCAACCGCGCAGACGAGGCAAGAGGTATGCAATTTGAGCTAATTCGACTTGGGCTTTTCCCTCTTTACTTTTGGCATGCTGAGCAAAAATATCTAGAATCAAAGCAGTTCTATCTACAACTTTAACCTTGACTTTTTCTTCCAACTGTCGAAGTTGTGAAGGTGAGAGCTCTCCATCGCAAATCACCGTATCGGCGCCAGTTGCAATTACTACTTGTCGAAGTTCAGCAACTTTTCCTGAACCGATATAGGTTGCAGGATCTGGTTTATCGCGACGCTGAATTAAACCTTCTAATACTTCAGATCCTGCAGTTTCTGCTAGCGCCTTTAACTCAGCTAAAGAGTTTTCAGCCATTAGCGATGTTCCTTCAGTCCAAACACCTACTAATACGACACGTTCGAGTTGTAACTGGCGGTACTCCGCTTCAGAAATATCTTGTAGCTCAGTAGAAAATCCCTTTACCCTACGAAGTGCGTGACGCTCTGATAACTCCAGTGTCGGATCAACCAGCTCTGCGCTTTCACCGGAATCGAATTCAGCAGCTACTCGTGCGCTTTCACGCATTAAAGCTTCGAACTCATCACCTGATGATTTATTAGGCAAGTAAAAACTCCGTGATGTCTACATCTCGAAGAAGAACGGCAGGGCCGATCAGCGTTGCATTTGAATGCCCATCGATTGCTACTTCAAGTCGTCCACCTGGTGGATTGATAATCCACGTGGACGGTAAGCGCTCTTTGGAGTGTAAAACGGCGGCAAGTGCCACTGCGCAGGTTCCAGTTCCACACGAGCGAGTTTCACCGCTTCCACGCTCATAGACACGCATTGCTAATTCATGGTCCCCAATAACTTTTACGAATTCTACATTGACGCCTTCTGGATATGAATCACGTGGGCGCACCACTGGTGGTTCATTCATGGGCCCGATATCATTCATGTCTTCAACAAAGACAACTGCATGCGGATTACCGACGCTGATGTTATAACCGTTCCAAATGTGTCCATTTGTTGCTGCGGTGATCGCTTCACATTCATCGGTGACCTGACCCATATTTACTGAGATATCACCAGTCATTGGAACTCTCAAGTGTTTAATGCCATCACGCGTATTTATTGCAAAGATACCCTCGGGTTGATGCCCACGCTCGACTAAGTAGCGTGCCATAACGCGGATTCCATTACCGCACATTTCGGCGAGTGAACCATCGGCGTTTCGATAATCCATAAACCATTTGCTATCGCGTTTTACAATTCGGATCAAGCCATCGGCACCGACACCATGTGTTCGATCGCAAATAGCCGCCGTTTGGGCAGTGGTAATCGAGTGAACATCATCTGGGTCAAAGACCAGCACAAAATCATTTTCAGTGCCGTGTCCATACGTTGCAATCATTGCGCTCAGTTTATCTGCTCCAGATGTTTTAGCACGGTCTCAAATCGAGGTTGTACCGGCGAAATCCATGTGATACGGGCATCGCGTGAGAACCACGTCTCTTGTCTGCGCGCATACTGCCGTGTTGCGCGCTTAGTGTCTTCGCGTGCTTCATCCTCAGACATTCCTCCTTGCAAAAAAGCAATTATTTGAGAGTAGCCCAACGCTAATTGAGCGGTTCGAGCCTCTGTGATTCCAGCGTTTAATAGCGACTGAACTTCAGAGACAAAGCCTTGCTCCCACATCAGATCAACGCGTGCACTTATGCGTACATCTAAACTCTCGCGATCCATCACTAATCCAAATTGGCGAGCATCGGGGTACCGGGTACTTTCTTCTCGCGGCAAATTTGCCGTGAATGGTTTACCAGTAATCGCAATTACTTCAAGCGCGCGAATAACTCGGCGAGCATTAGCTCTATCAATAGCTATTCCGGCGGCAGGATCTAATTTTTGTAGTCGTTCATACATGGCATCAAGACCGATTTTTTCTAATTCCAGCTCTAACGATTTGCGAGTGTCGGGATCGGTATCTGGGAAGTTAAGTTCGTCAAGGATCGATTTAATGTAGAGCCCAGTGCCACCGACAATTATTGGACGTTTCCCACGAGATTCAATCTCATCGATTACTTGGCGAGCACTATCTTGATACCAAGCCACGGTTGAGTCTTGTGTAACATCTAAAACATCTAACAGATGGTGCGGCACTCCTTGTCGTTCTTCCACGGTCAATTTGGCTGTACCAATATCCATTCCACGATAGATCTGCATGGAATCGGCATTAATAATCTCTCCGTCAAATCGCTGTGCAAGAGCTATTGCGAGATCACTTTTACCAGTGGCGGTTCCGCCACATATAACTAAAATACTCATCGTTTAACGGTAGGAATTCCAAGCATTGTTAACTTGGCCTCGGTCTCTTTAGTTCGCGCCTCATGGGAGTCACCCCCGCGCGTTGCACGAACTCTTCCTGGTGTACCAATTAAATAATGTGCCGATGCATCTGTAATCAGAACGTCTACCTCATCGCCGGGGCGAGCAAGGGCTGCGTTATCAAAGTGAACAAGGCGAAAATCCTCGCTGCGCCCAGTGAGTCGGGATTGAGCTTCATCACGGCGGCCTTCATAGTCACCAACTAATACTTTAAAACTCTTACCAATAGCTTGCTTGTTTACGGAAAGTGAAATCTCCTGTTGGTGATTGTGTAAACGTGTATAGCGCTCTCCTACGACATCGGCAGGTACCTGATTAGGCATGGTTGCCGCAGGTGTTCCTGGACGAATTGAATACTGATAGGTGTATGCCGCAGCAAAACGGGCTTGGGAGCACAGATCTAACGTTGCTTGAAAATCTGCATCAGTCTCACCGGGGAAACCGACGATGATGTCCGTGGTTATAGAGGCATGTGGCATCGCGGTTCGGACACGATCAAGAATTCCTAGATACCTATCTGTTCTATATGACCGGCGCATCGTTTGCAAAATCGCGTTAGATCCTGACTGCAGCGGCATATGTAAGTGCGGCATCACATTTGCAGTTTGCGCCATTGCATCAATAACATCATCGGTAAAATCACGTGGGTGGGGCGACATGAAACGAACGCGCTCTAAGCCGTCAACTTTCCCACATTCGCGCAGCAAATTGGCAAATGCACTTCGATCATTGAAATCGACACCGTAGGCATTTACGTTTTGACCAAGCAGGGTTATCTCAATGACTCCCTGCTCTACGAGAGCCCGCACTTCTGCAATGATGTCTGCGGCTGCTCGATCCTTTTCAATTCCCCGAAGCGTTGGAACAATACAAAAAGTACAGGTGTTATTACATCCAACTGAAACCGAAACCCAGGAGGAAAAGGCTGATAGCCGACGGGCTGGTAATGTCGATGGGAAATGTTCTAGTGACTCTAAAATTTCGATTTGCGACTCTTCTTCAATACGTGCGCGTTCTAAAAGTACAGGTAACGAGCCCACGTTATGGGTTCCAAAGACAACATCGACGTAAGGAGCTTTCTTAAGAATTACTGCTTGATCTTTTTGAGCTAGGCATCCACCGACGGCAATTTGCATGAGTGGATTTGCCTTCTTGATTGGCGCTAAGAAGCTCAAATTTCCATACAGCTTGTTATCTGCATTTTCGCGGACCGCACACGTATTAAAAACGACAATATCGGCCTGCGTTCCATCTGGGGCTGGAAGATACCCGGCCTCATCTAATAGCCCAGCGATACGTTCAGAATCATGCACATTCATCTGACAGCCATAAGTCTGGACTGTGTACGTGCGTGTCATGTGCCTATCGTAGGGCCAAAATTACAGGCCAATAACTTCAATCTCAAAGGTTGAACGGTTGACGATAGCGGCGTGGTGATTATCTAAACTCGACCAACCGGGTTGATTCCAACCACTTGAGGCAAAAAGTACACCTTCAGGAGTGGGCAGGTATTTGATTTCATAATAATCATCAGGAGCCCAGTCTGGCTTCTTCTGCGAATTGTGCTCGCTCACCGTTGCGAAAAATTCACGATTCATAATCATGCAGTTCAAACTTGTTGTATCTGCATGTGTCTTGATGATCGAGAGTGCGGATTTTAAGCCACCAATTAATCCATGCTTTTCGATCTCAGTTAATACTAAATAGAAATATTGTTCGCTATCACCGTCACCCACGATGAGTTTGGAAAACTTTGAATCAATATAGGGGGCAATTGCATCAGGTGGAAAAATCGAACCATTATGAATAAATGAGTAATCTTCATACATAAATGGGTGCGTGTTGTTCTCACTAATGGATATCCCTTTAGTTGCCCACCGTAAGTGCAACAAAGCGCCATCGGCGACATTAGTTTGCATACTGGTATCAAAGCTGGCGCTAGTTGCCGCTGCCTCAACTTTTCGCTCAAGAACCGTATGTGCCCCTGATTTATCGATTGTCGATAGGCCCCAGCCGTCACAATGCACCGAGGATAAAGCGACGAATTCCACGAACTCGTCGCCCACGAGCGCTGGAAATGAGGTTTTAGCTGGCGACACGTAGCCCATTAGCCGGCACATTCTTAGTCAAACCCCTATCGCTTAAGGCACACTATGAGGTAGAAAGGTTACCCCAGAGTCTCAAGGAGGAGTACATCTTGGCAATCACAAATGACGACGAAAAACGTTTAGCAGATCTTGGCTATAAACAAGAGCTAAACCGTAGCTGGTCTGGTTTCTCAAACTTCGCAATCTCATTTTCTATCATCTCAATCCTGGCAGGCTGCTTCACAACCTTCGCCCAGGCGTGGAACAACGGCGGTCCTGTAGCAATCTCAATCGGATGGCCGGTCATCTCGTTATTTATTCTTATTATCGGTTTTTGTCTGTCAGAGCTCGCGTCCGCCTATCCCACATCAGGCGGTATTTACTGGTGGGCTGCAAAGTTAGGTGGGCCAAAAGCAGGTTTCTTTACGGGTTGGCTTAATTTAATTGGACTTGTATCAGTAACAGCCTCAGTTGGTTATGGCGCTGCAAGCTTTCTTAACGTAATCCTTGGTGCGCAGTGGCCAAGCTATGCCACTGACTTCATGGGCGGAGATTATATTAAGCAACAGTTCTTCCTATTTGTAATGATTATTCTCTTGGTAACACTCATCAACATCTATAGCGGACAGTTACTGTCCCTGTTTAACAATATCTCAGTATGGTGGCACGTATTTGGTGCACTTATTGTTATCGGAATCCTCTTATTTGTACCTTCAGAGCATCAGACATTGTCTTGGATGTTTACCACCAAGATCAATAGCTCGGGCTTTAGCGATAACTCATACTGGCTCTATGTTCTGCCACTTGGTTTCTTGTTAACCCAGTACACAATCACTGGCTTCGATGCATCGGCTCACTTATCTGAAGAGACCCATAATGCTCATATCAATGCAGCCAAGGGAATCTGGAAGTCGATCTTCTACTCAGCTATCGGCGGCTATATTTTGTTGATGGCATTTCTATTCGCCGCAACTAAGACCGATGTAATTAGCTCATTTGATCCAGCAGTCAACCCATTTGGTGGAGGATCAGTTATCGCTGTTCTCTACACAGCACTTGGCGGCGGCATGGCTTTCAAGTTGGTCATGATTATTACAACTGTCGGCCAAATCTTCTGTGTGACTGCCTGCTTAACTTCATGTTCACGCATGATGTACGCATTCTCACGCGATGGCGCAGTCCCAGGGGGAAATCTTTGGAAGAAAGTTAATAAGCACCGCGTGCCATTGAACGCAGTTTTGGCCTCATCATTAGGTGGAATCATTATGACTCTACCAGCGCTATGGAAGAGTCCTACAGGTGCACCTACTGCTTTCTACGCAGTTGTATCGGTCTGTGTTATCTCTTTGTATCTTGCATTCTTGATTCCAATTTGGCTGCGGCTTAAGGCTGGCGATGCATTTAAAGCTGGAGCATGGACACTTGGTGCACGTTACAAATGGATGTGTCGAGTTGCAGTTGCTGAGATTACAATCATCTCTATCTACTTCATATTGCCATTCTCACCAGCTGGTACTCCAGGTAATAAAGACTTTACATGGACTGCAGTTAACTACGCACCGATCATTACTGGTGGCGCGTTGATCATTCTGTGGGCTTGGTGGAATATATCAGCTAAGAAGTGGTTTACAGGACCACGGAGCAACATCAACTCGTAAAAGAGAACTAACACTAGTAACCCCCGTCACGTAAGTGGCGGGGGTTACTCTTTGTAGATTTTCTTAGCCCAACTCGATAGCATCACCTTATGAAATCAATGTCGATAGAAGCCCTCAAGTCCGGAGTCCAGGATGGAAGTATTGACACCGTTGTCGTTGCGATGACCGATATGCAGGGCCGACTCACTGGCAAACGTATCCATGGACAGTTCTTTATAGATGAAGTCCTAAAACACGGTACTGAGGGTTGCAACTATCTATTGGCTGTCGATGTCGATATGAATACCGTTGATGGTTATGAAATGTCTTCATGGGAGCGCGGATATAGCGACTTTGCTTTAGTTCCAGATATGAGCACACTTCGATTAATCGATTGGCAGCCTGGCGCAGTTTTAGTTCTTGCCGATGTTCAGTGGCTCGATCACACCGATGTCGTTGCCTCACCTCGTCAAATTTTGCGCAAGCAAGTGAAAGCCCTCAACGATGCCGGTATGGAAGCGATGTGTGGAACCGAGCTTGAGTTTGTTGTTTACAAAGATACGTACGAGGAGGCATGGGATAAGGGCTACAAAAATCTGATCCCAGTGAATCAATACAACGTGGACTATTCAATTATGGGAGGTTCCCGCATCGAGCCGTTGTTGCGCCGAATCCGTTTGTCGATGGCCAATGCGGGTATGACCGTTGAATCGGTTAAAGGCGAGTGCAACTTTGGACAACATGAGATCGCCTTTAAATACTCCGATGCATTATCCAACTGTGACAACCATGTGATTTATAAGAATGGTGCCAAGGAGATCGCATCCCAAGATGGATACGCTTTGACCTTTATGGCTAAGCCAAATGAAAAAGAGGGAAACTCCTCTCATATTCACTTATCTTTCCGCGGCTTAGATGGCTCAATGGTGATGACCGATGAGAAAGATACAGAGCATGGGATGAGCGACCTGGGTCGTCAATTTATAGCTGGGCAAATTGCACACTTGCACGAGCTTGCACTTCTCTTTGCTCCCAATATCAACTCGTATAAGCGCTACGTACCTGGTTCATTTGCGCCTACAGCTATTCGCTGGGGTCGCGATAATCGCACATGCGCTTTGCGCCTTGTTGGGCATGGTTCATCACTTCGGCTTGAAAATCGTGTAGCCGGCGGAGACGTCAATCCATATCTAGCAGTATCTGGAATCATTGCAGCAGGTCTCGATGGAATCAAAAATAAAATGGTTCTAGAGCCAGCCTTTGAAGGTAATGCATATGCTTCAGATTCTGCCCGTATTCCATCTTCGATGCCAGAGGCGTTAGAGCTATGGGAAAACAGTGCGTGGGTGAAGCAAGTTTTTGGTGCAGAAGTGCAGGCACATTATGCAAATATGGCAAAAGTAGAAATCGCCGCATTCGGCAAAGCTGTCACCGACTGGGAACTATTTAGAAACTTCGAAAGGTTTTAATTCAACGTGCCAACTTCATATGATGTCATCAACCCTGCCACCGAAGAGCTCGTCAAGAATGTTGCGCATTTAGATCTTGCCGCTACAGATGATGCGATTGCGCGCGCAGATAAGGCTTTTCATACCTGGCGTACGATTGCACCTGGTGAGCGCGCACGGCTGTTGCGCAGTTTTTCACACATTGTTACCCAGCACCGTGAAGAGCTCGCACAGCTTGAAATAACTAACTCTGGTCATACACGTGGTAACGCCCTCTGGGAGGCCGACAACGTTGCTAATACTCTGATGTATTACGCCGCCGCACCTGAGCGCTTATTTGGCCGACAAATTCCAGTTCCCGGTGGAGTTGATATTACATTTAAGGAACCACTGGGTGTTATCGGAATTATCGTTCCCTGGAACTTTCCCATGCCTATCGCTGCCTGGGGATTTGCGCCAGCCCTAGCTGCAGGTAATACCGTTGTATTAAAACCCGCTGAATACACACCTCTGACTGCGATTCGTTTGGGTGAATTGGCAATACTCGCTGGAATCCCAGAAGGTGTTTTTAATGTATTGCCCGGTAAGGGAAGCGTCGTTGGAAATCGATTTGTTACTCATCCCCTAGTCCGTAAAGTTGTTTTTACTGGTTCAACTGCAGTCGGTAAGCAGATTATGGTGGGCTGCGCCGATCAAGTGAAGCGTTTAACCCTGGAACTTGGTGGCAAGAGCTCTAACATCATCTTTGCCGATGCAGATATCGCTAAAGCTGCAGCTGGGGCACCAGGTGCAGTCTTTGATAACGCTGGCCAGGATTGCTGTGCACGTTCACGTATTTTGGTACAGAGATCGGCCTTCGATGCTTTCATGGAGCACTTTGAAGTTGCGGTCAAGAAGTTTCGATGTGAAGATCCTAATCTTGCGACCGCCGATATGGGGCCACTGATTTCTAAGAAACAGTTTGACGCAGTTGAATCTTTCTTAGATGAACCGATTGCATTTAAAGGCAGTGCGCCAACTGGTCCTGGTTACTGGATGCCGCCAACTGTTTTGCTACCGAAAAATACTTCTGCTCGCTCATGGCGTGAAGAGATTTTTGGACCAGTTGTATCAGTCATGACCTTTGAAGATGAGGCAGATGCGATTGCGATGGCTAACGACAGCGAGTATGGCTTATCAGGATCGATTTGGACGCGTGATATTGGCCGTGCGCTTCGAGTTTCTCGTGGAGTTGAGACTGGTGCGCTATCGGTGAACTCCAATTCATCTGTGCGCTTCTGGACTCCCTTTGGTGGATTTAAGCAATCAGGACTTGGACGCGAGCTAGGACCAGATGCTTTAGATTCATTTACTGAAGTTAAAAACGTATTTATCTCTAACGACTAAATCTTTATAATCGGTGCGGTTGCGATTCGATCTAGAAATTGATCGACTAAGTTATAACCGCGTTGATTACTCTCCTTCTCAATGCTTTTTGTCTGGGCACGTAAGGCTTCAACCACAATGCCCTCAGATTCGATCTCTGCACAACCGCCCTCCATTGCTAGCCACATATCCAATACTTCGGCATCGACTTCAGGATGGAACTGCGTTCCTAACGTCCGTCCGTAGACAAATGCTTGCGGACATAGATCATTGCTAGCGATTGGTGTGGCACCTGGCGGAAAAGTAAAACGATCCCAGTGGTACTGAAACCACGGTCCCCGCGGAATAAGAGACTCATCGACGGATTCGATTTCAAACCACCCTAGCTCTGCACGTGGAGAACGTGAGACGCTTCCACCTAAAACTCTTGACATAAGTTGGCCACCAAAGCAGATTCCCATTACTGGAATACCAGCGTTATGGACTTCGCGCATTTTCTCCAGCTGTGGCAATAACCAGTTGCCGATGCGCGCTTCGTCATAGACGGCATACTGTGCGCCCATCACGACTACGACATCGAAGCTCAATAAATCTGGCCAGATAGGTGTCACATTGGGTGTATTAAAATTCTCTTTATCAACGATGATAAATCTCGTGATCTCATAGCCGCGTCGCTCGAACTGTACCCAGATAGGTCCACCCGGACTGGCATGGTCGTGCTCAATGAAGATAACGCGCTTACTCATGACGCGTACCCTACTTGATAATGCGCAAAGGCTCTTGTCCGCGCGCTATCAGACGTTCAAAATACACCTCGCGCTTTTCATTAAATCTAGATGCCTCTTCGCTAGTCTTACTTAGGAAGGCAGATAGCTCATCGCGAGCTTTAAGACCATCGCCCGATAAGTCGCTTCGCTCAAATACCTTCCATACTCGCAAGATAGGTGCAATGACCTCATCCAAGTGCAGCTGCATGTCATATATGCCAGCGAGAGCAATCTGTACGGCCTTGCGGTTAAAGCCCGGCATGTTTGCTCCGGGCATATCAAAGTTTGTAACAACATCGGTAATAGCTCGCATCGTTGCATTTGGCTCCATGTCAAGAGCTGCGCCAAGAGTATTGCGGTAAAAAAGCATGTGGAGATTCTCATCTAGTGCAATACGTTGCATCATATTTTCGGCAATGGGATCATCTGAAATTTTGCCAGTATTGCGGTGTGAAATACGTGTTGCTAACTCTTGGAAAGAAACGTATGCGATCGTATGCAACATATCGTTTTCATATGGAGTCTGATAGCCCAGTGACATGTGTGCCATGCGCAGATCTTCAAGTTCATATGGATCGACACCTCGAGTAGCCATTAAATAATCACGGATAGCGATGCCATGTCGCGCCTCTTCGGCAGTCCAGCGCTCAATCCAATTTCCCCATGCCCCATCTCGGCCCATGGAGATTGCAATTTCAGTGTGATAGCTCGGTAAGTTGTCTTCAGTTAAAAGGTTGAGGACTAGAGAGTCTTGAGCCACAGGTGTAAGACGCGAATCCTTTGCCTCCCAGGCATCACCGTTGAGCGGGCCGGCAAAGTTACGACCTTCAGACCATGGCACATACTCGTGCGGATACCAGTTCTTCTGTACACCTAGATGGCGTTCAAGCTCAACAGCGACAACGGGTTCAAGATCGCGGATTAGCCGAGCTTGAATTGATGCAGCATCACTTGTCATAGGCTGCAGGCTACGGCAGAAAGCGCGTTACTGGCCAGTTATAAATTCTTTTCAGCGCGTTCTTCGGCAGCGGCCGCCCGCCATTTAGCGATTTCTGCATGATTTCCACTTAATAAAATCTCAGGCACTGCAATATCACGCCACGTTGGTGGCTTCGTAAAGTTTGGATACTCCACATAACCATCCTCATTATGCGACTCTTCGGCTAGTGATTCTGGATTACCTAAAACACCTGGAAGCAAGCGTGTAATTGCCTCAATCATGACAAGGGCTGCTACTTCTCCCCCGCCTAAGACGTAATCGCCGATAGATATTTCATGAACTCTAATATTTCGCGCGCAATACTGATCGCTGCTGTAGTGCTGACGCACACGATCATCGATACCTTCATAACGTCCGCATGCAAAAACTATGTGTTTAGAAGCGGAGAGTTTCTCAGCCAAGTTTTGATCAAAGCGCTTTCCTGCAGGTGTCAAAATTATTAAATCTGTGTCATTAACCAGTATTGGGTCTAGAGCTTGTCCCCAAACTTCTGGCAACATCACCATCCCAGCACCTCCACCATACGGCGTGTCATCTACAGCATGATGATTATTGGTGGAAAAACCTCGCAGATCATGGACGACGAAATTCAAAATCCCTGAATTCTGCGCCTTACCCAAAAGAGATAGCGATAGTGGCGCAAAGTAATCGGGAAATATTGTGACGGTCTCTATTTTCATGAAACTATCCCGCTCATGTCAGGTGGAATTACGACGACTCGCCTTGCTTCAACATCAACGATAGGAACTAATTGGCGAACAAATGGAATCAATGACTCGGCATTAGCAGTCTTAATAGCTAGCAGATCCTGACCTGGAAGATTTATCACATCAGTGACTTCTCCAAAAATCTCGCCATTTTCAAGAACTGCCGTGCAGCCAATTAACTGAAGCACGTGAAAATCATCCTCATCTTCGCGCTCTTCATCAATATCCACGTCGGCATAGAGAAGAACGTTGCGCAGTTTTTCAATCTGATTTCTATCTGTATATCCAGCAAATCCGAGTAGCAAAATCCCATTATGAACTCGCCCCGATATAATAGTGAGCTCTCCATGTTCATCACTCTGCAGTTTTGCGCCGATGCCAAAGCGCCGTTCTGGTTCATCGCTTCGCACTTCAATCGTGGCCTCACCTAAGATTCCATGGGCACGACCAATTCGCCCTACGAGTAAACGCATGGCTAATTGATCACTACCTTAGTTAGGTTCGTCGGTCTCAACTAGATCGACACGAACTGTGCGACCTGCGAGCGCGCTAACAACTGTGCGCAGAGCTTTAGCAGTGCGGCCATTACGGCCAATTACTTTGCCAATATCTTCTGGATTAACTCGGACCTCAAGAGTTGTACCACGGCGATGTGTCTTTTCGCTGACCACAACATCGTCGGGATTATCGACGATTCCCTTTACAAGGTGTTCGAGCGCTTCATCCATCATGATTATTCGGACGCCGCTTCTTCAGCTACAACTTCTGTTGTCACAACTTGCGCTGGAACCTCGGACACAGCTTCAACTGTTTCTGGTTCGGACACCACTGCTTCTGGTTCAGACACTGGTTCTGACACTGCTTCTTCAACTACTGGATTAGCCTTTGCCGCTAACTTATCTTGAGCCTTCTTCTTTAGGGTAGTTGCACCCTCTTTAGGCTCATCCATTGCATGCTTAACGGCTGCTTCATAAGCAACGATTTTTCCTACGCGAGGAGTCGCAACGCGAAGAGTTCCTTCAGTGCCAGGAAGTCCCTTGAACTTTTGCCAATCTCCAGTGATCTTCAGCAGCGCCTCTACAGCCTCTGATGCTTGAGCACCGACACCGAGCCAGTACAGAGCACGCTCTGAGTTGATCTCGATAAGTGATGGCTCTTGTCCTGGAACATAGCGACCAATCTCTTCGATTGATAGACCGTTACGTGCCTTACGTGAGTCGGTTACAACTACACGGTAAAAAGGTGTGCGAATTTTGCCCATGCGCATTAAGCGAATTTTTGTAGCCAAGAAATGTGTCTCCTGTTTATGTGTGTCATATCGACTCACTGCAGCGGGGTGCGCGGTGAATACGATTCAACTATCGATTGTGGATGTCGCTGGGGGTAGAGGGCCCCTTCAACAGGTTGCCTATTCTGCCATCCCAAGGGCTCTTACGCGAAATCGCCTATTGAGCCTCTTCGATGGCCCGTTTAGCGGGATTGCCTGATTTGGACTTCTTCTTCTGGACGACGCTTTTTTTAGGGGCCGACATCGCAGGCGACCCTGGCGGCATACCGGCCGGCACTCCCCCATTTCGAACCTGCTTCATCATCTTCTGTGCCGCTGCGAATCGATCGACGAGATTATTGACATCAGAGACTGCGCGTCCAGAGCCCATCGCAATCCTTGCTCGCCTGGAGCCGTTTAGAACTTTTGGGTCACGACGCTCAAGCGGTGTCATCGATTCAACGATAGCTTTAGTGCGAACGATCTCGCCCTCGTCAAAGTTATCAATCGCTTTCTTCATCGCCCCAGAACCTGGCAGCATCGATAAAAGTTTGGACATAGAGCCCATCTTCGACATCGCCAGTAACTGCTCCAGGAAATCCTCGAGAGTGAAATCTTCACCACTGACAAACTTTGCCTCTAACTTTGCCGACGTATCACTATCAAAGGCTTTTTTTGCCTGCTCGGCTAGCGTTGCAACATCCCCCAAGCCCAGGATGCGAGAAGCCATTCGATCGGGATAGAAAATATCAAAGTCGCTGAGTTTTTCACCAGTTGATGCAAACATAATCGGACGTTTAGTAAGCGATGCGATTGAAAGTGCTGCTCCGCCTCGGGCATCACCATCTAACTTAGTTAGAACTACGCCATCAAAACCAACACCGTCGAGAAAGGCTTGCGAAGTACGGACCGCATCTTGACCCATCATTGCATCTACAACAAAGAGAATTTCATCAGGAGTCACTGCATCCCTGATACGAATAGCTTCTTTCATTAAATCTTCATCTACGCCAAGTCGGCCAGCAGTATCAACAATGACCATGTTGTACTGCTTGGCGCGTGCAAACTCGATACCGGCCTGTGCGACTTTGACTGGATCGCCAACGCCATTTCCAACTTCAGGCGCAAAAACTGGCACACCTATGCTGTCTCCAACAACTTGAAGTTGCGTCACAGCATTTGGACGTTGTAAATCAGATGCAACTAATAAAGGGGTATTGCCTTGATCGGCGAAAAACTTGGCCAGTTTTCCGGCCAGCGTTGTCTTACCTGCTCCTTGTAAGCCTGCCAACATGATGACCGTTGGCCCTTTCTTAGCAAAACGAAGACGACGAGCAGAGCCACCTAAAATTTCGATGAGCTGCGCATTAACGATTTCAAAGATCACTTGACCTTGATTAGTGCCGGACTGCAAAGTGGGCAGTATTGCCAAGGATTTTTCGCTGATACTGGCGACAAAACTATCTACAACTGCCAGCGCAACATCGGATTCAAGAAGGGCTTGACGAATTTCCGCACACGTTGCTTCGATATCTGAGTTCGAGATTCGACCTCGTGAGCGCAGTGCGCCAAAGGCAGAAGTGAAACGCGAGGACAGGGATTCAAACATAGTGGGCTAAGACTACGCCAGAGCCGCTCGCAAACGCGACGTGACTTCCTCGGCCCGTTCATCAGTCAATGGACCTCCGGAGAGTTCAGTTACATATAAAGTATCGATGGCTTCAGCGCCAAGGGTGGTAACAATTGCAGATCGAATATCAACTTTCGATTGTGTAATCGCAGCTCCAATTCTAAAAAGAAGCCCCGGCCGATCATGGCTCCTCACTTCGATAACTGTGGCATCGGTTGCTACATCATTAAAATACACAACATCTGGGGCTGGTACTGGAATCGTAGGAATCGAAGCATAAATTCTTGCCCTTGCTAAGAGTTTTTCTTCAACTAAGTGAGAGTCGTTAAAACCCTTTTCAATCTCATCACGAAGGCCAGCTGCAGTGATTTTGGGAGCATGTGGTTGTGGGCTTACGATCCAATACATCACCGCCGATTTTCCATGGGTCTTTGTTCTCGCTGACTTAACATCTTGACGAGAAATATTGAGCACCCCGGCAATGAGTGATAACAAGCCAGGCATATCTGGTGCAACTATTTCAATAGAGTAACCGCTGGGGTGATCTAAGAGTTCAATAGTGAGATGTGCACTCTCAGCTAAATGTAACTGTTCTTGACTCAGCGATGGTTGCTGAGCAATCTGCGAGCCCGACATTGCCTTACGAACACGAGATACCAAATCTGAAACAAGAGCTGCCTTCCAATCGCTCCAGCCAGCACTTCCTGTAGCTTCGCCATCGGCAACGCTGAGTGCATGCAGAAGCTCTAAAGTATTCAAATCTGGAATCACTGAAGTAATTGATAAAATAGTTGCAGGATCATCTAGATCGCGTCGAGTTGCCGTGGACGATAGCAATAAGTGGTGCCGTACAAGGATTTGGAGAGTTTGAATATCTTCTGGGGAAAAGCCTATACGTGCAGCAATTGGCGCGATTAAGCGCTCACCGCGTTCAGAATGATCCTCTGCACTGCCCTTACCGATATCGTGGAAAAGGGAGGCAAAAAGCAGCAGATCCGGTCGATGTACTTTTCGTGTCAGCTTTGCTGCACGTACAGCAGTCTCCACCATATGCCTATCTACTGTATGGCGATGTAGGGCATTTCGTTGCGGTAGTGAGCGCACTGAATGCCATTCAGGTATCCAACTAAAGATGATTTCTTCTTGATCTAAGCTTTCAAAAATCGGCACCATCGCCTCACCCGCACCGATTAAGGATATTAAAAGCTCTCGTGCTTCTCGTGGCCACGGTGTTGGAAGCATTGATTCACCAGCAGCAAGTGCAGTTGTAATCATGGAGCAGGTCTCTAAAGATAGCCGTAAGCCCAATTGCGCTGCAGTTGCTGCTGCGCGAATAGAAATCACTGGATCGGTGCGAAGAGCCGCAGCATCATCTATAACTATCTCATTTCTGGTAACGCTGATGTTATTGGCCACCGACTGTGCATCACTCGAACGCAAAGAACCGCCAGAACTCTCACTGAGTTCAACTGAATGCCAGATGTAGCCGAGTAGGTAATCGACCGATCGCGCGGCTTGGGCAACTTCACCCATCATTACATCAGCATCTGCATATCCTAGATATTTTGCTACTTTATCTTGCTCCTGAAAAAGTAATTGATCTTTACTGCGTCCGCTAACGATATGTAATGCTTCACGAGCATCATCTAATGTTGATTGGGCTTTGCTTATACGATCCAGCGGAACTGCTACTAACCCTGATGCTGCAATTGCATGCAGGGCATTTATATCTCGAAGTCCACCCCGAGACTCCTTCACATCTGGCTCAAGTAGATAGGCCAACTCCCCCGCACGATTGTGACGTTGCTCCATAGAGGTTTTTAACTCAAGCAATCTCGCATGAGGTTTTTCACGCCATAATTCACGCGAATCCTTTGCAACCTGCTCCACTAATTCGGAGTCACCGGCTATAAAGCGAATATCTAATAGACCCAAAGTGACTTTAAGGTCATCTCGAGCGGCATTACGAGTTTGAAGGCGAGTTCTCACCGAGTGATCGACTTTATATGAATCCCATAATGGATACAGCAGTGCACTCACAAATTTACTGAGCTTATCCTCTGAAAACTGTCCCTCATGAAGAATCACAAAATCTAAATCGGAGCCTGGTGATAGTTCACCTCGGCCATATCCGCCCACTGCGGCAACTGCAATCCCCTTGGTATCTGTGATAACTAAATGCTCATACGTTGCCATTGAAAAAAGTGAGAGAAGAGAGAGATCACTCTGATGCGATCGCTCTCTTCTCTCACTTGTACTCATACCTATATCTTAGATTGCATCCGGTCCACGTTCTCCCGTACGCACACGGACTACCTGGTCAACAGGCGTAGTCCATACTTTTCCATCACCTATAGAACCAGTGGATGCAGCTTTAACTATTACGGCTACCACCGAATCTGCATCAGCATCATCTGCTAGAACCTCTAATCTCACCTTTGGAACTAAATCAACCGTGTATTCGGCACCACGATAAACCTCCGTGTGGCCCTTTTGCCGGCCAAAGCCGCTAGCCTCTGAAACCGTCATACCGGTTACGCCATGTGCCTGTAGGGCATTCTTCACATCATCTAACTTGAATGGCTTAAGTATCGCCGTTATTAGTTTCATTAGAAGGAACCTCCTCGTGATGAGCTCGATAGTTCATAGGCAGTTTCTGCATGTTCATTGAGATCAATTCCCTCAACTTCTTTATCAACCTTGATTCTAAAACCGATAGTTTTTTCGATCGCAAAACCAAGAATTAATGTAACGATGAATGAGTAGAGGGCGACCATTCCAACTCCAAGGGCTTGCTTTCCTAACAAAATAGTCCCGCCACCATAGAAGAGGCCGTCTAAACCAAGACCATTGACAACGTGAGTTCCAAATAGACCAATTGCGAGTGAACCCCAAACTCCACCTACTAGGTGGACACCAACCACATCCAGTGAATCATCGAAACCAAATTTATACTTAAGGCCAACTGCTAGAGCGCAGAATATGCCAGCAAAAACTCCGATAACTACTGCCGCCCACGGTGCCACAAATGCGCATGCAGGCGTGATTGCGACTAAACCTGCAACTGCACCTGATGCCGCGCCTAATGATGTGGCATGTCCGTTACGAAGTTTCTCCACAAGCAGCCAACCTACTAGTGCTCCGGCGGTAGCAACTTGAGTATTCATAAATGCCAGACCAGCAGTTCCATTTGCAGCAAGTGCTGATCCGGCATTGAAACCAAACCAACCGAACCACAACAGTCCCGATCCAAGTAGCACTAAGGGAAGTGAGTGCGGACGCATTGATTCTTTGCGCCATCCCACTCGCTTTCCAAGAACTATCGCTAAGGCAAGACCAGCAGCACCTGCATTGATGTGCACTGCAGTTCCTCCGGCAAAATCCTCTAAGCCTTTGCCAGCAAGAAAACCAGTTCCGGTTACGGTATCTCCAACTTTATTACCAAAAGCAAATACCCAATGCGCAACTGGGAAGTAGACAATAGTTGACCAGATTGCTACGAATATTGCCCATGAAATAAACTTTGTTCTATCTGCAATGGCTCCTGAAATTAGGGCCGGAGTGATAATTGCAAACATCAATTGAAAGGCAGCAAAGACCAAAACTGGAATCGGATAAATTCCACCGTTGTTTGTTAAATCATTCACCATGCCGCCAAGCCCAGAGAATGAAATATTTCCATACCACGGTGAGTTAGCTTTGTAGCCAAAGGCAAGTTCAAATCCATAGATAACCCACAAAATACTGACGATTCCTATTGTTACGAACGACATCATCATCATATTAAGAACGCTTTTTGTACGAACCATTCCGCCATAGAAGAAAGCTAAGCCAGGTGTCATCAGGAGTACTAGCGCAGTACTTGCCAACATCCACGCAGTATCGCCAGAGTTAAGAACCACATCCGTCATAAGAGAGTCTACTTTCATTGAAAATTAAAGTGATCTCGCCTTTGAGATGGGGCAACGATGCCTCGGACCGGTTACAACAAGGGTTCTCAATGGTTTCAAGTTCATGACAAAAACTCTGTGTGTGTTACATCTAGGTTACGAAAGTAGCCCCTGTATATAGAGGGCAGGCTCAAATCTTGCAAAATCCATGTGTGACTCCCCTGTCCCGACCCACTTGATTGGAATATCAAGCTCTTTCTCAATTGCAAGTGCAACCCCACCCTTAGCACTTCCATCTAATTTAGTGATGATTATTCCAGTGACATGCACGCTCTCCGTAAATATCTTGGCTTGGGATAAACCATTTTGACCCGTAGTCGCATCGATCACCAAGAGCACTTCATTAACTGGTGCTACTTTTTCGACAACACGTTTAACTTTTTCTAGTTCGGCCATCAGATCACTCTTGTTGTGCAACCGACCAGCTGTATCTATCACTAGGTAGTTAACGCCTAATCCCTTAGCCTCTTGTGCTGCATCAAATGCCACCGATGCGGGATCGCTGTTGGCTTTTCCGGAAATAACGGGTACTCCGATTCGATCGCCCCAGGTCTGCAGCTGATCAACTGCTGCGGCCCTAAATGTATCTCCGGCTGCAATAAGAACTGATCCACCTGTACCTTTGAAGGTCGAAGCCAACTTTGCAACTGATGTAGTTTTTCCCGTTCCATTGACACCTACCACCATCACAACACTCATTCCGTGGGCATTCATAAGTGGTTCGCGTGAGCGAGAGCTAAGTTGTTCAGTCAAAATTTGGGTTAGCGCCGCTTCGGCATTCTCGCTTTTTACTTTCTTAGCTTGCTCCATTAACGTGCGAGTCAACGTTGGCCCAAGATCTGATGCCAAAAGCTCTTGCTCTAACTCTTGCCAATCCGCTGGCGAAAAACTGTCGCTGCCCTTTATTTTTGAAATGAACTTACTAAACAACCCCATGATGTAACCGGCTAGCTAGCGTCGGATTCACGCAAACGCTGCGAAATAACTTCAGTTACACCGTCTCCGCGCATAGTTACGCCATAGAGCGCGTCGGCAATCTCCATTGTGCGTTTTTGGTGAGTGATAATAATGAGCTGCGAGCTTTCACGAAGCTCTTCAAGTACTCCCAATAGACGGCCAAGGTTGACATCATCTAAGGCGGCTTCAACTTCATCGAGTACATAGAACGGGCTTGGGCGAGCTTTGAAGATTGCTATCAACATTGCGATTGCCGTGAGGGATTTTTCTCCACCAGAAAGCAGTGAAAGCCGTTTAATGCGCTTTCCAGGTGGGCGTGCTTCAACATCGACTCCACTTGTAAATGGATTATCTGGATCTACCAAAATTAAGCGACCATCGCCACCCGGAAATAAGCGTGCGAAAATCTCTTCAAAGTGTTTTGCTGTTTCGAGGAAGGCCTCCATGAAGATCTGCTGAACACGATCATCGACCTCTTTAATAATATCTAGCAGATCCTTCTTCGTATTCTTCAAATCCTCAAGTTGATCAGCCAAGAATTTTAACCGCTCTTCCAGAGATGAGTACTCCTCAAGGGCTAATGGATTGATCTTGCCAAGTAGATTCAATGAACGTTCAGCCGATGCTAAGCGCTTTTCCTGCTGATCTCGGCGATATGGAATCAACTCAGTTGTCACTATTTCGCCATCTTCATTTTCGAAGAAAGTTGGAACATCATTTTCTGGACCATATTCGGCAGCTAGAGTCTGAGTATCTATACCAAACTCTTCACTGGTTTTATTTTCCAGTGATTCAATTCGCATTCTTTGTTCAGCACGAGCAATTTCATCACGGTGAACGCTAGTTGTCAGTGCTTCAAGTTCAGCTGAAAGCTCACGCCCACGGGTACGAACAGTCAGAGTCTCTCCTTCTCGAGCCCCGCGCGATTCTTCTAAACGGCCACGTTCGATTGCCGCCTTTGAAATTGAACGCTCAATGTGAATCAACGCTTCATATGCTGCTTCAGCTATAGCTTGCGAAATTACCGAAGCCTTAGCGCGGGCTCCTCTGCGATGAATTGCTCGCTCTGATGCTTCACGCTCTGCGAGTGCTGATGCATCAAGTGCGCGGGCACGCTCGGCTACAGAAGTAACTCTCTCTTCGATCGTCCGAACCGCTAGCCGCGCCTCTAACTCTGCCGTACGTGCAATCGATACTGCATTTCGAAGATTTTCAGTAAAGGTATGGTCGGGTTCAGCAATTGCGCCTTGCTGATGAAGTTGGTTTTGAGCGATTACTAGCTCACCTTCATCGCGTGACTTTGCAGTGGCCGCTTCAGCGATAGTTGAGTTAAGTCGTTCAACTTCAGCCGTAGCTGATTTCATATTCTGGCCGGATACCGCAAGTTGTTCAGTGAGGGCGCCAATGCGTGCATCTGATTCATTGAGCTTAGCCAGAGCTAAGTCAAATTCACCTTGCCGCGTAGAAACCTCGGCACTTGCCGAAGAAATCTCAAATTTTAGCTGGTTGCAACGCTGTGAAATATCAACAAGTTTGACTTCAAGTTCAGCTATGAGTGCATTGATTTCAATGAGTGAAGAAGATGAAGCAGAACCACCACGGACACGAGCTCGTGTGACTAAGTCCCCGTCCCGTGTGACGACTCGAACTCCCGGATGCGACCGCAGGATGGCTTCTGCAGCTCTAGCGTTATCTGCAACCACGAAGGATGAGAGGAGCGAAGAAATAAGTTCGCTGATTTGTTCTGAATGGATGTGAGAAGAGAGTGAGGTTAAGCCCGATGGAATTGAGGCGATTTCCACGGCACTGCGATCATAAACAAGTACATCGGCTTGACCCAGATTTTGACTTCGAAGCGTTGTCAGCGCTGTAACTGCTGAAGCTAAATCCTGAACTACAACAGCATCAGCTAACGTTCCAAGGGCTGCTGCTGCTGCTGCTTCCCAACCAGTATCAATACGAATAAGTGCGGCAACTGATCCCAAAATATGAACACCACGAGAATCTTTTAAGAGAGCCGATGCACCATCGCGGTTTTGCGATGTAAGTTTTATCGCCTCAATCTTTGATTCAATTGAATTTCGCTCACGATCGGCAATTCGTTCAGCTTCAATGAGTTTTTCACATTTAGCTTTTGCGTGATCTAGGGCTGACTTTGCTGATTCAAAATTAGAATCTAAGTTCATTTCACCGGAATCAGCACTTGCAATATCTAGCTCATACGTTGCATATTCACGTGCAGCACTGTCAACACGATGCTGGGCATCATCACGGGCTCTGGTTAAGCGCGCTATTTCCTCAGATATCGCCTCTAGGCGTGCCTGAAGTGACTTAATGTGACCCTCTTGGCGCGCAGTTCCTTCGCGTGCATCGGCTATTGCACGCATTACTGCAGCGATTTTATCTTCATCAATTTTGAGTGCCTGTTCACTTTGTACAAGTTGGGCAGTCGAACTGACCAAACTTTGCTGGGCAGCCAAGACGTTACTTCGGAGACTGGCCTCCTCTTCACGCAATCCATTGGCTTCATTTTCTAATACATCAGGATCACGACCTGATGTTCTAGCCTCTTCCGCCTCTTCATTGAGAAAACGTGATCGCTCCTGAGCTAGATTTTGAGTTCCGCGAAATTTTTCACGCAGCGAATTAAGTTGGTAATACGTCTCTTGCGCAGTAACTAGCGCAGGACCTTCAACTGCACTCTGCGCATCTAGTGCCTCTTCACGCGAACGTATTGTTTCAACTTCGGCTTCAACTAGCGCACGCCTTTGGCGAAGTGCAGTTTCATCAGCGACTTCAGCATCTAAAACTTTAGAGAGTGAAATAAAGTCATCAGCTAAAATACGAAGTTTGGCATCACGCAAATCGGCTTGAATCGTTGCAGCCTTTTTTGCTACTTCTGCTTGTTTGCCAAGTGGACGAAGCTGCCTACGAAGCTCTACAGTCAAATCTTGAACACGCGCTAAATTTGTTTGCATTGAATCTAATTTTCGGATTGCCTTTTCTTTGCGCTTGCGATGCTTAAGTACACCTGCAGCTTCTTCAATAAATCCACGTCGTTCCTCTGGAGTTGCCATCAAAATCGCATCTAGCTGACCCTGGCCAACAATTACATGCATCTCACGACCGATACCTGAGTCACTGAGAAGTTCTTGAATATCTAATAACCGGGAAGCCTCACCATTGATGAGATATTCGCTGTGACCATTTCTAAATAGAATTCTTGAAATTGTCACTTCGCTATATTCAATGGGGAGTGCACCATCAGCGTTATCAATAGTTAGTGAGACCTCAGCGCGACCCAGAGGTGCACGTCCGCTCGTTCCTGCAAAGATTACGTCTTCCATCTTGCCACCGCGTAGCGATTTTGCACCTTGCTCACCCATCACCCATGTCAGCGCATCAACGACGTTACTTTTACCTGAACCGTTTGGACCGACAACGCAGGTGACGCCGGGTTCAAGGCGCAAAGTGGTAGCCGAAGCGAAGGACTTAAAGCCCTTTAGGGTTATGCTCTTCAAATACACGCGGCAAACCTATCGCGTTGCGAGTGGGTTTTAGGCTTAATTACTGCTCAGGGAGCTCGATTTTTAACGCTTCGAAGGCAATACGCGCTGCAACTTGCTCGGCCTCGCGCTTGCTTTTCCCTGTGCCAACACCGGCGGTATTTCCGGCGACCATAGCGTGAGCCGTGAAATTCTTATCGTGATCAGGGCCTTCTTCTGTGACAACGTACTCCGGTACGCCTTTGCCAAGAGCGGCCACTAACTCTTGCAACGCCGTTTTGCCATCTAATCCAGCACCACGTGCAACGGCTGAATTTAAAGTTGATGCAATCAATCCGCAAACGATTTGTGTGCATTTTTCAAATCCACACTGTAAATAAATAGCGCCAATCAATGCTTCCAGAGCATCGGCTAACAATGAGTTTTTATCACGCCCGCCGGTTACTTCTTCGCCTTTGCCAAGACGAATGTATTTTCCAAGATCAAGCTCGCGAGCTATGTCTGCCAGTGCACGCATATTTACAACGCCTGAACGAAGCGGCGACAGACGGCTCTCATCAAAATCTGGATATCTTTTATAAAGCTCTTCAGTAACTATCAAACCTAAAACAGAGTCACCTAAAAATTCAAGTCGCTCGTTAGTTTCTTTGCTCGCAGATTCATATGCAAAAGAGCGATGCGTAAAAGCCAACTCAAGAAGTGAGGGTTCAATGACAACCCCCAGCCTCTCATTGAGCAACGAGCTCAGATCAGACCTCTAATACCTGGCGACGATTATAAGTACCGCAGGTAGGGCAGGCAGTGTGTTGCAATTTTGGTTGCTGGCACTGTGGGCATGCTGCCAGAGAGGCAGCAGTTGTCTTCCACTGGCTTCGACGTGATCGCGTCTTTGAACGCGAGGTTTTCCGCTTTGGTACTGGCACTTTTCTAACCTCTTCTTTCGCTGCGCAGCGATGGCTGCAGGGCGTAAGTATCCCTTAAAACCCCTAATTCTTGAAATCGGGGAGATCGATATCCAGCGCAGCCAATGCCGCCCAACGAGCGTCGATGCTCTCATGAGCGTGACCTGAGGGTAGATCGGCCCACTTGCCACCACATTCTGGGCACAGACCCAGGCAATCAGGGCTGCACAGAGGGTTGAAGGGAAGGCCTAGGACTATGGCATCGCGAATCGGAGTCTCAAGATTCATGATGTCGCCATCCATCATGAACTCTTCCTCTAGATCTAACTCGTCGTCACTCGAACCCTTTTTTGAGCGCCCAATTTTGGACGTGTAGTTAAAGAGCTCTTGGATCTTCTTTTCGATTTCCACTTCAACGGGATCTAGACAACGGGTGCACTCCCCTTTTGCCGTTGCAAAGATTTGCGCGCTCAGAAGTATTCCTTCAGTAACCGACTCCAAACGTGCATCAACCTCAATAACTTCACCGGCTGGCACAAAAATCAAAGGCACACCAACATTTTCTGGGACCTCAATATCTAGTTCATACTCTTTCATTTCACCAGCACGTCGGGGCAGCTCAAACGTATTGAGTTTAAAAGCCTCTGAAGGACGTGACATGTGCCCTAGTCCACATCTGAGAGTTGAGCCAGAGCATCTTTATCACCGGCGCCAGCTAAACGCTCGCGACCACGTGCAACTGCATCTTGAGTTTTGTTAAGAATTACCTCAAGGGTGGCGAGTCTTCCATCTATATACTCTTCTACCTCATTCTTTTCTTGCTCTGCAAGTTCGCGTGCATCATCTAAAATCTTAGAGGCCTCTTCGCGTGCGATTTGCACAATTGATGTCTGTTCAACCATACGCGCAACATCTTCGCGTGCCATGGTAATCATCGATTCTGCACTGACTCTACCCTCTTCGATTATGGCATCACGTACAGAAATCAATTTTTGTGCCGACTCAAAATCAGCCGGAAGCGCCTCTTTCGCTTCATCAAGAAGTTCAAGCATCTCGCCACGATGTACAACACAACTAGCAGATAGCGGAACTCCACGTGCCTCTTCGACCATGGTAATTGCCGCCATTAATTTATCAACTGAATCCATGGTCTACTTCCCTGCTACTCGAAGTTTTAACGCAGTATCTACATTTGGAGGGACCATTGAAGAAACATCCCCGCCATAATGCGCTAACTCTTTTACCAACGATGACGATAGAAATGAGTGTGCAGGTGCAGTTGCCATCAACATAGTTTCTACACCGGATGCTTGTAAATTTAACTGTGCCATCTGAAGTTCATAATCAAAATCGGTGACGGCTCGAAGGCCCTTCACGATTGAGGTAATTGAGTTAGTTTTGCAGTATTCGGCGAGCAATCCGCTCCAGGAGTCAACACTTACATTCGTTAGATTGGCCGTTGTCTGACCTATCATTTCGATTCGTTCAGCGACTGTAAACAGACTTGATTTAGTACGATTTTCAAGTACTGCAACAACGACATGATCAAACTGAGCACTGGCGCGCTTGATGATGTCTAAGTGGCCAAACGTGATTGGGTCGAAAGAACCTGGACAGACTGCGCGCTTCATGGCTCAAACGCTAGCAATAGATGGCGCACTTATCCATTCGCTGGCAGGTAATTACCGTAAAAAATACTTGCCGCGCCATAGTTTCTCTCGCGCGCTGCGCTAAAACCTTCAGGCCAGCTAAATTTTGGGCCTTTTGTCGTGCGCTCCACAGCTATGAAACCATCATTTTTTAGGAACTCACCCGTATGAAGTTTCTGTAAAACATCTTCAATCTCGCTATTAGTGAAATCAAAGGGAGGGTCGATATATATGAAGTGATACTTCTCTTTAGGCGCATCACTGACAAATCGTTGCGCTGACATTGAATAGAGATGGAATTTCCCAACAGGTTTGTTCTTCATCACTAACTGGTAGTTATTCTCAATTGTTTTCTGTGCATCAACATCTCTTTCAACTATATGTACAATCGATGCACCGCGAGAAAACGCTTCTAGACCAATTGCACCTGAGCCGCCGAAAAGATCTAGAACATGTAGTCCGAGAAAATCGCCGAACTCAGATGTCAGTGATGAAAATAATCCTTCTCGGGCGCGATCAGATGTTGGCCTTGTAGCACCAGCCACAGTCCCCAATGTTCGACCCTTTGCAACTCCAGCGATTATTCTCAATCTCTAACCCTTGTCTAAATAGTCGGTAGATGCATCTTTAGCTAACTGCGCAATCTCTTGTGCCAGGCCAGGATAACTAGATAAATCTGGCGAAGCGCTAATTATGCCCTCAGCATCGGCGCGTGCACGTTCAATTAACTCTTCATCACGCAAGACCCGTAGCAAACGAAGGTGAGAGCGAGTTCCTGATTGACTGGCACCTAAGACATCTCCTTCACGCCGTTGCTCAAGATCAATGCGCGAGAGTTCAAAGCCATCAAGAGTTTCTGCGACTGCATCTAATCGAGCACGTGCCGGACTATCTGGCGGTGAATTCGTTACTAATAAACATAAACCGGGCGATGTTCCTCGGCCAACACGACCTCGCAGTTGATGCAGCTGCGAAACTCCAAATCGATCTGCATCCATAACCACCATGACCGTTGCATTTGCAACATCCACACCTACTTCAATTACGGTCGTTGAAACTAAGACATCAATCTCACCAGCTGCAAATGCGCGCATAGTTGCATCTTTAACTTCTGCAGACTGACGCCCGTGTAGGTCAGCCACTCGCAATCCCGCTAAGGCCTCCCCTGCAAGCCGGGGTGCTAACTCCTCTACTGAGGAAATGTCCTTTGACTCCTCACCAAAGAGGAAATCTATATCTGAGTTCTCATTTTCAGATGCCGAAATGCGCGGAGCAACAACGTAGGCCTGGTACCCCTGGGCCACTTCCTCACTAATTCGTGCCCATGCCCGATCCAAGAAGGCGGGCTTTTCTAAGACTGAAATCACGTGGGTAGTTATCGGTGAGCGACCCAAAGGTAGTTCTCTCAGAGTTGATACATCCAGGTCCCCAAAGACTGTCATAGCTACCGTTCGCGGAATTGGTGTGGCCGTCATGACAAGTAAGTGAGGAGGTTTTACCGCCTTTTCCTTGAGTGCATCACGTTGCTCTACCCCAAATCTGTGCTGCTCATCTACGACTATGAGTCCTAAATCAGAAAATTCGATTTTTTCTCCGAGTAAGGCGTGCGTACCGATGATAATCCCAGCTTCTCCGCTAGCTGCCAATGAGAGTGCGCTCTTTCGCGCCGCTGCATTTTGAGAGCCAGTAATTAACGCAACCTGTGTTGCCGTTGTAGGTGCATCTAGCATTCCACCGTGAGCTAACGGACCAAGGAGTTTCTCAAAAGTTCGAAGATGTTGAGCTGCCAGTACTTCTGTGGGCGCTAATAAGGCAGCTTGGCCGCCACTATCAACCACAGCCAACATGGCACGCAGTGCAACAATAGTTTTACCAGAACCCACTTCGCCTTGTAATAGTCGATGCATGGGATGTGACTGGGCTAAATCATTTTCGATTTCAGCTGTAATATTTTTTTGGCCACCAGTTAATTCAAATGGTAAGGCGGCATCAAAGGCCTCTAGAATTCCGCCGCTCTTTGTTTTGCGTGAAACTGAGTCCAACTTTCTTAACTGTGCCTTACGAAGAACTAACATGAGCTGAAGTAGGAACGCTTCATCAAATGTAAGGCGTTCCCGTGCTGCATCTGCATGATCCAAATCCGCAGGTGTATGTAACTGCACTAGCGCTTGTTGCAGCGTTGGGAAGTTATGCGCATTTCGTACTTCATCGGGGAGATAATCTTCAACTTCATCGAGTGAAGCAATAGCCATCTCCATACACTGCGTAATTTTCCAAGAAGGCAGTTTGGACGTGGCCGAATAGACCGGCAAGTACTTTCCGGCAAATTTATCTACTGCATTATCAACATCTGACCCATCGGCAATCATCTGATAATCGGGGTGGGCTAACTGTTTTTTCTTATTAAAAAGCCCAACTTTGCCGGCGAATAATCCTTGAGCACCGACCTTTAACTCTTTCTCACGCCAAGCTTGATTAAAAAATGTTAGGGATAACTTATCGCTGCCATCGGTAACAATTACTTCTAGAATGCTTCCCTTACGGCCACGTATTTGCCGGGTGGTAGAGGCAAAGACCTCGGCGAGAATTGTTACTTCATCGCCCTCTTTGAGCTCGGCGATATCGGATAGCTCACCCCGAACCATGTAGCGCCGTGGATAGTGATGCAAAAGATCACCGACCGTCTTGATCGCAAATGCATCGTAGAGAACTTTGGCCGTCCGGTCGCCAAGCACATCTACGAGCCTGTGATCGAGCTTTGCCATACGGTGATTCTCTCGCGCCAGGCCTCTTCTTGAGCCCATGCCACGCATGGATTGGCGTAGCCATGGCTAGTCGCGATAGCCTTGCACCTTGTCCGTTAGGGACTTAGCAGCAATACCGAGATATAAAAGGAGTACCGCTGTGGCAGCAACATGCGATATCTGTGGCAAAGGCCCAAGCTTTGGCAACAACGTTTCACACTCACAGGTCAAGACCCGCCGACGTTGGAATCCAAATATTCAGCGCGTTCGCACACTTATTGGTGGAACTCCAAAACGCCAAAACGTATGCACTTCTTGCCTCAAGGCGGGCAAAGTTACTCGTTAATTTTATTTACATTCAATTGAAATGGCGCCAGGTATCTGGCGCTTTTTTCATTTCTAAACCAGCAACACCGGATCCGGCGACCACTGTGCCGACGCATAGACCGGGTAAATCTCTACCTGTTGCTAGAAATACGTGATCTTCTCCTCCGGCAAATATCCATTGCCACACATCGATTTCGTGCTTATTAGCTAATTCGCTCAACGCTAGAAACTCTGGATGCGAAGTAAAAGAATGCGGATCAAAGCTAAAACAAACCTGGGATGCCGCTGCAACTTGCTGGGCTTGAATGACAAGGGCGTCACTGATATCGCACATGGACGTTGCACCAGCATCGGCTAACGCTGCCGCTGCCGAGTAATCCACAGTTGGCGCGCAGAACTGTTCAACTGCATAAGCCTCTAAGTCATCACAGCTCTCATTGGTAATCATTGCCAAGCCAGCAGCCGACCAACCTGGAAGTGACGAAAGATAAATCGAGTCACCGGCTTTGGCTCCCGAACGCGTGATGGCCTTCTCAACTTTTCCGATAGCGGTAATAGCAATTACTTTTATCGCACCCCGTGTTAAATCTCCACCAACAACGATTGCGCCGCAGCTTTTCGCCTCGTGCACAATCCCGTGGGCAAGATCGCTAATCCAATCCAAACTTTCATCGCCGATCAACGTTACTGCTACTAGCAAGTACGAAGGCGTGCCACCCATCGCATAAACATCGGCCAAGTTTGCCGCCACAATTTTGCGGCCAATATCGAAGGCTCCCGACCACTCAGTATTAAAGTGCGTACCTTCTACTGCCATATCGGTCGTAATTACAGATTGCGACCCAGTAGTAACAATGGCGCCGTCATCACCTATTCCAACAATGAGCGCAGGGTTGTGCGTGGCAAAGATTTCAGCCAGCACTCCAATTACCTGTGACTCCTCGAATGCCATAACCAAACCTTAATCCACTAGCGAGTAACACCACATCTGAAGTAGCCTGTGGCCACTAACGATAAGGAGCAAGCGATGTCTGTACAGGCCTATATTTTAATTCAAACTGAGGTCGGCAAAGCGAGCTCGGTTGCCAAGGCGGTTTCAGCGATTGCGGGAGTCACGTTAGCCGAAGGCGTCACAGGTCCTTACGATGTCATCATGCGCGCTGAAGCGCCTAGCATGGAAGAGTTTGGTCGAGTCATATTATCTAAGGTGCAGGCAGTGGCAGGAATTACTAGAACGCTCACCTGCCCCGTTACTTATTAATTACCAAGTACTCCATTAGTACGATCAAGGGCAGTATCTAAGAGTGCGCTTATTAAAGTTGTGTAATCGACACCTGTTGCCGCCATTAGCTTTGGGTACATCGACGTACTTGTGAAACCGGGCATTGTGTTGATTTCATTAATAATTACTTCGCCTTTATCTGTATAAAAGAAGTCAACGCGCGCTAATCCGCTGCAGCCAAGCGCTTTAAAAGCTTGCACAGCTTTAGCCCGAATCTCATCACTTGCCGAAGATGGAATATTCGCCGGTAAATTGACACTCGTTGCACTATCTAAATACTTAGCTTCAAAATCATAAAATTCAAACTTACTATCAATGACGATTTCACCCACTAACGATGCCTCGACAGTACCGTTTCGCTCAAGAACTGCACACTCGATTTCTCGCCCTACCACTGCATTTTCAATCATTACTTTTCGATCATAGGAAAATGCATCTAAGATGGCAGCTTGCAAAGCATCCGCACTCTTCACTTTATGTGTCCCTCGGCTAGATCCTCCGCGGGCCGGTTTAACAAATACTGGATACTCCAATTCGCTTATTCGGCTTTGCCAGTCATCACTAGTAAGGACAATCCCCTGTGCAACATGCATTCCAGCTGCTTCAAAAATAATCTTTGAAAATGCTTTATCCATAGCCGTACCCGATGCCATTACCCCACTGCCAACGTAGGCAATATCAGCGGTTTCAAGGAAGCCTTGAATAGTTCCATCTTCACCATAAGGGCCATGTAGGACAGGGAAAACAACATCGATTTCAAGTGGCAGTCCATTCAGTGAAAATCCATGCACATCGGCAACAAGTGGGGCCGCATTTTCATCGACTGTAGGAAGTAATCCATTGGTAATACTGAGCGAATAATCCAACGGTAAGTGAACCCATGTGCCCGACTTAGTTATTCCTATCAGAACGGCCTCATAGGCAGATTTATCTAAACCAGCTAGGACTCCCCCCGCCGATAGACATGAAATTTCATGCTCGCTGCTGCGACCTCCGCAGATAATGGCGACGGTTTTTTTACTCATCGAATAAAGTTTTCTGCTCGAGTTGTAATCTCCATAAGGCGATCTAGTGCCTGCGCTGGAGTGATGGCACCGCCAACAACGTCGGCAACGGCTTCAATCACTGGAACCTCGATTCCAACACGATGGGCGATTTCAAGAACGGCACTGGAAGAGGCTACGCCCTCAACGGTCTTGGCCACTTGTTCGCGCGCGGTAGCCATTGAACCAGAACGGCCTAATGCCTCACCAAAGCTGCGATTTCTAGATAGTGCCGAACCACAACTTGCCACTAAATCGCCCATACCGGCAAGACCGGCGGCGCTGAGGGGATCTGCCCCATGAGCTGCGCATAATCGTGCGACCTCGTTGAGTCCACGAGTAATCAACATCGCCTGCGTATTTTCCCCAAAACCCATACCGACTGAGATACCTACCGCCAGAGCAATGACCGACTTGATTGCGCCGGAAAGTTCGCAACCCAAAACATCGGTAGATGTGTAAACACGATAATAAGGAGTTGCAAATAACTTCAATATTTTTTCGGCCACGATTGTTGTGTGTGCTGCAGCAACCGCGCCGGCGGGTTGACGCAAAATTAACTCAGTTGCCAAATTCGGTCCGGTTATAATTCCTACATTAGAAGTTTCCATCACTTCTTCAATTATCTCTGTCATTCGGGATAACGTACTAACTTCGATACCCTTTAAAGTGCTGATATACAGGGCATTTGGGCTTGTTAATGCTTTCCACTCAAGCAAGTTTTCTCGAAGTGTTTGTGCAGGTACTGCAAGAATATAGATTGATGAATATTCAAAAGCCAGCTTTAAGTCTGTAGTTGCTTGAAGCCCCTTGGGTAAGACATTGGCATCCAGATATTTACGATTAGTATGATGAGTGTTGATCTCTTCTACCACATCGCTATTGCGTCCCCACATTAAAACATGGTTACCGGCATCAGATAAAACTTGGGCCATTGTGCTGCCCCACTGTCCAGTCCCAAAAACCGTAACTTTACTCAAGGCTTCTTTTTCTTTTTAAAGTTGCCAGTGCGTGGAAGCGCTGATGTGTGGGGGTCAAAGATTTCAACGGGTCGTTTTTCACCGCGCAGTTCTTCTAACAAGTCAGTAATCGCTCGCATAACAAATGCTGTTGCCTCTGTTAAAGCTACTGGATCATTCTCTTTGCTATACCAACGAGATAAATCAAGTGGTGGGCCAACTAAAATCTTGATTGGCGTGCGTGGAAAAACCTTAATCTTCTTCTCATATGTTGGCATCACAATCTGTGAACCCCACTGTGCTATTGGAATCACCTGCGTCCTTGTAGTAATTGCCAGGCGCGCAAGACCAGTCTTTGCAACCATAGGCCATCCCAGCGGGTCTCTCGTGAGTGTTCCTTCGGGGTACACGCCAAGAAGGTGCCCTGCCTGCAGCGTTTTCACTGCATGTTCCAGCGCCTTGGCTGCATCTTTGCCCTCGCGCACAACTGGGATTTGTCCTGCTGCAAGAACAATCTTTCCTATTATTGGAACTTTAAAAACGCCTTCCTTGCCGATATATCGCGGCGCACGGCCACTGCGATACAGAAAGTGCGTCAAGAATAAAACATCGAGATAGGAAACGTGATTGCTGGCAACAATAATCGGACCGCTCTTGGGGATGTTATGCGCCCCGCGCCACTGTTTTTTTCCAACTAAATTGAGGATTGGAATTACAACGGTCGTACCGATCTTAAAAGCCCAGTTGGTGCCAAGCGGCTTTCCAGCAGGTGGAGCATATGAAACTTTGTACTCCGTCATAGGCTCAATGTTAGTGCGAAGTAAAAGAAAACGGGACCAGCGTTAGCTGGTCCCGCCTTAAAAAAGTTAAAAAGAATTACTTCTTCTTAGCCTTCTTTACAACCTTCTTAGCTGCAACCTTCTTCTTTGCAGGAGCCTTCTTAGCTGCAACCTTCTTCTTTGCAGGAGCCTTCTTAGCAGCCTTCTTGGCAACTGGCTTAGCCTTTACAACTGGCTTTGGTTCTGGCTTTGGGGCAGGTCCTAGCTTGCGCTCACCTGAAATGACATCCTTCAAACCCTTTGCAGGTAGGAAGCGTGCCTTCTTTGAAGCCTTAATCTTGATTGTCTCGCCGGTGAATGGGTTACGTCCCATACGTGCCTTGCGATCAACCTTCTTGAACTTACCGAAATCGTTAATCATGACATCTTCGCCTTTATGTAGGCTGCGAACGATTGTGTCAAAAACGATATCTACAGCGTGAGCTGCTTCCTTCTTGCTGTCGTTGAAGTGTGGTGCCAACGCCGCAATGAATTGGGCCTTATTCATTGAAATCCCCTTATTACGCGTAAATGTTAAGCATTTGCTTAACGTGTTAACAAACTTACGCTTATTTATAGGGGTTTTACGCTATTAATGTAGGCGTGTCGCATTTTTATTTTTCTTTGAGGCAAAGAAAAACCCTTGTTTTACGCTTATAAAACCCTCAATGCAACATCGAGAGTTGATATTTCCCACCGTTAATTAAGGCAAAAAACATTGATTTACGCTCACTTTTACTCAGATACGAATTGGCAGTGTTGCAGGTTTATGAGCTGTACGAGATTTCTCAAATTCGGTAATTGAATCAACGTGTTTGACGGTCAAGCCAATGTCATCAAGACCCTCCATTAAACGCCAGCGGGTGTAATCATCGATGTCAAAGGGTAGAACCACGTTGTTGTAGCTGACCGTTCGAGATTCAAGGTCAACGCATACCTTCGTTGTTGGATCGGCCTCAATAGCCAGCCACAAAGCTTCGACATCGCTTTGATTAATGATCACAGTCAGCAATCCGCCTTTGAGCGAGTTGCCACGGAAAATATCGGCAAAGCGGCTAGATATGACGGCTTTAAAACCATAGTTTTGTAGCGCCCATACTGCATGTTCGCGCGATGATCCGGTTCCAAAATCGGCTCCAGCTACCAACACTGTGCCAGCTTTGTAAGCAGTTTGATTTAATACGAACTCCGGATCGCTGCGCCATGCTGCAAATAGGCCATCTTCAAAGCCGCTGCGTGTTACACGCTTTAAATATACTGCGGGAATTATCTGGTCGGTATCAACATTGCTGCGGCGAAGTGGAACTGCAGTACCTGTGTGTGAAATAAATTTTTCCATTTTTATCTAACAGCCCCTTTACAAATCTGCCGGTGATGAAAGAGTTCCACGTAGCGCAGTAGCTGCAGCAACGAGTGGACTGACTAGATGAGTACGTCCACCTTTACCTTGGCGACCTTCAAAGTTTCTATTCGATGTCGACGCAGCTCTCTCGCCAACGGCTAATTGATCTGGATTCATGCCAAGACACATGGAACAACCCGCGTTGCGCCATTCAGCTCCAGCATCGATAAACACTTTATCTAAGCCTTCGGCCTCTGCTTCAAGGCGCACTCGGGCAGAACCTGGAACAACTAACATGCGAAGGGTTGATGCAATCTTCTTTCCCTTGATAACATCGGCTGCCGCACGTAAATCTTCGATTCGACCATTAGTGCATGAGCCCAAGAAAACAGTGTCAATGGCTATGTTTTTAAGGGGTGTTCCAGCCTCAAGACCCATATACACCAATGCGCGCTCGGCAGCTCCGCGTGCTTCTTCATCGTGAATGTCTGCAGGATTTGGGGCGTTCGAACTGAGTGATGCGCCTTGGCCAGGATTAGTTCCCCACGTAACAAAAGGCTCCAAAATATGTGCATCAATGTTAACTTCAACATCAAATACGGCATCACTATCAGTGAAGAGAGTTTTCCAATATGCAACGGCGGAATCAAAATCCTCTGGAGCATGCGGCTTACCTTTTATGAAGTCGAAAGTTGTTTGGTCTGGTGCAATAAGGCCAGCACGTGCACCGGCTTCAATAGACATATTGCACACTGTCATTCGTGACTCCATTGATAAGGCTCTTATTGCACTGCCTCTATATTCGATGACATAGCCCTGGCCACCACCGGTGCCGATCTTTGCAATGATCGCCAAAATAATATCCTTTGATGTAACACCTGGCTTTAATTCTCCCTCAATGTTAATGGCCATAGTCTTTGGGCGAAGGAGCGGCAGTGTTTGCGTTGCCAAAACATGTTCTACCTCCGACGTTCCGATTCCAAAGGCAAGTGAACCAAATGCACCGTGCGTTGATGTGTGCGAGTCCCCACAGACAATTGTCATTCCGGGCTGCGTTAAACCTAACTGCGGTCCAACAACGTGCACTACGCCTTGATCTTTATCACCTAGTGAGTGACAGCGAATACCAAACTCAGCACAGTTTGCGCGCAGCGTATCTACCTGAAGCTTTGATACTGGGTCGGCGATAGGTTGATCAATATTCTGTGTTGGAACGTTGTGATCTTCGGTAGCGATAGTGAGATCTGGTCGACGCACCTGGCGACCAGTAAGGCGCAGACCATCGAATGCCTGTGCACTGGTTACTTCATGGATCAAATGCAGATCGATATAGACCAGGTCAGGCTCGCCATCGGCGGCGCGTACAACGTGCTCTGCCCAAATCTTTTCCGCTAACGTTTTACCCATCGAGGCCAACTCCTTTTACCAATTGCCATATCAAATAATGGGATGCTAATATCACCCTATGGTCAAGAAGAATAGCGGAGTTGGCGTCTTAGATAAAGCCGTAGCAATTTTGAGCACGCTAGAGGCCGGTCCGCACTCATTAGCCGAACTCGTTGCAGCTACCGGCATCGCCCGCCCTACTGCCCACCGCTTAGCCGTTGCCCTTGAGTTCCACCGCCTGGTTGCGCGTGATCTATCTGGTCGATTCATTATTGGAGATCGCGCAGGAGAGTTAAGCGCGGCTGCAGGAGAAGATCGCTTACTAGCCGCTGCAGGACCTGCCTTAGCCGCACTGCGCGATGCGACAGGTGAAAGTGCACAGTTGTACAAGCGCCAGGGTGATCAGCGTATCTGCGTGGCCGTAGCCGAACGTTTGTCAGGACTTCGTGATTCTGTTCCTATCGGTGCAGCGTTGACGATGCAGGCGGGCTCGGCAGCTCAGATTTTATTGGCGTGGGAGGACAGCGAAAAGATTCATCGCGGCTTAACTAATGCTCGATTCACTGCCGCTCAGTTATCTGCAGATCGCCGTCGCGGGTGGGCACAATCAGTTGGAGAGCGCGAAGCAGGAGTTACATCTGTCTCTGCGCCAGTTAAAGCACCCAATGGAAAAGTTATCGCAGCAGTAAGTATTAGTGGACCAATCGAGCGATTAGGTCGCCAACCCGGTCGCATTCACGCAGCGGCCGTTGTCGCTACAGCTGCTCGCCTGAGTGAATATCTAGCTCGCGAATAACTCGACCAATGACGCCAAAGTTAAAACCTTTGCGTTGCAACAAAGATTGAATTCGTCTTATCTGAACTTCTGCATCTAAACGCGACATAGTTGAATACTTTTTCATTGCAAGTGAAAAGGCCATTCGATACTCATCTTCATCATCGATCTCATCTAAGGCCTCATCAATTGAGTTTTGATCTACTCCCCTAGTACGCAACTCGCCTGCGATTTTCCGCTTGGATAGTTTCTTAGATGTATGGCGCGACTGCGTCCATGCCTTTGCAAACTCGGCATCGTTAACTAAACCGGCCTCTTGAAGCCGGTAAATAACGGCGTTAGCAATGTCTTCTTCGATGCCACGCTTTTTAAGGTGAGCCAGCAGCTCACCCTTACTCTTGGCCCGCGTAACGAGAGCATTTAATGCAATCGTATGTGCGATCGAGTAAGGGTCAGCGTCTTGGTCAACCTTTGCGAACTCAAGGCTAATTAGAAATCAACCTCTGCTGTGGCCTCATCGATTGCTGCAATCAAGTCGGCATCGACCACGACCGGCACAAAGTGAGCGCGAATCTTGGCCTCAATCTCATTAGATAGATCTGGATTATCAAGAAGGAATGTACGTGCATTCTCCTTGCCCTGACCTAACTGATCGGCCTCATATGTATACCAAGCACCAGACTTCTTAACGATACCGATCTCAACACCCATATCGATAAGTGAGCCTTCGCGTGAAATACCTGTGCCGTAAATAATGTCGAACTCGGCCTGCTTAAATGGTGGCGCCATCTTGTTCTTAACAACCTTAACGCGAGTACGGTTACCGACTGCATCTTGGCCATCTTTAAGTGTTTCAATACGGCGAATATCAAGGCGAACTGAGGCGTAGAACTTAAGTGCTTTACCACCTGTTGTTGTCTCAGGTGAGCCAAAGAAGACACCAATCTTCTCGCGCAGCTGATTAATAAAGATTGCGGTTGTCTTTGATTGATGCAATGCGCCGGTAATTTTACGAAGCGCCTGTGACATAAGACGGGCCTGCAAGCCCATATGCGAATCACCCATCTCGCCCTCAATTTCAGCGCGAGGTACAAGGGCTGCAACTGAGTCAACGACAACTAAATCAAGTGCGCCGGAGCGAATCAACATATCCATAATCTCTAACGCCTGCTCACCAGTATCTGGTTGCGAAACGAGGAGTGCATCGATATCAACGCCGAGCTTCTTTGCATACTCTGCATCGAATGCATGCTCGGCATCGATGAAGGCGCAGATTCCGCCGGCCTTCTGTGCGTTGGCGATTGCATGCAACGTGAGCGTTGTCTTACCTGAGGACTCTGGTCCATAGATCTCTACGATACGACCGCGTGGCAAGCCACCGATTCCCAGTGCGATATCGAGTGCGATCGAA
The DNA here is from genome assembly GCA_007279945.1 of Streptomycetaceae bacterium. Lineage (GTDB taxonomy): Bacteria > Actinomycetota > Actinomycetes > Nanopelagicales > Nanopelagicaceae > Planktophila. Next base: position 8,445 of record QYPG01000001.1, on the reverse strand, counting down.
CCAGTTGGAATAACCTCAACAATTTGATTAGCACGATCCGACATTTTCATTACTGAGCCTTTACCAAACTGACGTTCGATCTGGGCTAGGGCTGTGTCGAGCGCTTTTTGGCGCTCAGTGGTTGCTTTTTCCTGCGATGCATCATTGGCTTTATTACTTTTTTCAGTAGCCACTTCATTCCTTTCGATAGAACGTCGTGTGACGTTTGGGGTCTGGCCCAGAAGGTACGGAGACCCACCGACGGACCGCGCTTACTTCCACTGTGCTTGTGGGCAGTTGTGGGCAGTGCTACGGACGGACAATGGAACCGCTCTGGTTGTACAGGCATAAGAATAACCGAACACCTGTTCGAAAGGTAGCAGGTGCCACTGACAGATGTGAGCGTGTCGCCCATTGATGGCTGGGCTATTTTTTGATTTTTACGATGATCCAGAGATTTGGTCTGTGCCATCAGAATATATGCTCGGGACAAGCATTCTCGTCGCCCCCGTTACACAGCCAGGGGCACTTACTCAGAATATTTATTTACCCAAGGGAGAGTGGGTTAGTTTTTGGAACGATGAAGAATTCTCTGGGGAGCAGTGGGTGCAAGTACCGGCCCCATTAGACCAAATACCAGCATTCATTCTCAAAGATCGTGCCGATGAGATTAAAAACCGTTAGCAACTCCCCTAAAGAAATCAAGGGTTTTACGATCTAAATCATCATCATCGGCCTTTGGCTGGCATGAGAACTTTGCAATGACTATCTCTTTAGCGGCATCAATATAAATCCACTGACCATGAATACCAATGGCGCACAAAACGCCCTCACCTATTGCATACCACTGGTTGCGATAGCTGCCATCGGGAAAACTATCTGCAAACTCCCCGCGCGACCACACCGCTTTGTCGCCGCCAGTAAATGTATCAACGACCCACATGGGATTAAGTAATGCAGCCCCGCCATGAATTCCACCACTGCGCATCAGTTCACCAACCATGACTAAATCTTGAATCGAACAGCTAAGTCCACCTGCCGTACGTGCCATTTTCTTGCTATCAATTGTAATTGTCGCCGGTCCGCAACCAAGTGGCATCCAAAGCTCTTCAGAGATCAACTGAGCCAATGGAAGGCCGGAGATTTTCTCTAAAACTAGTCCTAGTAAATCTGCATTGGGAGATTTATATGAGAATGTAAAGCCATGCTCATCTGGGCCTTTAGGAAGACTGAGGATAAATTTTGCTAGGTCTTCATCTGAAAACTCCGAATCACCAAATCTAGGCATCCATAGCATCGCTTGGCGATATCTGGCGTAAACGCCTTCTTTACTGGCGTAACTCTCATCGAAATCTAAACTCACTGTCATATCAAGTAAATGACGAATCGTGGCATCGGCATAGGCCCCGCCTGCGGTTCCATCAAGGATGTCAGAAATATTAGTATCTGAATTGAGATCGAAATTCTTAAGAACTTTTCCTGCAACGATACCTGTGATTGATTTGCTCACCGAGAAAGTTAGATGTGGGGATAACATAGTCATCTCATTGGCGTAATACTCAGAGACAACCCGGCCGCTCTCACAGATTAAGAGGGCATCCGTGTAGGACTCTTTCAAAAACTCCTTAGCGCTCGTGAGCTGGCCAAGAATTGTGTAACTCTCTGACAAGATCGACTCTTTAATCTCACGTGGCAAGAGTGTATTGCTTGAACCATCTATCTTTTCGATAGGAATCAACTCTGAAACATTCTGAAAAGTATGCGTGCTATAAGGGAAATCCTTCCAATTATCCAGCGTGATATCAGCGCTGTTGAATTGATTTCTGCCATCGGTCAGCACGAAGAAAACCTACTTCCTAAATTAGTTGCGGGGGTCAGTACATGTGGAGAAAATTTGTGCGGCGCCTCAACCCTCGATCCGAGGCGCCGCACAAAGTATTTTCTTATCCCTTAAATGCAGTCCAAACCTTTGTGTAAAGGTCATTGACGGCAGTTGAACATGGAGCCATAGCAACACCTAGCGACATCTGTGCAGCCGTTGGTGTAAAGGCAGTATCTGCCTGCATAGCATCTAATAGGTACTTGTCTGATCCTGTGATTCCATTGTTATAGCCGGCCCAGTTTGAAGCCTGCGCAATGTTCTTTGGATCCATCATCCAGTTTAGGAATATCTTGGCGTTATCAACATTCTTAGCGCCAACTGGAATTGCAAAGTTGTCCTGCCATAGTGGCAAACCATCTTTTGGATAAACAAAGACAACATTTGGATTAGCAAGCTTGGCTTTGTATGTTGCACCGTTGTACATCATCAAAAGAACAGATGTTCCAGATGATAAACGACCGATGTTTCCAGAGCTTGCGATTGTGTTCAAGTTAGGCTTGATCGACTTGATCAAATCCTGAACAGCTTGAAGCTGAACAACACTCTTTGTACATGGCTTGTATCCCATTGAACGAAGTGCAGCATCGATGACCTCTTTTTTGTCATCAAAAATCGTTGTCTTACCTGGGTAAGACGGAATAGCTGCAAAGAACTCTTTCCATGTCGTTGGATTTGTTGTGACCTTGTCCTTTAAGTACCCAAAGCCTGTTAGTCCATGGAGGTAAGGAATCGTGTAACTGCGTCCTTGGTCAAAGTATGGGTTAGCAAACTCTGCCTTTAGATTTGCACCGTTAGGAAATGTGGTGCGCTTAATACGTTGTAGTAAGCCCTTCTTAGCCATGATCTGAACCATGTAGTCGGTTGGAACGATAATGTCGTATCCACGTGCACCGGCTTCTAGCTTTGCCAACATTTGAGCATTGCTCTCGTAAACACCGAGATTTACATTGATACCGGTTTCAGCGGTAAAGCGCTTCAATAGTGCTGGGTCAATGTAATTACTCCAGTTGTATAGATTTAATTCGGTTCCAACTGGCTTCTTCGGATATCCAACAGCTGCCTGTGCCTGTGGAACCGCAATTCCAACAAGTAGCGAGACCGCTGCAGCTACGCCGATAATCGACAAACGCTTTCGGTGACCCATTGTGATTTTACTGATGTCTAGCTTCATTGCTTCTCCTCCTTGTTGCTGTCCATGTGATTCCCACTAATAAGCCCAGGGTTGGGATTATTAGCAATAGCGCGGCTATTACGTTTACTTCTGGACTTGCGCCCAGTTTTAAGAGCCCAAATATGTAGATCGGTAACGTCGTTGTCTCTGGGCCAGAGACAAAGAGCGAGGTTAAAAAATCATCCATACTGATGATGAACGAGAGCAGGCCGCTGGAAAGTAATGCAGGAATCAACAGCGGAATAGATATCTTTGTCATTACACGAAATGAGCTCGCTCCTAAGTCTCTGGCAGCTTCGAAGATATTTTCATCAAAATCGCGGAGTCTGGATCGTATGGGCAAGAAGGCAAATGGCACGCACATAACAACGTGGGCAAAGAGCAGCGAGCCATAGCGAAGCGGTATGCCAACTTGTGAAAAGAATGCAAGAGTTCCAACTGATGTAACTATTTCTGGAAGTACAAGCGGCGCGTTGACAAGGGCTCTTAAGACATTTTGAACTGAACCTGTTGCCCGTCCCATTCCAATTGCAAGGCCCGCGGCGATCATCGCTGCGATTAATGCGCAAGGAATCGCGATGGAGAGTGAAACCTTGGCTGAGCGAATCAAATCAGTGTTGTCCAAGATAGTGCTGAACCATCGGGTAGAAAAGCCACCCCAGGTAGTTGCATCCTCAGATTTATTGAAGGCAAAAATCAAAACCGTTAAGAGAGGTAGGTACAGAAAAATTAAGCTGGAGACTCCCATTGGTCGGATTATGGGTAGATTAGAAACACTCCATGCCCGTTGCCTCATGATGCAAACTCCAGTTTGCGACGTCTGGTGCTCAGCAAAATTAATCCGGTCATAGCAAGGAGCAAGACGGCTAGGGCAGATCCCACTGGCCAGTTACGAGACTCACCAAACTGATCGTTAATTAAACTGCCGATCAGCATCACTTTATTTCCACCCAATAGCGCCGGTTGAACATATGCGCCTAGGGCTGGGATAAAGACAATGGCAATTCCGGCAAAGATTCCAAAGCGAATCATTGGAATGACGATGCGAATTAAAACGCGCCATCCTGATGCACCTAAGTCAAAGGCGGCCTCCAAAATACTTCGATCTAGCTTCTCTGCCGATGCATAAATGGGCAGCACCATAAACGGTAGAAATGCATATGTAAGTCCGATGAAGGTTGCCCATGAGGTGTAGAGCAACACTGGTGAACCCAGCTTGTCGAATAACCCGCCCTCTGAGAGAAGTAGCATCCAGGCATATGTCCGTGCCAGAACATTGACCCAAAATGGAATCGTTACAAGTGCGATCAAAACTCTCTGGGTTGATTTCTTCTGCAGCGCAATCCAGATTGCCGTTGGGATGCCCACTATTAAGCAGATGAGAGTGACAGTAAATGCCAGTAGAACTGAACGGCCAATTATGTGTAGGTAGGTGAAATTAAATGAGCTATTGCCCATCAAATCAGTTTCAAAAAATACGGTTCTGTAAGCTTCCAGCGTAAATTTGCGAATAACACCAGACCCAAAATCACCGCGTGATAAAAATGAGAAAATCGTTATTACAACGAGCGGCATGCCTACTAAGAAGAATCCAGTTACATAAGCAGGAAAGGAGACGGCATTCGGTCCATATATGCCTGGCTCTCGCTTTGAGCGAACTGGAATCCTCATTTAGTTGATCTGGCCAATCTGTGCCGCATCCACAAATAGTTCGACCTCGTTGCCAACACTTAACTGAGCGAGAATCGAAACATCTGATTTAACTCTTACTTCATGGCCAGTGCTGCTGGCCAATAAAACTTCCAGCGCATCGCCTGCGAAGATAATCTCTTTGATTCGAAGTTGTCCGACTGAGTTCTTACCACTAAACAATGAGAAAGCTTCGGGACGAATAATTATCTTTTTTGCAGACCCATCTGCAATCTGATTGGGGATCTGCTGTATTTTCACGCCCTCACCTGTAAATGTGCGTGAATCTATTGATCCAGTCAAGACGGTTGATTCGCCAATAAAGTTGGCAACGAATTCAGTTGTTGGCGCTGTATAGATTTCAAATGGTGTTCCGACTTGAACAAGTTGACCGCTATTAAAGACTGCAATGCGATCACCTAATGCCATAGCCTCATTTTGATCATGTGTTACAAAGAGAAATGTTGTGCCAGTTGCTCTATGAATTCGCTTGAGCTCAATCTGCATTGTCTTTCGTAATTTCAAATCTAATGCAGCTAATGGTTCATCTAGTAGAAGGACTTTAGGTTTTTTGGCCAGCGCTCGTGCAAGAGCTGCGCGTTGCTGCTGTCCACCCGACATTTGCGAAGGCTTGCGCTCTGATAGCGCTCTCATTTCAACGAGCTCTAATACTTCGGCAACCCGCGATTTAATCTCTCGCTTTTCGATTTTTTCATTCTCAAGACCAAAACTAATATTCTCTGCCACCGTCATATGTGGAAACAGGGCGTAACTTTGAAAAACAGTATTTACTGGACGTTTGTGTGGTGGCAACAGATCGATTCTGGTACCACCCAAATTGATATAGCCCGCATCTATTTTTTCAAAGCCGGCGATACTGCGCAGCAGCGTTGTCTTTCCACATCCTGAAGGACCTAAAAGAACGACAAACTCCCCCGATGGAATATTCAAAGAGACCTCGGCCAAGGCCTTTACTTCGGCGCCTTTAGGATCTCTAAAGCTCTTTGAGACCCCTGAGATGACAAGGTCGGCCCACCCGCTGTCATCAACCATGTGCTCCACCTTTGGCTAGATATTTCAATGAATGAGAGGAGATTCACACAGACAGTCATCAATTGCAATACTTGACACGAGATGACGGAAATCGCCAAACTTATGGCTATGAATGACGAATTAGACGAGATCGATCGCAGAATTATCGGCTATCTGCAGGTTGATGGCCGCGCACCATTTTCAACGATCGCCGATGTATTGGCGCTGCCAGATCGAACCGTCTCACGGCGCGGCCAAGAGTTACTGGCCCAAGGTGCGATTCAAGTCACCGGATTAATTGAGCGCGGCGCCCTAGCCCGTAAGGAGGCGATGATCGTTCGTATTACGTGTGCACCTGGCATGAACACCATCGTTGCAACGGCGATGGCCAACCTTGATGAAAGCATCTTTGTCTACCTCACAACAGGTGGCAATGAGTGTTTAGCTGAGATTTTTGGAAGCACTGCAGTTATCACAAATATTATGCTCAACGTTATTCCTGGAATCCCGGGAGTTGTTAACTCCACTACTTACGGCTGTCTTAAGTATTATCGAACTGCCGCCCAGTGGAACCCAGGAATTCTTACCGATGCCGAGCGAGCGAAAATTATTGTCGATCGCCTTCCGCGTCCAATTAAAGAGATTGAACTTCTAGCCGATGACCAACTGATTCTAGAGACGTTATCAAAGAATGGTCGAGCCACGTTTGATCAGATAGCTCGCGCCTGCGGTTTAACTGAACCAACTGCTCGGCGAAAAACCGCTCAGTTATTAGACTCCGGCGCTCTTTCGATTCACGCAGTTGTTAATCCGGCCTCAATAGGTTTTAGCGTTGAATGTTGGCTCTGGATCAAGTGCGCGCCAGCCGATGTTTCACGCATTGCCGAAGAAATAATCCTTGATAATCGCGTGCGATACCTGGCGACCATATCTGGTGACTATCAAATATTAAGTGAAGTGACCATGACCAATCGAAAAGATCTCAATGCCTATCTTGAAGAGTTAGGTAACAAAGTCAAAGGAATTAACGCCCTCGATAGCTATATTTTGATTGAAGCATTCAAGCGATCGGGCCGTAAAGTCTCATCGATTGACAAATAATAGGCAGTAAGGCCCCATACTTACCCAGTGCTTATCCTGCTACCGCCAAGTGAGAAAAAAGCGGCCGATCCCGGTTCTGCAATCAATGTCTATACCGGCGTGCTCTATAAGGCCTTGGATTGGGCTTCGCTTAATTCTGCGGCCCAAGAGCGCGGACAACAATCGATTGCGATAATCTCAGCTAAATATGGAGTTCTAAAACCTTTGGACCTCATCGCGCCTTACAAGCAAAAAATCAATAACAAATTGATGCGCAAACCTGTAACGGATTATCTGGAGGCTATGTCACCTTCACTCATAGTGGATTGCCGCTCGTCAACCTATCAAGGCGTATGGACTGCCCCATTTAGTAAGTGTGTCGATATAAAGGTCTTTACCGAAGTCGATGGAGTGAAAAAAGTAATTACTCATATGTCAAAGAAAACGCGCGGTGAAGTAACGCGAACCCTGCTTGAGGATATTTCACCTACAAATCCCCACGAACTCTTTGAGATTATTTCACGTCACTTTCAATGCAAACTGATTGGTGCAACCGATAAATCACCTTGGGAGTTAGAGGTTATTGCCCGCTAGTCTGTTTAATAATCTTTACGATTAAATCGGGGTGATCCCACATTGGCGCATGACCACACTGATCGATTACTAACCACGTACTGTGCGATGGTGCTAACGAACGCTCTTGTGAGTTTGGGTAAGGCAAAGTGTTATCAGTATCGCCAAAAAGTATAGTTACCGGAACCGAACTATCGACTGATGAATCAAAGCGCCGACCTAACATGCCATCCCACGCGGGAAAATATCCCGTGCAGTTTCCCATGGCCATGCTTGCGTCATAACACATCTCATAACTTAACTCTTGCCATTGTGGGCTCACACTTGCAAAACCAATTTTTCGCAAAACCTTTGCACGCAATCCCACTTTCACAAATGGCTTCAAAGCCTTTGCTAAATAAAAGGAACGTGCCTCACTTGGCAAACGTCCCGATGCTGGTTGCACCCATAATCCTGCTGGCGCAAGGCCTGTAAGGGATGTAATGCGACCAGGTTGTTCCGCCGCCATTTCCAGCGCTATCCATCCACCTAAAGAGTTACCAACTACATGAAACTGCGCGATCCCATACTCACTATCAATAGTGTCAAAGATGGCTCTGCCAAGTGACTGTGGATCCATAGCTAAACCTTGGATCAAAGGGCTTTGTCCGTGCCCCGGAAGATCAACCGTGATAACGCGAAAAGATTGTGAGAGATTGGAAACTATCGGTTTAAATGCTGTTGCTGCAGAACCAAGTCCGTGAATGAGAACTAGTGGCGGATGCGAATCACTTGTTTGTGTAATTGTTGTAGCGAGCTTCATATTTAGAACCTATGCTTTTCAGTCTCTTTGGGATGTTCTTTACATACAGCGCGCCAAATATCCTGCGGTTCAAAACCATCTGCAAGTGCTTGATTAACGCTGCGACTTCCAAGCTCTGATATCGTAATGTCAAAAGGAAAATGTGAGCCCACACCAAATGAGAGCGTTATACGCTCACGCAGATCAGATATTCGCACGTGAGATAAGTAGTTCTGCCGCTAAACGTGAATCATCGGG